>NZ_DATJWR010000392.1:0-58599 GCF_035501035.1 Paraburkholderia sp.
GATCGTGCGCGGCGTGCCGCCTTCGAGGCCGACCGCCTTGTCGGCGGCGTCCATGCGAATGTCGAGGTACTTCTCCAGACCCACGCCAGCGGCCAGCAGCGCCGCTTCGCCGTCCTGGCCGAGCTTGTTCAGATAGTTCACGCCGGCCCACACTTCATCGGGCGTGATGTCGAGATCGTCGATAGCCTTGAACAGGTCGCTCAGCAGGCGGTGCGTGATCTGCTGGAAACGCGCATTGCCGCTGTTGCCTTCCAGGTTGGCGGCGGCCTTCAGCAGATCCTGCACTTCCTTCGTTTGAAATACTTTTGCGCTCATGATTACTGTCTCCATGTAATGGCGAAAAATTCGCTCAGGCGTCGCTTTCCCGAACGGACGAGGGGTGACGGCACAGCGGTGTTACCGAAATCTTCATGTACGGGAAAAGCGGCAACGCGGTCAGGATCTCGTGCAGCTCCGCGTTGCTCTCCACATCGAAAATGCTGTAGTTCGCGTACTCGCCAACCACACGCCAGATATGGCGCCACTTGCCGCTGCGCTGCAGCTCCTGCGAATACTCTTTCTCGCGAGCCTTGATCTGGTTGGCGACATCGGCAGGCATGTCGGCGGGAATATTCACATCCATTCGTACGTGGAAAAGCATCGTCAGCGTCCTGTTGTCTTGGGGTGCGGATTACTTCGTGACCTTCATTAGCCCGTCACGCGTGAAGCGCCTGACCCTGGCTTCGTCCAGTTCAATGCCCAGCCCCGGGCCGTTCGGCACGGTAAGCTCGAAGTCGCTGTAATCCAGCGGTGTGGTCAAAATCTCTTCGGTGATCAGCAGCGGCCCGAACAGCTCGGTGCCCCACTGCAGGTTGGCGAAGCTCGCGAACAGCTGCGCCGAGGCAATCGTGCTGAACGCGCCTTCGAGCATCGTCCCGCCATACAGTTCGATACCTGCCGCATCGGCAATCGCCGCCACGCGCTGCGCGGCGAACAGCCCACCGCTTTGTTCGATCTTGATGGCGAATACATCGGCGCCCTCGTTCTTCGCGATCTCGAATGCGCTTTCCGGGCCTTGCAGGATTTCGTCGGCCATCAATGCCACCGGGAAGCGGCGCATGAGGCGCGCGAGCGCGGCCGGGGATGCCACCGGCTGCTCGACGAGTTCGCAGCCCGCGTCGGCCAGCGCTGGAATCGCCCATGCTGCCTGCGTCTCGCTCCACGCCATGTTGACGTCCACGCGCACCGTGGCGCGTTCGCCCACGGCCTTCCTGATTTCCGCGACGTGCCGGATATCGGTCTTGAGATCCCTGGCGCCGATCTTCAGCTTGAAGATCTTGTGGCGGCGCACGTCGAGCATCGTTTCCGCTTCGGCGATATCTTTCGCGGTATCGCCCGAAGCCAGCGTCCAGGCAACCGGCAGGCGCTCGCGGCGGCGCCCGCCCAGCAGTTCGCTCACCGGCACGCCAAGGCGCTTGCCCTGCGCATCGAGCAGCGCGGTTTCGAGCGCGCACTTCGCGAAGTGATTGACCTTGACCAGCTTGCCCAGATGCGCCATCAGCGCCTGAATCTGCGTGGCGTCCCGGCCGACCATCGCCGGGGCGAAGTAGGCGTCGATCGCCAGCTTCATCGCCTCCGGGCTTTCCGGGCCGTAAGCCATGCCGGCAATCGTCGTGCCTTCGCCGATACCGAACACGCCGTCGCTGCAATAGACCTTCACCAGCATCAGGGTTTGCCCGTACATGGTGGCGACCGAGAGCTTGTGAGGGCGGATCGTCGGCAGATCGACGAGGCGGGTTTCGATACGTTCGATCGTGGCGGTGGTCATGTCGAATGCGGCGCAAGTGAAGTAGATACGATAGTTTTATACACGTCGCGCATTCGCACAGTCCAATACTATTTGCGTCCAATTCAATACCTTTATAGTATTGAACCGCCGCAATCGCCCGTCTTTGGTATGATATTGCGGTGCATCATATTCTTTGAGTATCGATAATTTGATGCTCCTCTTTGGGATCAGACCATGGACCTACGTCAGCTTCGTTACTTCGTTGCCGTTGTCCGCGAGCGCAATTTCACTCGCGCCGCGGAGCAACTGCGCATCGCGCAACCGCCACTGAGCCGGCAGATTCAATTGCTCGAACAGGAGATCGGCGTCCCTCTGCTGATTCGCAACACCCGCCCGGTGCGCACGACCGACGCGGGCCGTCTGGTCTACGAGCAGGCAATGCAGATACTGGGTCGCGTCGAGCAGATGCAAACGGCTGCGAAGCACGTGGGGCTGCATCAGCGGACCGTGCTGTCGATCGGCTTCGTCGCCTCGGTGCTTTATTCCGGACTGCCAACATTGATGCGCAAGCTGCGTCAGCATGCGCCGGAACTGGACATCCAGATGGTGGAGCTCATGTCGGTGCAGCAGATCCAGGCGTTGAAGGAAGGCCGCATCGATCTTGGCTTTGGCCGGGTGCGCCACAGCGACCCGAACGTGGCCGGCATCGTCCTGCGTGAAGAGCCCCTCGCCGTGGTGGTGCCCGTCGAGTCCCCCATGGCAAAAGAATCGACGCCAATCCCCATCGAGCAGTTGGCCGGACAAAAGCTGATTGTTTATCCGAAGGAGCCGCGCCCCAGTTTCGCCGATCAGGTATTGAGCATGTTGCACGGTGATGGCGTGCAACCCGGCGAGGTACTCGAGGTACGGGAGATCCAGGCGGCACTGGGCCTCGTCGCGGCCGAGTTCGGCGTGTGCGTGATTCCCGCGTCAGCGCGGCAAATACGCCAGGATGTGCACTACCGCCTGATAGACAGCGACCACGCCACTTCACCGATCATCCTGAATCACCGCGTGAACGACAGCTCGGTCTACATCGACCTCGTCAAGCAACTGGTCAAGGAGATGTATGCGGAACCTCAATTGTGGCTTCCCGAGAAGAAAAAGAAGCCGTGAATGGCTGCGCGCTCATCGAGGCTCGCAAGCCGCTGCGATCGTCGGTGAGCGCGCGAGACCCTGAACATGAGGATGTCACGCAACATCGTCACGTTCAGGGCCGAATCGAGCCTCAGTGAAAGTCAGTGGTTCGGCGATAGGGCGATATCTGCCTTTGCCGCATCCAGACGCAGGCTGAACACGGCAAGCGCAGCGCCCGCGAGGGGCACCGCCAGCGCGAGGAAAAAGCCGGAAGGGCCGCCCCACGAAAGAAACGTGCCGCCGATCGCCGATCCCACGATTGCGCCCGCCCGTCCCATGCCGATTGCCCACCCTGTTGCCGTGGCACGCAGAGCGGTTGGGTACGCGCCCACGATCAGGTAGTTCAGCGCAATCTGCTGCCCGCCAATACCAAAACCCGCAGCCCCCACAAGAGCAAAGACAAGTGCCCAGTTCGTGCCGGCATGACTCAGGCCGAGTGCGATGACGATGCCAGACGCGAACATGGCGCCAAGCAGAGTGCGTGTGTTCATGCGAGGCAAGAGGAACGAGAGCGGAATCGCGCAAACGATGAACACGGCATTGACGATCACAGTGCCGAGCGGCGCCTGCGCCGCCGGCAGGCCGGCGGATTTGAGCACGGTGGGCAACCACGAGAGAAGCATGAACCATGCGACCCAGTTGAGCAGATAGACGGTCCAGATTGCGAGCGTTTTCCCTGCATAGCCGTCCCGAAACAGTGCACCGACGCTTGCCTTCGCAACGGCTTCCTCGGGCACGGTGAAGCGCACGTCGGGCGGCAACGGCTGCGTCACGATCTTCGAGAGCGTCTTGTGCACGTATTGCTGCCCGCGGGCGTCGCCGCGCGCCGCCCGATAGTAGAGCGACTCGGGCAGCAGAAGCGCCGCGAGCACGAGCACGGCAAGCGGCACACCGCCACCCACGACAAAGATGCCCTGCCACCCAATGACAGGCAGCATGCGTGCCGCGAGCAAGCCTCCGAGCATGGCCCCCGCTGGCAGGCCGAGCAGCACGCCGGTCATGATCGCGCCGCGCAGTCGTGCCGGGCCGTACTCGGCGGCGAGTGCGAGCAGCACCGGCGTGCAGCCGCCCATGCCCAGCCCGGCAATGAAGCGCAACACCAGGATGAGTTGGGGATTGGTCGCCCAGGAAGTGGCCAACGTTGCGCAGCCAAAGAGCGCAAGTCCGATCATGATCGCGGGCCGGCGGCCTATGCGGTCTCCGACGAGACCCAGCGTCATCGCGCCAACGGTCATGCCGATGATCCCGGCGGTCAGGATGGGCGCCAGCGCGCCGGCGGGCAGCTTGAACGCAGCGAGAATCGCAGGCCCGGTAAAGGCGATGGCCTGCGTGTCGAAGCCATCGAGCAGCGCAATCAGCACGCAGATCGCGAGCACACGGCATTGGAACGCACCGAGCCGTTCTCTGTCGATTAGCGCCGGAATGGACCGGATGGAAGGGTGAATCATGACGAGAGTCTCCAATCGACACGCATCCTGGAGAGGCGTGGCATTTGATTTTTTCTGGAAATCAGGCGATCTTCGGCGCGGCGATTTATCTTTCCCTTAAGCGGGAAAGCCGCCACACGTATTGGCTATTGTGTTTGGCACAAACCCGGCTAAGCATAGATCGCCGTATTTCGCGCTGTCCAACACCTAATAGGTATCGGTCCATACCGATACGGCATAGTTCTCAAACGGATGATCAATTGAACCGAACACCTGACGTGTAAACCCTGGTATCAAGTTGCGTCGTCAACGAGACGATGTATGTGCAAGTTGAAACACCGAATCATCGCACCCTATCGGGAAGCGGCATCAAGTCATCTCGATGATCGAAAAGAACAGCCACATGAAAATCTCCGGCCAAGGCATGCTCAATTACCACCAGAACCGGCAGTTGCAACATGCAAATGCGTTCACGGTTCGCCACCGGATTCTGGTTTATTTCGGCGCATGCATGACGGCCGCATTGATCGTTTTCAGTGTCGCTATCACTGCGCTCGTCGAGCGCACTCCCGAAGTCGAGACGCTCGCGCTCGCGCTCACAATCGCAGCCGTTCTCGCTTTCCTGCTCTTTCTCACATCTTGGGCGAAGTCAGCCAGGCCGTTTCGCAGATGGAGGGTGTCACGCAGCAAAATGCAGCACTCGTAGAGCAGATTGCAGCTGCATCCGAAGCGCGGCGAGAGCAGGCCAGGCATTTGCGACGCACCGTCGATCAATTTACGCTGCGAACCGCCGCATGCACGTAGGCGCGAGTCCGCCGCCAGTGGATCCGGGAACGCGGGCAAGGTCGCACCGGTCTCGTGCGGCGGCACAGCCTAACCACGCGTTCACTGCGCCGCGAGCCGCTGTGCGGAAAAGCGCAGGCCCTCGAAAAGCCGCTCTGCCACACGTTCGGGAAAGCCTTCGGGCAGCGCCGACGCGACCTCATCGATCGCGCGGGGCGTGCGCTCGAGCACGCGTTCGACGAGCGGCGCCGCGTCGGGCCCGTAGTGGCAAAGTTGTGCGGTAGCGTCGAAGTGCGTGCGCTTCACGTCGCGCATGCGGTAATGGCGCGCCCTCCCCCACACCGCCATTGCGAGCGAAGCCTTGTGCCACGACCACTGGTTGCCGCCGTCCCCCTCCACCGGCCAGATCGACATCACGTCATAGAGCGGGGCGAGCTGGAAGCGCCCCGCAGGCAACAGGCGGATGCTGAAATTCTTCGCGTGGCCGTCCGGCGCGGCGAGCATCCAGAAGACGATTTGCGCGGTGAGGAAAGTCTCGAGATCTTCCCGCGCCTGCTGCGACTGGCGCAAGAGTCCCGCGATCTCGCGCACGCCTGGGCCGCCATGCGCCTCATACTTGCGATGCGGCGCAACCCCGAGTGCCTGGCAGAAGTCCTCCTGCGGCAGGCGCAGGAGTGCGCCGCTACGCGCACGCGCACGGTCGAAGCGTTCGACGCACAACACCTTCTGCGCGCCGAATGTCATGATCTCAGCCTGCGAAGCGGGCAGCCCGTAGGCTCTGAGCAGTGCCAGGCAAATCCATTCGTTTTCGACTGAGGTGTTGAAGTCCACCTTGCGATGGCCGATGAACCCTAGCGGCAGCTTCAGAATGTGCGTTGTCGGTGTGGCACCGCGCGGCAGCAGCCATTTACCGCGGTGACGCAGCAGCGCGGTTTTCTCCTGCGCGCCCGCGAGCGAAATGCGCAGCTCGTCGGCCTCCTGCGCGTCACCCGGCAACGCACCGGCCGTTTCGAGCAGCAGGCGCTCGATGGCAGCCTCGCTCAGCGCCGTGCCTTCCACGCGATCGATGCGCCCCGGCATTTCGTCTTCGCCGAGCAGTTGCACGGCGCCCACGCAGTCGCGCCCGATGGCCTTGAGTAGATCGAAGGCCTCGAGCGTATCCGTGCGAAAGCGCGCCGCAATGCGGCGGCGAATGTGCGGACTGTCGGGCAGCAGGTTGTCGAAATAATGGTGGATGCGCTCGCCGCGCAGCGGCACATCGCCAATGCCGAACGGCAGCGAGAGCGAGAGCGGCCGGCCCACGGCCGAGCGTTTCCAGGCGTCGTCGTAGCGCAGTTCGGTGTCCCCGGCCGCCGTCACGACCCACGTACCCACGCGCTCGCCGTTGGCCCAGATCGAGAGCGCGCGCGAATGCGATTTGCGGCCCATCGTCACCACTCCGGCGTGTCGGCGCCCGCGGCCGGGGCCTTGCCCGCGCCCGCCGGCTCGCGCGACTGCACGCAAAACTCCAGCCCATAGAGCGCGAAAAGCGCGAGCATCTGCTCGAGCGAGAGCCCGGCGGTGCCCGTGGTTTCGAGCGCGGAGAGTCGCGGCTGGCCGACGCCGACATGCGCTGCGGCCTGCGCCTGGGTCATGCCGCGCGCCTTGCGGGCCGACTGCAGAATCTCGCCAAGCCCGGTGGGCGTCTGGACGATGATCTTCATGGCATATTCCTGTAAGGCATAAAGCGATTATATGCCTGTGGGGAATATTTTGCCAATATCACTCACAGGAATAAAACTGCAATATCACTCATAGGAATAGTCGGCCGGCTAGCCCCCTGACCGAAACTCAGCTGTATGCACGCCGGGAAAGGCGCTGATCGCCACGCATGGCCGCGCTCAAGCGCGCGCCGCTTCCTGCCCGCGCTCATGCGCGCGCACGTCGAACGCCCCACCCGTCAAGGTCTGGTCACGCAGCGTCACCGGCTTCTTGCCCGGCAGCAGCGGGAATACGAGCTCCGCGAAACGGATCGCCTCTTCGAGGTGCGGATAGCCGGAGAGCACGAAGCTGTCCGCGCCCGCATCGACGTATTCCTTGAGGCGCGCCGCCACCGTCTGCGCGTCGCCCACGAGCGCCGTGCCCGCGCCGCCGCGTACGAGCCCCACGCCAGCCCACAGGTTCGGGCTGATTTCGAGCTGGTCGCGGCGGCCGCCATGCAGTTCGGCCATGCGGCGCTGGCCCACCGAATCCATACTCGCGTAGTTCTCCTGCGCGCGGCGGATGTCGTCGTCATCGAGCTTGCTGATCAGGCGCTCGGCTGCGGACCATGCTTCGTCATTGGTCTCGCGCACGATCACGTGCAGGCGCACGCCAAGCTTGAGTGTGCGCCCGTGGCGCGCCGCCCGGGCCCGCACGTCGGCGAACTTCTGCGCCACCGCCTCCGGCGGCTCCCCCCAGGTGAGATAGGCATCCACGTGCTTCGCCGCCAGTGCGTGGGCCGCCGGCGACGAACCGCCGAAATACAGTGGCGGATATGGCGTCTGCACCGGCGCGTGAAAATTCTGCGCGCCTTGTACGCGCAGATGCTTCCCCTCGAAGTTCACCTTCTCGCCGCGCAACAGGTCGCGCCAGATCGTGAGGAACTCGTCGGCGGCCTCATAGCGCTCGTCGTGCGAGAGAAATACACCGTCCGCCGCGAGCTCGGTGGCGTCGCCGCCCGGCACGACGTTGAGCAGCAAGCGGCCATTCAACGCCTGATCGAGCGTGGCCGCCTGACGCGCCGATGCGGTAGGCGCACCCAGCGAGGTGCGCAACGCGACGAGCAGCTTGATGCGCCGCGTGACGGGCGCCAAGCTCGCGGCCGTCACCCACGGGTCGAGGCAGCTGCTGCCGGTGGGAATGAGCAGGCCGTCGTAGCCGAGCTCCTCGGCAGTGACGGCGATCTGCCGCATATAGGCGTTGGTCGGCGCGCGGCCGAAGTCGGACTTGCCCAGGTAGCGCGTGTCGCCCGAGGTTGGCAAGAACCAGAAAATGTCGAGACTCATCAGTGATCCTGCTGCGGATAGTGGAAAGCGCGAACGCGCACGGCGTTATCGCGCGATTACCGCCGCCCGTGCATCGAACGGGGTCGTCCACTCATTGAAACAGCCCGCAGCGCTTTCCCCTACCAGTTATTCGGCAGTTGCATATGACGTTTTCGGCTATGCACCCGCCGGCGTAGTCAGCTCGTCGAGCCGCGAGAGAAAGAGCTTGAGCGTGGGGGACGTGTTCGCCCGGTTATAGCCCACCACGAGATCGACGATGGGCGCCTCCCCGTCCAGCGGCCGGCTCACCACCGACCACGGCAGCAGGTTGTTTGCATACTCGGGCATCAGCGCGAGGCCTCGCGTGGAGGCCACGAGCGACATCGCCATCGCGAGATTGTCCACGGTGTGCTCGGGCGCCAGCTGCACACCGTGCTCGCGCAAATAGCCTTCGATCACCTCGTGCAGCACGCGCGCCTTGTTCGACGCCATCACGAACGGCTCGCCCACGAAATCCTGCGCACGAATCGCCTCGCGCCCGGCGAGCCGGTGGTCGCTCGGCATCAGCACGATCAGGCGCTCGCGGCTCACTACGCGGTATTCGAGGTCGAAGCCGGGCTCCGCGCGCAAGAAGCCGAGATCGAGCTTGCCGCGCGCGAGCGCATCCGCCAGGTCGGGCGAGTAGTAGCTCGATACCGTCACGTCGATATTCGGCAGTTCGTCGCGCAGCACCTGCATCGCGCGCGGCAGCCAGGTCATCTCCTGGCCGGTGAGAAAACCGAGTGCGAAGACCTTGCGCTCGGGCAGCGCCGCGCGGCGCGCCGCTTCGGCCGCCGCGTCCACCTGTGCGAGCGCGAGCCGTGCATGATCGAGGAATGCCTTGCCCGCCGCCGTCAGTTCCACGCCACGCGCGCTGCGGCTGAAGAGCTGCACGCCCACCTGGTCTTCGAGATCGCGGATCTGCCGGCTCAGCGAAGGCTGCGAGGTGAAGAGCCGCTGCTCGGCGGCGACCGTCAGGCTGCCGGTCTCGGCGACCGCTACAAAATACCGCAGATGCCGCAGCTCCATTGCTGTCTCCCGGTTGCAACACCTCGCGCGTGCGCGTGCGCTCGCCATGCCTCGCGAGCATGCCGGCAAGCCTACAAAGTCTTTTTCACCCGCGCAAGCGGTGCCTGGACTGCCCTATCTATCGCCCCATGCGCGCGCCTCGCGACGCTTCGCATACCTCACGGGATACGCTGCCGCTCACGCGGCAGCCATCGCTCGCAGGCATGCAGGTTTCTGCAATCGGTTTGTCAGCTTTGCGGGAGTTCGCCATGGCCCTTTTTCTCCGCTTTTCACCGGCGAAGTCGCAGACAGCGGCGCAATGCGCAATCCCAATCGATTAGGCATCCAAAATGATTGACGAGCGCAGCAGCAGACTCCCAGTCGGCCCGCACGCAAAACCCGGTAGTCGAATAAACTGAATCGCATTCCCGGCAAGGCATGGTCCGCCGGCTCATCCCACCCCGTACTCGAGGAACCCAGTCATGGACACAAGGACCGTCAAGATTCCCGGCCCCGACCATCCGATCACGATCGAACCGGCGCATACGCGCGTGGTGGTGAAAGCGGGCGGCCGAGTCATAGCCGACACGCGCCGCGCGCTCACGCTGCGCGAGGCGAGCTATCCCGCCGTGTTCTACGTGCCGCGCGAAGACGCCGATATGGCGCTGCTCTCGCGCACCGAGCACACGAGCTGGTGCCCGTACAAGGGTCAGGCTTCTTACTACTCGATCACGCCCGGCGGCGAGCGCGCCGCGAACGCGATCTGGACCTACGAAACGCCGCACGCGGCCGTGGCGGCGATCAAGGACCATCTCGCGTTCTATCCCGACCGCGTCGATTCGATCGAAACGCTAGCCTGAACCTGAAGCGCCGGCGCGCAGCCAGCACCGCGGCGCGTCAAACCGTTTCGAGCCGCTGCTGCCGCTCGCGCAGCGGCTGCACGCGCTGGCCGAAGGACTCGACTTCCTCGACGAAGTGCAGGAAGCCGCCAAGCACGAGATCGATGCCAATCGCCTTGAGCGCGACGATCTTGCGGGCGATCTGCCCGGGTGTGCCGATGACCCCGGTCTTGAAGCCGTCGTTGTACTGCACGAGGTCCTCGAACTTCGAATCGGCCCACATGCGTTCGCCGGCCTAAAGTTTCCGCGGCAGCCTGCCGTTAAGCAATATGGCTTGCTGGACACCCTTTCGACCGCATGCGCCGCTGCGGCGACCTTGCCTTTGCATCGTCGACGCTCATACGAGCCCCAAGGGGTGCCTGGATTCGATGATTCGCGCGGCGTGGCGCAGCCTTCCCTTACATCCAACCAACATGCAACAGGGCACCCCGGCCACGGCGGCCAGTTTTGCCGACATGGGCGTCGACTTGCTCGACTTCTTCGACGTGACGCCCACCTCGCTGTGGCTCGAAGACTATAGCCAGTTGCGCGCGTTGTTCGAGCGCTGGCGCGCGGCCGGCGTCACCGACCTGCGCCGCTTCCTCGAAGAAGATCCGCGCCGCGTGGCCGAATGCTCGGCCTGCATCCGTGTGCTCAAGGTCAACCGGCATACGCTCGAACTCTACGGCGCGCGCGACTATGAAACGCTCGCCGCGCATCTTTCCCGCGTGCTGCGCGACGACATGTTCCAGGCACACGTGGGCGAGCTCGAACAGATGTGGGCCGGCCACACCACGTTCCAGAGCAAGAGCGTGAACTACACGCTCGCCGGGCGGCGCATGGACATCCTGCTGCGCGGCGTGATCCTGCCGGGTCATGAAGCCGACTGGAGCCGCGTGCTCGTGGCGATCGAAGACGTCTCGGCACTCGAAGAAGCGCGCCATCGCGCAACCGCGAGCGAGCAATACGCGCTGGGCATTTTCGAGCACGCGCCCGTTTCGCTTTGGGTGGAAAACTTTTCGGCCATTCGCGAACTGCTCGACGAAGTCCGCATGCAGGGCATTGTCGACTTTCGCACCTTCACGGACGTTCACCCCGAATTCGTCGAGCGCTGCATGAGCGAGATCCAGGTGCTCGACGTGAACCACTACACCCTGGGCATGTATCGCGCGCCCGACAAGGCCACGCTGCTCGCGCGCCTGCCCGAGGTCTTCCGCGACGAAATGCGCCCACATTTTCGCGAGCAGTTGCTCGATCTATGGGAAGGCCGTCTCTTTCAGCAGCGCGAGGTGGTGAACTACGCGCTCGACGGCAGCGAACTCAACGTGCATCTGCAGTTCTCCGTATTCCCGGGCCACGAAGCGCAATGGGACCTCGTATTGCTCGCGCTCACCGACATCACGGCGCGCAAGAAGGCCGAGGCCTACCTCGAATTCCTCGGCAAGCACGACGTGCTCACGAAGCTCAAGAATCGCTCGTTCTATGTGGACGAGATCAACCGGCTGCAACGCAAGGGTCCGTTCCCGGTGAGCGCGATCGTCGTCGACATGGACGACCTGAAGACCGTGAACGACCAGCTCGGGCACGCCGCCGGCGACGCGCTGCTGCGCCGCGCAGGCGAAGTCCTCGCGAAGGCGATCCAGAAGCCGTATCAGGCCGCGCGCATCGGCGGCGATGAATTCGCCGTGCTGATGCCCGGCGCCGACGAGCGGGATGCGCAGACAGTGGCGGACAGCATCATGAAGCTGGTCGAACTGAACAACCAGTTCTACGGCGGACCGAAACTGAGCTTTTCACTGGGCTCTGCGACGTGCGAGGAAGGCGAAAGCGTGGAAGCCATGCTACGCGGAGCCGACGCGGCGATGTACGAGGCCAAACGCCGACGCAACGAAACGAGCCGCGCAATGACGCAAGCCGAGGCGGCGTCGTGACGCGCCCGAACGCTTCGGACACCATACGAAAAGCGTGAAAGAAAGAGCAGGGAAATGTGACCGGCATGTGGCCATGCCTGCAGACGGGGGCGCCGCCCCCGCTTTTCAAACGCTGCACATATTCAAGCAAGCGGCGCGACGCCGCCTGCCTGCATGCAGGCCATCGCACTGGCGCGACACGACGCGCGCGCCGGCGACGAGGCCAGCAGCGCGCGCGTCCGCCATGGCGACGGACTTCGCATCACGACGCGTTGACGGCGTCCTTGAAGGCCTTGCCAGCGGTGAACTTCACGGTCTTGGCGGCCGCAATCTGGATCTCCTCGCCCGTGGCCGGGTTGCGGCCCACGCGGGCAGCACGCTGGCCGGTCGAGAACGAGCCGAAGCCGACGAGCTGAACGGAGTCACCCGAGGTGACCGCACGCGTAACGACTTCGAGGATCGCGTCGATAGCTGCGCCGGTGGCCGCCTTGGTCTCGCCCGTGCTTGCGGCGACTGCGTCAATGAGTTCCTGTTTGTTCATCTGCTACCTGTGTTGAGTTGAGAAAACCTGCATACCCTACCTCACGCGGGCGAAACAGGCAAATCGCGTTGCATATGGAAACGCGTTGGTTCGCCGCCCGGCACGTGTCTTGCGGCCCGTGCGCGCTTCGGCGAAAGCGGAATCAATAGCACAACACGAAGACAGTGTGTAGACAAAAACGCATCAAAAATGGCAAAAATGTACAAAAACGACAAACCCGGAGCCTGTAGACGGATTCACACGGGAATGATTCGTGCTGATGTCGCCTGCCAAATGACTGAAATCAGCGGTAATCTCGATCGACGATTTAGGTCAATAAATGAATGCCGCGCCGGGACAGCCGACTACCTCGTGCCCGGGAACACAGACGCCGCCTGAGCGATGTTAGGCGTGCCGCTTCTGAGGATCGCGGTGCGCTCGCGGCGCGGTGCTCGAGGCCGGCGCGGCTGCCGGCGAGAGCGCCCCCTCGATCTGCCGCGCCCCGATTCACCGTTTCGCCGCGCCATGCAAAACAGAACTGGGGTATTTCCCGCTCGAAGCGACACGTGCGAAGGGGCATCTTGACACTCACAGGGCCATTAATCGGTCATGCTTATCATTGGCAGGCTGTCGCACCGCTCGGAGCATTCGCGCCTCGTCGTCGGGCTCAGGTAAAAACCCACAGCACCCGCGTCAGCCCGTCAGTGAGATTGGCGTAGCGAAAGCGGCGACGCGCAGGCAACTGGAAGCTGTCGTCGACACGCAACGTCACCGGCTCTTCGTCGTCATCCAGCCAGATCGTGAGCTCGCCTTCGAGCACGAATCCGCCCTGCTCGTCGCTGTCGTCCACGGGGCGGTCTCCGCTCGTAGCGCCCGGATCTAGCCGGCTCTCCAGCATCGAAAAACCCGAGGACATGCTCGGCGAAACCAGCACGTCAGTGATGCCGCCGCCATAGTAGAGCGTGCGCCGCTCGCCAGGACGCGTGACCCACGGCAGCGCACGCGGCATGCTCACGCTATAGAAATAGGTGGTGGGCGTTTGCAGCGCCTCGCCTATTGCCGTGAGATCCGCCACCGTGGGCCGCGAACGGCCGCGCTCGACCTGCGAAAGAAAACCCACCGAGCGGCCAATCTTCTTCGCAAGCTCGGCAAGCGTCACCTTCTTGTGCTTGCGCAGATCGCGAATCAGGATCGCGAGGCCTTCTATTTCGTCCTGCCTGTCCATGCGGGAATCTCCGTCACACGACGTCGCGCAGCCTGTACCACAGCTTGCCGAGCGCCTCGAGCGGCGCGGCGAAGCGCTCGCCGCCCGGAAAGCGCGGATTATGAATGCGCTCGTAGAGCGAGAGCAAGTGCGCTTCGCCGAGGATCGCATCGGCAACGGCGCGCGCCGCCGCGAGTGTCGGCAGGATGCCGTGACCGGAAAAGCCCTGCAGCCAGTAGCGATTGCGTTCGTGGCCCACGTCGGGCGTGCGGCGAATGCTGATGTCGATATGGCCGCCCCACGCATACTCGAATTCGATGCCGCGCAACTGCGGGAACGCGCGTTCGAGGCTCGGCCGGATAGCCGCGCCGACGTCCTTCGGGATGCCGCCCAGATACGTGCACGCGCCGCCAAACAGCAGCCGATGATCGGGGCTTAGGCGGAAATAATCCGGCACGAACTGATTGTCGATCACGCAACTGTTGCGCGGCAGGATCGAGCGCGCTAGCTCGGGGTCCAGCTGGCGCGTGGCAACCTGCCAGGTGCCCACGGGCAGCACGCGGCTCGCGAGTTCGTCATCGAGCCGGTCGATATAGGCGTTGCAGGCGAGCACCAGTGTGCTGGCACGCACCGTGCCCTCGCGCGTGGTCGCCACATAGCCGTTCTGGATTTCGCGGTACGTGAGCACGCGGCTTTGCTCGAAGATGGCGCCGCCCGCGCGCTCGATGGCGGCAGCAAGGCCGAGCGCGAGCTTGAGCGGATCGAGATGCCCCGCCTCGGGATCGTAGAGTGCCGCCCGATAACGAGCGCTGCCGATCCACTCCGGCATCTGCGCCTCGGGAATGAAGCGCAGGCTTTCATAGCCCCACTTCTGCGCGGCTTCGTCGCGCGCGGCTTCGAGCATGCCCACGCGCGAGCGCCGGACCGCCGCCCACAGACTGCCCGGCCGATAGTCGATATCGAAGCCGTGTCGCACCGGCAGCTCGCGTACCTCGGCAGCGGCCCAGCGCATGCTGTCCCACAACTCCCGCGCACCGGCCACGCCCAGCGCCTGTTCGAACGGCGGCATATCGCACGACCAGCCGAGCAGCGCCTGGCCGCCGTTGCGCCCCGACGCGGCCCATGCGACGCGGCTCGCCTCCACGACCGCCACGCGCCGGCCGGCCAGAGCGAGCCGTAAC
The DNA here is from genome assembly GCF_035501035.1 of Paraburkholderia sp. Lineage (GTDB taxonomy): Bacteria > Pseudomonadota > Gammaproteobacteria > Burkholderiales > Burkholderiaceae > Paraburkholderia. Next base: position 14,900 of record NZ_DATJWR010000392.1, read on the forward strand.
GCCGTGTGCAAACCGCTGAAGCCCGCGCCGACAACCAGCACGTCGACGCTGTGATCGCCCGCCAGCGCAGGGCGCTCGGGCAGTGCGCCTGGCCAGTTGCGTGCGTAGTAGCTGTCGATGTGGCGAGTCGATTCGGCGAACATGGAGTGCGTCCGTGAATATATGGCGGCTAAATTTCATGAAAAAATAGCACGACATTTTCACGTACGCAATTCGGCGCATTGCGAGCAGCGCACTGCAAATCGCTTAGTTCGCGGCTTCGTCTCCCTGCGCGCGGCGCGCCCACGCTTCTATATAGGCGGGCGCCTCGCGCTCCGGCGTGTCGGTATCGGCCACGGGCGGCAGCGGCGCCAGCGCCATCGGCAGCACACCGGCCCACACAGGGCGATCCATGTCCTCTTCGTCGTCCTTCGGGCCGCCCGTGCGGATTTTGGTGACGGATTCCGCGAGCGCGATGCGCAACACCGTGGTCGCGGCCAATTCCTTGTGATTGCCCGCGCGCACCTCGTGCCTGCGGCCCGGCGCGATGTGCTCCATGAAGGCGTCGAGCACGGCGCCCTTGTGCTCCTCTCCCACCTTCTCGAACACGCCATAAATCACGGCGGAGCGATAGTTCATCGAGTGATTGAACGCCGAGCGCGCGAGCACGAGACCGTCCAGATGCGTAACTGTGACGCAAACCTGTGCGCCTTCGGCCGCGAGCCGCAACATGCGGCTGCCGTTCGAACCGTGAATGTAGAGATGCTCGCCCTCGCGCCAGCACGCGGTGGGGATGCAATGCACGCCATGCTCGTCGGCGAAAGCGACGTGGCAGACGTAGGCCTCATCAAGAATCGCGTGCAGAACCGCCGTGTCGTAGTGTGCGCGTTGCGCGACGCGGCGCACACGCGTGCGTTGCGAAGGCACCGCGCTGGTGTCGACGGCGGGTTCGTTGGCGGCATCGGCGAGGGACATCGTTTTGCTTCCTCTGCGGTTGGGGTTGAAATGCCGGTTACGATAGACAAATCGTGGCCCTGGTTGTAGATCCAGGCGAGGTGCAGTTGGTGGAGCCATGAGCGCGGCTGGGGCGAAGAGAGGCGCGCTGGTCGAGAACACGCAATGGCATGAAATACAAAAAAGATGGCGCCAAAACAGAAATGTACATTGCGAGATTGCCGTATCTTGCTAGTTCAACGTCTCGGCCCGGCCCGCGCCCGCGCCGCGCAACGGCATGGTTGGGCTGACGCTCACTCAAAAATACCCATGCATCACCATTTTATATTTTGGATTGCTTATGAATGACATTATGGGGTATGACTTTGAAGATCTGAAACCCGGCATGAGTGCGAGCTTCGCAAAGACCATTACGGATGCGGACATCGTGTTGTTTGCGGGCGCCTCGGGCGACAACAACGCCGTCCATATAGACGACGAATTTGCGCAAGGGACCCCCTTCAAGGGGCGCATTGCACATGGAATGCTGACGGCAAGCATTATTTCCGCGGCGATCGCTGGCCGGTTGCCTGGGCCGGGCACGATCTACCTCGGGCAAAACCTGCGTTTCAAGGCACCGGTCAGGCCCGGCGATACTGTACAGGCAACGGTGACGGTGAGAGAGCTCATTCCCGGCAAGCGCCGCGTCGTGCTGGACACCCTGTGTACCGTCGGAGGCAAGGTGGTGATCGATGGCGATGCGCTCGTCATGCCGACATCGCGCGCGAATCGCACTATCGCGGAACCGCCCGCGCACGGCCCGGATGCAGCAGAACTGGAGCGGTGATGAGCAATCCATTCAATGTGCCAGACGAGGTCGTGCAAGGCCTCTTCGGCTCAGCACAGGATTTTTTCAGCGCGATGTCCGTCCTGCCCACTGCCCCAGCCTTCGCGCAGGCCGTAATCACAGAAGCCGCCCCTCAGTACTGGCAGAGGCAATGGGCACTATGGACAGGTGTACTGAGCAATTTTTCTGGCGCGAATACGCAAGCAGTCACCAGTCCAGTGACCCGTGATCAACGGTTCATGGCGAACGAGTGGTCCAGCCACGCGGGATACAACCTGCTCAAGCAAAGCTACCTCGCCAATGCCGGCTTGCTTGAAGATATCGTCGGGGCCACGACCTATGACGAGGACAAAAAGCACAGGCTGCGCTTTTTCATGCGCCAGCTCATCGATGCGACCAGTCCGACCAACTACGCCTTAACCAATCCGGAAGCCATTCAGGCGGCTATTGAGTCAAACGGCGGGAGCCTGCGCGCAGGCATGACCAACCTGCTTGGCGACGTCGCGCGCGGCGCCATTACGATTACCGACGAAGCCGCCTTCGAAGTGGGTCACAACGTTGCCCTCTCCGCAGGTGCGGTTGTCTTCGAAAACGGCCTGTTCCAGCTGATCCAGTATTCACCGCTGACCACGCACGTGGCAAAGCGTCCGCTGCTGATCGTGCCGCCCTGCATCAACAAGTTTTATATCCTTGACCTGCAGCCGGAAAACTCATTCGTTCGCTTTGCCGTCGAGCAGGGGCAGACGGTATTCATCATTTCGTGGCGCAACCCCGATGCCGAGATGGCGCAGACGGCGTGGGACGACTATCTGGAATCCGGCGTGATGAAGGCGATCGAAGTGGCGCTCGCCATTACCGGCGCGGACAGTGTGAACACGGTTGGCTGGTGCGTGGGCGGCACGCTTCTCTCATCGGCGCTTGCCGTCATGCGTGCGCGCGAAGAGGAAAACGTCGCGAGCCTGACGCTCCTCACGACCATGCTCGACTTTACCGATCCTGGCGATCTCGGCGTATTTATCGACGAGCAAACCGTGGCACAACGCGAGCGGACCATAGGAGGCGGCGGCATCTACCCGGGCCGTGAACTCGGTTTCGTGTTCCAGATGCTGCGCGCCAACGATCTGATCTGGCCATACGTGATCAACAACTATTTGAAGGGTAAAAGTCCCGCGGCGTTCGACCTGCTCTACTGGAACGCGGATAGCACCAATCTGCCAGGGCCGATGTACACCTGGTACCTGCGCAACATGTACCTCGAGAACAACCTGCGCGTGCCCGGGAAGCTCACGATGTGCGGCACTCCGGTCGACATCGGCCGCATCGACACGTCAGCCTATGTCCTCGCGACCCAGGAAGATCACATCGTCCCGTGGAAATCGGCATGGCGCAGCGCTCAGCTTCTTGGCGGAGACGTTCAGTTCGTGCTCGGGGCAAGCGGACACATTGCCGGCGTCGTCAACCCCGCGAGCCGGAACAGGCGAAGCTACTGGGTCAATGGCGACGAGGGCGGCGAAGCTGACGCATGGCTCGGATCCGCGCAGCAAAACCCCGGTAGCTGGTGGAATCACTGGATCACATGGCTGCAACAGCATGCAGGTGGGCAAGTCAAAGCGCGCATCAAGCCCGGAAATCGGGCACATCGACCGATCGAGCCCGCCCCCGGCCGCTACGTCAAGGTGCGGTCGTAGTGCACCCAAGGGGTACACGACGCCAGCCAGTGACATCGGGCGCGCGATGTGTGGCCGCGCGCCTGCTCTGTCGATTTGGCTATGCCCCAGATATACAAGTAATACAACGTAAACCGTTAAATATCTTACTTTTCATCTTTGATTTTTGACATTAATCCTATAATGTCAATCTTCTGCGGATAGGCGCTGCCACAAGTCGATCGTGCCTCGCTGAGGTCACCTCAGAGGGCGCCCCGCGACAAACAACGTCAAGGTGCCCCTTGTCAGCACGTCGCGGCCGGCCCGATATGTCGCGCCGACGAAGGCGCGGCATCGTCATATGAGAATCGTGATTGACAACGGCCGACGCGAGTGCGCCGCGTCGACCTTGATTGCAATGCGCGTTCGCTCCTTCCCCGCGCGCCTGATCAACTCCTCGACATTGGGTTCCCTGCTTTCGAAGCGATGTATCGCGCCATCCAGCGTTTCCAGCGAGAACCCTTCAAAGTCGCCGAAGCGGTCGTAAGCAAGGCTATCGACCTTTCCAACGAAGCTGTGCTCCTCGCACTGTGTTGCGATCCTGACTTCGACTGGGTCGGATGCAATGCCGTTTGCTATCACTACGAGTTCCCAGTGGCCCAGCGGCAATGTCGACGGAATGTCGAAATGGCAGGACTTCAAGTCCTCGGGCACCTCGCGACCGGTAGCGACCCCCATGGTCGAGAAATCATGGCTGCGGACATAGGCCACCTGCCCCGTCGACGGCCGCGTGAGCCGGACGATCGGGTAGTTCGTCGCCATGCCGGCGTCGTCGCCGTAGGACACAGCCTGTGACAATCCGTTGATCTGTGTGCCTCGCAGACGGTAGCTATGCCCAGGCACCATGCAGTCGGGAACCTCGATGTGGGCGGGCCTCCACGAGTGGTGGGCAGACCCGCTGGCGGGGTCTGGCGTGTACAGGAACAGGCTGTTTGTGTGAGCGCTGCAAAGAAGCTCGCCGGTGGGCAACAACAGGAAGAAGGATTGCCAGGTCCAGTTGCCGGCGGGAAGCGCAGGTTGCGCATCGAGCGGTGCCAGTGTGGCCGCTGAACTGTGCGGGTCGTATTCGAGGAAGACCGGATTTTGTGAGAAGTAGTCACCGGAATCCGGTTCTGTGGTGCCACCCAGGAAGACGACTTTCCCGCTGGGCAGCAGGCACCCAGGCGAGTCCAGCGCCGTGAGCGTGGGCCAGTTAGGACTCGCGCTGGTGTCCGGGGGAAACGCCGGTCCTGGCGTCCACGATCCGGGATCGGCAAGGTGCGGGCCGGGCGTGAAGATCGCTGTCTTGCCCGTACCGCCAACAACCAGGGCTTTGCCACTTGGCAGCACGATTACAGGGCCAGTTTCGAAGACCCCAACGCCGTTCAGCGTGTCGATCGCCAGATTGACCGGCGCCACATGGCAATCCACCCACTCGTCGAGCTCGGGAACATAGCGCTGTGCCTTGGGCGTGTCCCGCACGCTCGGCGCGAGGACACTTCCGTCGCGCAGGAGCGCAAAGGTTTCCTCCTCGAAAGGATCCTTCTTGTCAGTTTTAGGAAGCGCCCCGAATCTCAGCCCGGCTTCGGTCCACGTGTTGGCATGCGGATCCCAGATGGCAGTTCGTTTGGACCAGGCTGACGGCGGGGGCCCACCTGGCGTGGCGCCGCCCAGCAAGACGCGCCCGTCCGCGAGGACCGAGCCATTGCAGTCGCCGCGGACGAAATCAAAACTCGAGGGTTTGCTGATTGCGCTCCAAAGGTTGGTTTGCGGATCGAAGATCTCGCCCAGCGGCGTATCGGACCCGGCATCCGAATCTTCCCCACCAATCGCGAAGACGCGGCCATCCCTGAGCACGCCTGAGGCGAAGTATTCGCGCGTATTGATCATGTCCAGCTCGGCCGACCAGCTCCCAGTCTCATAACGCCCATAGAAGTCGGGCGTGAGCCTCAACCACTCCTTGCCATAGGCATTGTGAAGGAGCACCGAGCCATCGGTCAAAAGCAGCATCGCGTCCGAACTGAATGCCCCTGAGGCAACCGTCGGAAGCGGAGATATTGTTTTCCATACGCCGACCATTTCGGACTCCATATTGATGAATATGACTGAAACTAAATGCAAAAAAATGGCCACCCATTGCAGCCTTATTCACCACAATAAAAACGAATGCATTCTTGATACGCCTTGAGAAAATCTTTAATTAACACGTATCAATTGGCGAAAATTATCATGGCAACGCCTGGATTCAGGTCGCCAAACATAACGAGTTTGCTATCACCCCGCATGGAATGCGCTGCCCCTGGTGCGCGTCGGAGCGGCCCTCCTCTCTACCACACCATAAAGATTCGACCACTGCGCCAAGTATCAGAGTTTTGCGGGACGGTCGTCAGGCATCAACTGAAGAATAGAGTTCGAATCTTCATATTTCAAGATCGGGGGCCACTGAGCTACTCGATGCGAATGTCATGTAACCGCCAGAGGTGCAATCGCACCTTCGCACCATTTCAGCTCACGCAGATATCCACGCTCATTGCGTGACCGTCACGCCTGCCCTGTCGCCTCCAATCACTTCTTGCCGCCCCATATCCCGGTAACCGTCAACAAGAGCCAGCTGACGAACGCGCCGATCAGCGCCTCGCCCAACTGGCGTATCACCGGGTTCTTCTCCAGCCATGCATACCATTCGGAGCGTTCGAACTGCCCGTCTTTCGCCAGCCAGGCACTGCCGCTGAGCAGTTGCACGTTCAGCGAGTCAGGCGCGAGCGTGAGCTTGCCCACGAACAGACGCGGTGCCGAGGAACACGCCGCCCCGCCCGGATCGCCGAGGCGCCACCAGATCTGCCCGGGCCTCGCGGCGCAGGCATAGCGCGTAAAGCTATTCGATTCCACCGGCTTCACCCCGATCTCGCGCACCGCGAGCCGTGCGATCTGATTTTCCATGACACCGAGATAGAGAAAGGATTGCGGCGCGTTCGTCGGAAACACGAACCGCACGCGCGCGCCCTCGGGTACCTCCACCGTGACGGGCCAACTGCCCGTCAGGTGCAGCTGCGCGCCATTGGCCCATTCGAGGCTCTTGTTTTCAGCGGTATTCACCATGTCCCGACCCGCAGGCGCCACGCCCAGCGTGATCCTGATGGTTGCGCGCTCCGCTTTCAGGCTCAGCACTGCGTTCGAGCGCCCGTCGAGCAGCGCAAAATGAATCTTCGCATCCGGCTGGACCGATACCGTTTCAATATCGATGGTGTTGTGCCCTGTCACATCAGGACTCGTCGAACGCCACGTGAGTGCCTGTGCGTTGGCCGGCGGCTGGAACTGGAGCGTCTTCAGCAACTGCAGGCTGGCGGAATCGAGGCGAGCGTTGTCGAAGTACACATCGATGCCCTCGTGAACCACGCCTTCGATGGAGAGCAGCGGACCGGGGGCGAGCGGAGTCGCAATGACTTCTTCGTCCTGCATGGCTTTCCATTCAGTCGTCTCGATCTCTTTTGCGTAGGGCCGCGTGATCGCATATTCGACGAGGGCAATCGTCAGCATCATCAGGATCACTGCGGCCAACGCGACGGCAATCTTCTGCCCGGTCGTGCGCGGCCGCCGGCGCGTACGACGCGCGAGGCTTCGCGGCGAGGTCATGGGTGCGTGATCGTCACGACGTCATTGGAGATCCCGCTGGCCCAGCTCTTGTCGTCATCCCGGCTGTCCCACGCGCGCACTTCCAGCCGGTGAATGCCTGGCGACAAATGTCCAGCATTGTCGTGTGCGTCCCATTGACCGCTATGATCGGAACCCTCGAGGCTGGGCACCGCAAACGAGCGCACCGGCGTCGAGACGATGCTGCCGTCGCGCGGCGAACGCTCGAAGCGCAAGAACGTGATGGTCGCGTGATTGAACACCCACTCAGTCTTGAACGACCAGGTGACGGGGCTCTTACGGAGATCCGGCTGAGGCGGGCCAATATGCAGATCGGTCACGGTGATCGAGCCCACTGCCCTCGGCCCCGCACCGATGCCGTAGATTTCGAGCGGCGATGGCGCGGCGTCTGCGCCATTAGCTGCCGGGTGCTGGGAAGGACAGGCCGGCGTTTCGGACTGCACGCGGTAGCGGGCTGGCCAGAGGCGCTCCGCCGACATCCCCGAGAAGTTGCCCCAGAATAAATGCCGCCCGATATGGCCGTCCGGATCGATCACGGCGGGGACCGTCGCCTTCCCGCCAACGACGACCACGACATATGTGCAGGAGTTGGGCGCCGGCTTGAAGTCGATCACGAGCGGCCAGTTGCCCTTGAACAGCCCCACGGCCTCGAACTGATCCGCCGGGCGTGTGAGCGGCAATTGCGGCCCGGCTGCCAGCAAGGTTTTGACTTCGTTCGCATCGGGTTCGGCGGGCTCAGTCGGCGCGGGAGCTCGATCGTCCGTGGACGGCCCAACGATGCCGGGCAGACCAGGCCAGGAAAGCTGAGCCGGAGAATTCACACTGCCTCCGGGCGCCGGCCGGGCGCCGTACGCCGGTGCGCCGGGGTGCAACTGGGCCGACGCACTGACGGAAGCGAGAAGCGTTGCGATGCACAGGCCACAGGCCACAATGTCACCCAGCCGCCAGAGCGGGACACGATGGTTGCTCATGACAGGCTCCTCGCAGAGGGGACGCCGCAAACCAGCGGCGCTGCGAGACCGTGGCGCTTCGGTAGCAGCGAAGCGGCTCCTCGACGGGCAATCTGATTCGGTCTACCAGGTATTATCGTCGTCCGCGTAGATCACGGTCCGGTGTATAGATTTTCAGCATAGGCCAATCTCCCGGAATGCGTAAGGTTTGCGTTCAACTAGCGCGGCGTCTGCCAGCTTGAGCATTACCGGCAGCAACTCCGACAGGATATAACCAACGTTACTGAGGGCGACCGAATTGCGTGAACGGCAACGTTCGGTTTGTCATCGGCATTGCCTGTTATTCACCCTCTCTCGCACGAACTCCACGAACGCACTGGTGAGACGCGACAGCGGTTGCCTGTCCGATGTGACGACACCGTATTCGAAAGGGATTGCGGGCGCAAAGTCATGGACGGAGACCCCTGCCGGCAAGTAGTCGGTCGACACCGGATCGATGATCGACACGCCGGCACCTCGTGCGACAAACGTCGCTATCGCCGCCGACAACTGACACTCCGCGCTCATCTCCCGTTCGATATGCCGCGCCGCGAAGATATCGTCGATGATGCGGCGCGTGTCGAGCTCACGCGGAAACGAAATGAACTTTTCTCCCGCCAGGTCCTCGGGGGTGATGACCCGCTTGCGGGAAAGCCGGTGGCGCTTCGGCAGGATGCACTTCATGTCGGCACTGAACAGCGTCTCGAGCTGCACGCCGGGCTGCCATGTCGTATAAGTCACGAACCCGATGTCGCATTGCTCACTTGCCACCAGTTCCCCAACCAGTCTCGTGCCGTGAACGAGTAGCGACACCGTCACCCCTTCGTGTGCGCGTGTAAAGTCGGTGATCCATTCCGGCAGCAGGTTCAACGCGAGTGCGGGCGCCGCCGCGACGTTCAGCGAACCTTTGCTAAGGGAGCGGATCTGCTGCGCCGCATGGGCAATACGATCGATGCCGACAAACGAGCGCTCCACTTCGTGATAGAGCAGCAGCGCGTCCGAAGTGGGGAAAAGTCTGCCTTTCTCCCGCGTAAACAAGCTGAAGCCGATTTCCGTCTCCAGATCGAGAATCAGCCGCGTCACGGCGGGCTGCGTGATGTGCAGCATTTCGGCAGCCCGCGTAATCGACTGCCTCAGGATCACCGCCCTGAACGCTTCAAGCTGTCGGCTCTTCATTGCCTACCCCATAACATTTGAACATCGATTGTCGTTAATTTCTGATTTGACCGTGCCGATTTGGCGCACAAAACTGTGCTCAACCCGGAACAAAGCCGGATACATCGCAGCATAACATTCCGATATCGATGGAGACTTCAATGCCCAAACGCATCGTACCGATCCTGCTCGCCAGCCTGCTCGGCGCCGCTCAGGCCCACGCTGAAACGACGCTCTACGTCGGTGCCTTCGGTGGATCTTTCGAACAACTGCTGCGGGAAAAGATCATTCCGCCGTTCGAGAAGGCCAACAACGTCAAGGTGGTGGTCGTTCCGGGCGACTCGACGACGACCATGGCGCGACTTCAGGCACAAAAAGGCAAGGAGAGCCTCGATGTCGTATTTCTCGACGACGGTCCGATGTATCAGGCAATCCAGCTCGGCTTTTGCGACACCCTGACCGATGCGCCGGTCTACCACAACCTGTACGACGTGGCCCGTTTCAAGAGCAACAAGGCGGTGACGATCGGGCTGAACGCCACTGGCCTCGTCTACAACGAGCGACTGTTCGCAGAGAAGGGCTGGGCGCCCCCAACTTCGTGGCACGACCTGGCCGACCCTCGCTACAAAGGAAAGGTCGAGTTCCCCACGATCAGCAACGGTTATGGGCTGCAGACGCTCATCGTGCTCGCCCGTCTGAACGGCGGCAGCGAGCAGAACATCCAGCCGGGTTTCGACGTGGTGAAGGCGTCGATCGCACCAAACGTGCTGTCGTTCGATCCTTCGCCGGGGAAAATCTCCGAACTGTTCCAGACGGACAGCATCGCGCTCGCCGCATGGGGTGATGGCCGCACGCAGGCGTTGCGCAACCAGGGCGTGCCCGTAAAGTTCGTCGCGCCCAAGGAAGGTGCGGTGGTGCTGGGCCTGAGCATGTGCCCGGTCAAGCATGACACGCCGAACGATCTCGCCCAGAAGTTCGTCCAGTTCTCCTTGTCGCCGGAAGCCCAGGCGATGTACGCAGAAGAAGAAGGCGTTGCGCCGGTCAACAAGCAAACCCGCTTGTCCCCGGCGGTGGCCTCGCGTGTTTCCGCCCCGGACGCCGTGGCGAAGATGCTCAAGGTCGACTGGGACGTCGTCAACGACAAGCGCGCGAGCTGGACCCAGGAGTGGAATCGCGACGTGGAACGCTGACCGTCTGTTCGCGCTGAAGGCGGCGGGCGACGCCGCCGGAAGTCTTTCCGTCCTCGCCAAAGGAATCACAAGGTGTACTAAAAGTCATGACTTATTTACGCATTGAACGCCTGAACAAGCAGTACGGCGAGACTGTCGTCGTCGACGGCCTCAGCATCGATGTGGGTCGCGGGGAGTTCGTCTCGCTGCTCGGGCCATCGGGCTGCGGCAAGACGACGACCCTGCAGATGATCGCCGGCTTCGTCGAGCCGACTTCGGGCGACATCAGCCTCGAAGGTCGATCGCTGGTTGGCACGCCGCCCGCAAAGCGCGGCCTCGGCATTGTGTTCCAGAGCTACGCCTTGTTCGCCCACATGACGGTTGCCGAGAATGTCGAGTTCGGGATGCAGATGAGGCGCGTCGACCGCGCAGCGCGCAAGCGCCGGTGCGCCGCCGCGCTCGAGCTGGTTCAACTCGGCCGCCATGCGTCGAAGTACCCGCGCGAACTGTCGGGCGGCCAGCGTCAGCGCGTCGCGCTCGCACGTGCACTGGTCATCGAGCCACCGTTGCTGCTGCTGGACGAACCGCTCTCCAACCTCGACGCGAAACTACGTCACGACATGCAGGCCGAATTGCGCACCATCCAGCGCAAGGTCGGCACCACCACCATCATGGTCACGCATGATCAGGCCGAAGCGTTGGCGATCAGCGATCGTGTCGCGCTGCTCAATCAAGGCACGGTGGTCCGCTTCGATACGCCGACCGGCGTCTATGACGACCCCGGCAGCCTCTTCGCCGCGGACTTTATCGGTCGCGCCAATGTGTTGCGCGGACACGTGACCTACGACGGTATGGACCGAGTATTCCGGGTCGGGCCCGCGAGTCTGCCGCTCGATGCGCCGCATGCGTGCGGCGAGCACGCATTTTCGCTGCGTCCCGAGCGCATCGAGCTGGTCGCGAGCGGCACAGGACACGTGGACGGACACATCAGCGCGTGCGCGTTTCACGGCAACTGCTGGTCGGTCAACGTGAGCACCGATATCGGCGAGCTGCAGGTGCAACTCGCGAACGGTGGCGGCTACGTGGCGAAGGTCGGAGACGCGGTCGGCCTCGACTGGTCAGGCACCGCGCTGCGTCCTCTCGCACCGCACACCTCGGGAGGCACACGATGAGCGCCTCCCGTCCCCTGCCTCGCCCGCTGCGAACGGCCGCAGCGCGCCGCGGCCGGCCGACCGGCCCGTTCCTCGTCGCACCCGTGACGCTGCTCTTCGCGTTGCTGCTCGTCCTACCGATGGCGCTCGTCGGCATGCTGAGCCTGCAAGGCTTCGACGCGTCATCGGGCGGCGTGCTCGACGCCTACTCGTGGCACAACTACGCGCAGATCGTCGCCGCCCCCTACTATCACGAGATATTCCTGCGCACCTTCGGACTCGCGATCAGCGTGACGCTCGGAACGATCGTAGTGGGTGTGCCCGAGGCGTGGTTCATCTTCCGCATGTCGGCTCGCTGGCGCGCGTTCTTCCTGATTCTCACGCTCGGCCCCCTGTTCATCTCAGCCGTCGTGCGCACGCTGGGCTGGTCGATCCTGCTCGACGGTCAGGGCGTCGTCGCGCAAATGCTCGTGCGCCTGCACCTGGTCGATACCCCGCCGCAAATGCTGTTCTCGTTCCCGGCTGTAGTGGTCGTGCTCGTGCATGCGCTGGTGCCATTGATGGTGCTGTCCGTCTGGACCTCGTTGCAAAGCATCGATCCGCAGATCGCCAATGCGGCGGTTTCGCTCGGCGCGGGCCCGTTCACGGTATGGCGGCGCATCGTCCTGCCGCAAACCGCGCCCGGCATTTTGTCGGGGAGCCTGATGGTGTTCGCGCTGAGCGCAAGCGCGTTCGCGACACCCGCGCTCATCGGCGGACGGCGCCTCAAGGTCGTCGCGACGGCGGCCTACGACGAGTTCCTGCACAGCATGAACTGGCCGATGGGCGCGGCGATCGCGGTGTGCCTGCTCGTGCTGAATCTCGGCATCGTCGCGCTTTACGGCCGGGTGATCGAGCGACGCCTCAAGCGTCGTCTTGGGGAGGCCACATCGTGAATCGAAACGGTCCTGTTGCGCTGGGCTTCCATGCCGCGTTCACCATGTTTCTGATCGCACCGCTTGCGATCGTCTGCCTCGTCGCCTTCACGCCGGGCAATCTGCTTGGCGTGCCGACGCTTCATTTTTCGGCGCGCTGGTTCAAAGCGCTCATCGACGATCCGGATTTCACGCAGGCGTTTTCGAACAGCCTGTTGCTCGGGGCGCTCTCCGCCACGCTTGCGGCGATGCTGGGCGTGCCGGCCGCGCTGGGTCTGACGCGCTACCGCTTTGCCGGCCGCGACGCGATCAACTCGCTGCTGCTCTCGCCGCTGATGATTCCGCCCGTTGTGATCGGCGTCGCGCTGCTGCAGCTATTCACGCGCATTGGCGTGTCCGGGTCGTTCCTCTCGCTCGTGCTCGCGCACGTGATGCTGGTGTTCCCGTATTGCCTGCGGCTCATCATGGCCTCGCTGGTCGTGACGACACGCGATGCCGAGCACGCCGCCGTCTCGCTCGGGGCAAACGCGTGGACCACCTTCCGGCGCATCACGTTGCCCGCGCTGTTGCCGGGTATCGCCGCTGGCTGGGTGCTGGGCTTCGCAAGCAGCTTCGACGAACTGACTGCGACCATTTTTATCGCGGCGCCGACCACGATCACGCTGCCGGTGCGCATCTACATGAGCATGACCGAAACCGTCGACCCGATGGTCGCCGCGGTCGCAACCGTGATCATGGCCGTCACGCTAGGCCTGATGTTCGTGCTCGACAGGCTCGTGGGGCTCGACAAGGTTCTGATGGGGAAGCATTGATGAAACACGAATATGACTTTGCGATCGTCGGCGGCGGTCTGGTCGGGATGGCGATCGCTTACGGGCTCGCCAAACGTGGCCAGAAGACGATCGTGCTCGATGGAGAGGATTCCAGCGTACGCGCCGCTCGCGGGAACTTCGGCCTGATCTGGGTCTCGGGCAAGGGCAAGAAGCAGGTCGATTACGGTCGGTGGTCGCTCGAATCGGCGCTGCTGTGGCCGGCGTTCGCTGCGGAGCTGGAAGAAGCGTCTTCGTTCAGTCTCGGTTATTCGCGCGGGGGCGGCATCAGCATCGCGATGACCGATGACGCGCTGGAAGGCAGTGTGGATACGCTGCGCCACTTGCATGCCCAGGATGCACGTCTCACCTACGACATCCTCGACCGCCAGCAATTGACGGAACGCATTCCCGAGGTTGGCCAGCACGTGGCCGGCGCGGTTTACTCGGAAAACGATGGCCATGTGAGCCCGCTCTATACGCTGCGCGCGCTGTTCCTCGCATTCGAGCGAGCAGGCGGCGACTACGTGCCGGAGGCTCGGGTGAAGTCGATCGAACGCGCGAACGGCGGCTTTCGCGTCGACACGGGCACGCGCACGCTCGAAGCTGGGCGCGTGGTGTTGTGCGCGGGTCTCGGCAACCGCGAGCTCGCGCCCATGGTCGGACTCACCGCGCCCGTGGTTCCACTGCGCGGCCAGATCCTCGTGACCGAACGCGTGCGTCCCTTCCTCAAATACCCGACGCTCTCCGTGCGACAGACAGCGGAGGGATCGGTTCTGCTCGGCGAATCCGCGGAGGATGTCGGGATGGACGACGGCGTGACGCCCGAGATCGTCGCGCACATCGCCCGCAAAGCCGTGACGCAGTTTCCGCTGCTCAAAGGCGTGCGCGTAGTGCGCGCATGGGGCGCATTACGCGTGATGACGCCTGACAGCATGCCTGTCTACGAAGAATCCGCCACGCATCCCGGTGCGTTCATCGCAACCTGCCATAGCGGCGTGACGCTCGCCGCCGCGCATTGCGAGTTGCTCGTTGGCTGGCTGCTCGGTGGTCAACGTCCTTCTCTTCTGGACTACTTCTATGCAAAACGTTTCGCTGTTTAGTCAGATCGACGGCACCCCCATCCGCATGGTGCGCATTGTCGTCGACGGTCGCAATGTGGACGTGCCGGAACATGCCAGCGTGGCAGCAGCACTCCTGTATGCCGGCGTCGGCGTCTTCCGTCACACGCCTGTGGGCGCCGCACCGCGCGCGCCGTATTGCATGATGGGCGTGTGCTTCGATTGTCTCGTCGAAATCGATGGCTCGCCGAACCAGCAGGCCTGCATGGTGAGCGTGCGCGACGGAATGGAAGTCAAAGCCATGGTTGGCGCGAGGGCACTCGTATGACGATCGAATCGGTAGACCTCGTGATCGTTGGCGCAGGCCCGGCCGGCATGGCGTGTGCGATCGACGCGGCGCGTGCTGGCCTCGACGTGCTGGTGCTCGACGAAAGCCCGCAGCCAGGCGGCCAAATCTATCGCAATGTCGGGTGCTCGCCGCTGCCCGATGCGGCGCTGCTCGGCGACGACTATCTCCAGGGCGCGGACCTCGTCGCGCGCTTTGCTCGGGCGCGCCTGCGCTACTGGCCCGAAACGCTCGTGTGGCAGATCACGCGCTCGCTGGAGATCAGCTTCACACGCCGCGGCGACGCCGCGGCAAGCGGGCAGATCCGTGCGAAAGCCGTGGTCATCGCCACCGGCGCGTACGAGCGGCCATGCCCGCTTCCGGGCTGGACGCTCCCTGGGGTCATGGGAGTGGGCGCTGCGCAGACCCTATTGAAGTCGTCGGCCATGCTACCCGATGGGCCGGTGGTGCTGGCGGGCAGCGGACCGTTGCTGTATCTGTTTGCGTGGCAGCTCATTCAGGCGAACAGGGCACCGGCCGCGATCCTCGATACAACACCTTCGCGCAACTACTGGCACGCGCTCGCAGACCTGCCTGGCGCATTGCGTACGCCGGCGTATCTGCTCAAGGGCAAACGCTTGCTGAACGCGATCCGGCGCAGCGGCATTCCACACATTCGCCATGTGACACGGCTTTCGGTGGAAGGCGACGGTCGTGCGGAATCGGTGCAATACACGGCCAGGGGGCGCACGTCGAGACTCGCCGCGAGCACCGTCCTGCTGCACCAGGGCGTTGTACCCAACGTGCAACTCACGCGCTCGATCGGCTGCGAACATCGCTGGGACGAGGCTCAACTTTGCTGGCATCCGCGCACCGACGCATGGGGCGAAACAACGGTGCCGAATCTCTTCATCGCGGGCGACGGCGGCGGGATCCACGGTGCAATCGCGGCCCGGACGGCCGGTGCGCTGATCGCGCTGCATCTGGCCCATCGGCTTGGCGTGTCGAGCCGCGAAGCACGCGATACGCAAGCCGCGCCGCTGCGGCGAGAACTCAACCGGCACCGCGCCGTGCGGCCATTCCTCGACACGCTTTATCGTCCGGCAGACGCATTTCGCCGCCCTGCCGACGAAACTATCGTCTGCCGCTGCGAGGAGGTCAGCGCCGGCGAGATCAGGGCGATGGCGCGTCTTGGCTGCACCGGGCCCAACCAGAGCAAGTCGTTCTCCCGCTGCGGAATGGGACCGTGCCAGGGACGCCTCTGTGGCCTGACAGTCGCTGAACTGCTTGCCGAGGCGCATGCGAAACCCGTGGCGGAAGTCGGTTACTACCGCATTCGGCCGCCTATCAAACCAGTGAGCCTGGGCGACCTGGCCATGTCCCATACCCCTGATATCAACGCAGCAAAACCGACGGAGTTCGTCCCCAAATGAATGCGTCCCCTATCGTGAGAACCGCCGGCAATGCACGCATGAGCAAGATGGTGCGCGCAGGCAACCTTCTCTTTCTCGCCGGACAAACCTCATCCGGCGCACCGCATGCGCGCACGATCGAAGAACAGGCCACCGAAGCGCTCGGGCGCATTGACGCTTTACTGGAGCAGGCGGGCAGCGGCAGGCAAAAGCTGCTATCGGTCACGATCTATCTGAAGGATATGTCGCTGTTCGACCGCATGAACGCCGTTTGGCAAAACTGGGTCGACCCGGAGCACCTGCCTGCCCGCTGCACCGTGCAGGCCACGCTCGGTTTGCCGGAGTTACTCGTGGAATTCAGTGTGACGGCTGCGGTTTGACGACCTGTCTGCGCTCGGCGCCTTCAGCGGCGAAGTTGAACGATACCGCCGAAGGCTTCGAATGAATCGCTTGACCCAAGCCCCGCTTTCCCGCGGTTTCGCGCCTTGGCGGGCTCGATAGCGGGGCTCCTTTCCATTTGGACTGCTTCGCAGTGCGAGAAAAATCCCGTTCGGTTGGTGAAAGATAATCGCATAGCCATTCAACAGGACGGTCCAGACCCTGGATCACTGCAAGCGCGAGACCCGGCACCCTCCACGCGCACACCGACACGAGAACGAGGGCATCAAAGTCCTGGCGGTCCTTTTCTGCGCGCGCGGCGGTTTGACGACGCATTCGGGACGGATCGATGCGAAGCGACAACTTTAGCTGGAATTCAGCTGTAACTTGCCTTCCAGACGGCATTCGCTGATGCTGCAGTGCAGCGTGCATCTTGTGCGAACTATGTGGGTAAGCGGTGTATTACCCGAGATGCGGTCCGCATCGTCTTCTCGTTGCGCATGCATGTCGAGGGACGGCCCGATCACCGGACATACCGACTCTGCGATGACCAGTCCCGATGCCTTGCGCCCGCTTCTGGTAATGTCACGCACATGCAAACGATCCTCTCCATCGAGAATCTCTCGAAAGTCTATGCGTCGGGGTTCCGCGCGCTCACGCGCGTCAGCCTCGACATTCACCGCGGCGAAATTTTCGCGCTGCTGGGACCGAACGGTGCCGGCAAGACGACGCTGATCAGCATCGTCTGCGGCATCGTCAATGCGAGCGAAGGCAGCGTACGGGTGGCCGGTCACGACATCGTCAACGACTACCGCGCCGCGCGCTCGCTGATCGGCCTCGTGCCTCAGGAGCTTACGACGGACGCATTCGAAACGGTCTGGGCCACTGTCTCGTTTAGCCGTGGCCTGTTCGGCAAGCCGGCCAACCCCGCCTACGTCGAGCGCGTGCTGCGCGACCTGTCGCTCTGGGAGAAGCGGAACAACAAGATCATGACGCTGTCGGGCGGAATGAAACGCCGCGTGCTGATAGCGAAAGCACTCGCGCACGAGCCGCAGCTTCTGTTTCTGGACGAGCCGACCGCGGGCGTGGACGTCGAGCTGCGCCGCGACATGTGGGAACTCGTGCGCGGGCTCAAGGCCAACGGCGTGACGATTATCCTGACGACCCACTACATCGACGAGGCGGAAGAGATGGCCGACCGGATCGGCGTCATCAACACCGGCGAAATCATGCTCGTCGAACGCAAGGATGCGCTCATGCGCAAGCTCGGTCGCAAACAGCTGACGTTGCAGCTCGAAGCCCCGTTGACGGCGATTCCAGCCGGGCTTGCCTCGTGGCGCCTGGAACTGGCCGACGGCGGCACCGAACTCACCTATACCTACGACGCCGAAAACGAACGCAACGACATCATCACCTTGCTCAAGAACCTGAACGAGGCCGGCATTGGCTTCACGGACCTGAAAACGAGCCAGAGTTCGCTGGAGGATATCTTCGTGAGCCTCGTCAGCAAAGACCCGACCGGCGCTTCACGAACCGCCACTCCGTCGATCGACGATCAAGGCAAAGGACAGGTGACATCCCGATGAACCTCTACGCGATTCGCGCCATCTATCGCTTCGAAATGGCGCGCACGAGGCGCACGCTGATGCAGAGCATTGTCGCGCCGGTGATCTCGACCTCGCTCTACTTCATCGTGTTCGGCTCCGCGATCGGCTCACGCATCAAGGAAGTGAACGGTGTCAGCTATGGCGCGTTCATCGTACCGGGCCTGATCATGCTGTCACTGCTCTCGCAGAGCATCTCGAATGCATCATTCGGCATCTACTTTCCCCGGTTCACGGGCACGATTTACGAACTGCTGTCGGCGCCCGTGTCCCATTTCGAAATCGTGATCAGCTATGTCGGTGCGGCGGCAACCAAGTCGGTACTGCTCGGGCTCATCATCCTCGCGACCGCCGCGCTCTTCGTGCCGATCCAGATCCTGCATCCACTCTGGATGGCGCTGTTCCTGCTGCTCACAGCGATAACGTTCAGCCTGCTCGGCTTCATCATCGGCATCTGGGCGGACAACTTCGAGAAGCTGCAGATCGTACCGCTCCTGATCATCACGCCCCTGACCTTTCTCGGCGGCAGCTTCTACTCTATCGACATGCTGCCGCCATTGTGGCGCGTGATCACGCTATTCAACCCGATCGTCTATCTCATCAGCGGCTTTCGCTGGAGCTTCTACGGGCTCGCGGACGTCCACGTTGGCGTGAGTCTCGGCATGACGGCAGCCTTTCTTGTGGCATTCCTCACGATCACCGCCTGGATCTTCAAGACAGGATACCGGCTGAAAACCTGAGTGGAGGGCTGGCCCGGAGCGAGGCAAGTCCGGCAGGAATCGTGAACCCGGAGTTCGAATCGCTGTAGACGTCCAATTGTTCGACTACGGGGAGATCGGCAACGCCTCCGACTTCGAAGGGCGTCGGTACGCGCGAACTGTCATCCCACGGTGGCAAACGCCCGGCGCCAATACCAGTTGAGGTTCTCGCTTAGCAGGCGTGTTTCCGTCTCTCGAACGAGTTCCACAAACTCGCGCTCCGAAGCGGCTGCACTAAATCGACGGAGTTGGTCTTCCAGGAATTTTTGCATCTCTGCGAACGTTTGCGCCCGCCCATGCAGATCGCTCGCGGCGGCCCAAGATAGTGCGCCGACGGCGACGACCGGGAAAAATGCGGCGAGCGCATTCAATACGCCGGATGGAATCAACGATTGCGGGAGCGATATTGCCGCCGCCAGATCGCGATTTCCTACTTCGCGAATGCCCAGGTATAGTTCAGCCGTCGCCATCAGCACGGCTAGAATCGTGAAGAACCAGAATGCGAATGTTGCGAAGAAGAGGTGGCGCTCCGCTTTCAGGGCCCGACTTCCGTAGTAGCTTATCTGTCCGCTGATGGGGTCAGTCAGGCGCTCCCTCACATAGTTGTCGCGCCTGGCCGCCCATGCCTTGCCGTCGGCGTATGGGGCGTTGCGCAGAAGCAGAATGTCGCAGGTCCGTAGAACAGGTTCAAACTTCTGCGGCACCGGAAGTAAAAAGACGTATTTGAAATCGCCGCGAGCCGTTCCGATTCTGGTGAGCGAGCGCATGATCTCGGCAATCAGCCGGTTGGAGACCAGTTTGCCCACCCGCCCACCGTGGTGCAACGCATAATGATGTCCGGCGCCCGTGATCAGAAGCATAATTTCGCCCACGAGCAGCGCCAGGATCAGCGTCGATCCCGGAAGAAGTTCGTCACCGTGAAAAGTTAGAGGAAGCTTCCCCACGATAATCGCCAGCAACGTCGCCGCCACGTGGCAACCAATGATGACATTGGCAAAATTCCTGAACCCGATCCCATGCTTCTTTGATCGTTCGCTCGCGTGATTCTTGATGGCGCCAATATAGGTCTCGGCCGGGGGCCACTTGCCGATGTCGCCGAGGATGCCGATTTGAAGGCCCGCCAGTTCCGCGGGCATCGTCGGCGGCCCCTCATCCGTAGCTTCGGTCCAGGGTATGGTCGGAGGCAACTCGTCCAGCGTCACCTTCCCTGCATTGATCGAAACGCCAAGCGTCACCACCGGCTTGCGTACAATTTCCGCCCGTACAATCAGGTCTTCCGTCCCCCCTGGCTTGCCTCGCGCACCATCGCGCACGAGGCAGAGAATGACGTCGCTTTCATGCACGATTGCGGAGTTGGCTTCCTCGAATCGCGTATCGCGGTCCCTTGCGTGACTGACAACGCGCTCTTCGATGATGTGTGGGCTGCGCAGCAGTTCGCGCGCGGCAGTTTCCTCTGCGGGCGAAAAGTCTCGAACGCCATCCGGGCCGACCGCCGAGAGGAAGTCGTCGCGGTTCTGCGGCAGCAGCACACGTTGCGCAATGCCTAGCTTCTCACAGGCCCGCGTAAAAAGCGTGTCGGCACCGACTGCAATCTGCGAGATTCCACACAGGACGTGCTGATCACACAGGCCCAGCTTCACCCGAAGTTCGACGAGCCGTTCCAGCAACCGCTCGAACGCCTGCGCCTCGAGATCGGCAGGATCGAGATCATGATGCTGCGACGCGTTAAACAGATTCCGTGAACCGGCGAAGCCGACTTGCACGACGATCGGGATCGTGGGCGGCACATAAGCGTGGGAGTGGGCATGGTTCGACATTTCGATCTCACGCGGCCGATGCGTTGTGAGCACGCCGCAACGAATACATGCGGCACTCGCCAAAATTCTTCGCCATGGGTTGCAACCCGGCGTATTCGCAGATAAACGTATCCCGCGCGGTGAAGGCAAGCATGGCCGCGAACTGCTCTGTCACGAAGATCTCCCCAACGGGCGTCACGGGCTCGATCCGCGCCGTACGAATGACTTCCATGCCGACGAACTTGTGACGTCGAATAACCCGGTCATATCTTCGATACAACGGTCCAACATGGGCGCTCAGCCGGATCCCGAGCCGTCCGGGCAATCCCATCCTGCTCAAGCTTTCCGGCAACAGGATCTTTTGCAAGCGCATGCAGCAGTCGATTGCGGAAAGTACGTCCGGCAGCACAATGAAGAGGCCGTCACCCGCTGTCTCCGCATATTCGATACTGCCGCAGTCCTTGAGCGCCTTCGCAAATCCGCCGACGATGCGCTCGATAAAGACCAACTGTTCGGACTCGTTCAGGGTGCTAAAGCCGTGAACGTCGCCAAAGATAATCGCGTGCGGTTGCCGGAGCGTCTCCCCCTGTGGGTTTGGCGAGTGTGCCACCTGCATGATGTCGGCGTTCTCGTTGGGCATCACGTCGAATACCATGCCGTCGCCGCCAGGATAAATGAGTTGCGGCACCACGCCGAGATTGCGGGCGCGCAGGAACGCGAGGCCGCGTGCCTGCTGTTGACACAGGAGCTGCGCCGCCGGATCGCCCGGGTCGCCTTCCTTGGTCACCAGCATGATTTCGACAGCATCGTTGTCGCTCACGATCCGCACGAACTTTTCTGCGAGATCCGGTCTGCCCGCGAGTATGCGCGTAGCGAGCAGATCCGCCTCGCATGGCAGGACGAGATGCAACTTGACGCCACCTGCGAGCAGCGCAGCAGCGATTTCAAGGTCGTCCTCGGACATCAGCGCGCCAAACGCAATGGTCGTCCGTCCCTGGGGGATATCGATGCTGATCTTCGAAGACCGAGAAACCGGCCGCGCAATCCAGTTCAATATTCGCGGCGTAGGCAGGTTGTTCAAAATATCCAGTGGAGCGCCAACGAGTGCCGCGACCCATGTGAGTTGCGCTCGCGTACTCGCTACCTGGTCGAGATTCTCATTGCCGGTCGCCGCCCGTACCCTGGAGACTTCAGCTGCGGCTGACCGAAGCATTTCGGCTGCAGCGTCAGGTTGCCGAAGAATCAATCTGGCTTCTGCCTGCGTCACGTCGGACCAATAATCTGCAGGGCTCTGCGCCGCCGCGAGCATGAGCGCGTGATGAGCGAACAGGTTCGCGCGATCGGAATCTCCACACGACAGATACATGGAAGCAGCGTTGATCGCGAGGTAGTACGTTCCCAACCGATGAAACGAATCCGCATAAGCCTGCGCCGACTCCAGGCGATATCTCTTCGCATCCCCCGGCGAACTCACGCGTGCGAGATCTTTCAGCAGGCGTCCATGAAGTCCGGCGAATTCGGCGGCGAGATCCTGATCCGTCGGCTTTGGCAAACGTCCTTCACGCTCGATTCTCCGGTACCACTCAATCGCGCGCCCAAGCACCCCAAGTCGCGCGAGCGCGAGGATCGCCTGATGCTCGAACAGCAGCGTGTCAGGCCACAGCGCGAGCGCCTGCATGGAAAGGTCGTAGGCGGCCAGGTAGTTGCCATCTCTACCGTTCGCGCTTTTTACGCGTGCCAGCCACTCTGCCTTGCACGCAACGCTCGCCGCCGCGGTTAGCTCACTGTCCATAATCTCAAGGTATCGCCTGAACCGCAGGAGTCTTGTACTTATCCTCCGCGGACTTGTTCTGGTTGAGGAGCAACGAAATGATCGATATCGTCTCCAGTGTGTGGTCGCACCTCGCCTGATCCTTATCCTGGCAAACCTGCGGCGCCGGCAATGACCATCGCTCTCCGTTGTACGCGACAGTGATGCGCTGAGATGAAAATCCTACGTCGGTTCTCTCGAGACGAAACAGCACCCCGCGCTCGCAGCTCGCGCCGCCCTTCTCCGTCCATTCGAGCGTGATGCAACGTTCCGGCTGGTCGGGATGCTGCTGGGTCTCGAGTGCCTGAAATGCGAGGATCTGGCCAATATATTGAATGACTTCAAGCGTCGAGCGGAGCTTGAATACATACGGCTCGCAACGCCGCCCACTGGACGTATTGCCCCGTTCTGTCACGGCACCACCGCAATCGTCCGGGTCGATGGGTCCGCTTGCCTTTGACGTGCTGCGTGCGCCGGCAGTGGCTTCGTTGCGTACGGACGGCGAACAAGCATCGGCGGGAATATCAATGTGTTCATAGGGCGTGTTCGTCAAGACTCCCACTACCCTTGCCCCCCTTCTGGCGGGGTCTCCTGACTCCTGGCATAGAATGACCGGATTGTCCTCGGCTTCGCTAAGCAACTCCCACATTCCGCTATTCAATCGCACCACCGTATATTTGCTGCCGTCGATATTGGCGACATCGCGGAAATTCTTTGCCATATCGAGCGAGAACGGCACGCCCACCCGCCTTTTTAGAACGACGGGATAAACTCGATGCAGATTGTTGATGACACGAAGAAACGCGAAGTACTCGGGCTCGCGGCGTTCTTGTGGGCACGGACCTCCGGAGATGAAAATGTCGTATTTGTCAGGCAATCTGTTGAACTCCGGCAACGCGTTCACATAGCAAATCACCCTCGAACTGTTCGGCGCATTCAAGATCATTTCATTCGCCCCGGGTGTGAGGACACCGGAAGTCAGCAGCATGAGCGCCAGTCGATAATCGACGCCCTCATCCATGAAAAAGGCCGCCGTCTTCGGCACGATCGGTCTCATCACGCCATCCGTGAAGTCCTTCGTATCGAGACTATTGACGTCGAAGCTGGGCGAGGTGCTGACCGTCAGACCGAACGTTGCCATATCTTGCGGGATGGTCGTGACATGCGCGCGCGAGCCATAGGGAAACGTTGTCGATGCGTTGGCCTGCATGTTTAGTACACCTCGTATGTTTGCCAGCTCGCTGAAATGCAGCGGCGCGCCATCCCTCGCCCTTAGGATATTGCGCAGAATCACCTGGTTCGACGCAATATCGTTCGCATCGAAATAGTCGACAACCTGGTGATTGATGATCGGCTCTAGCGAGCATGCCGAGAGCATCAGCCAGAGGAATGCCGTAATCCATGAAATGCCATATCTCATGACGGTCTCCAGTATGCGTTAACTGCTTATTGGTTCTTCCATGCTGCGCGGCGTGGCCTAAAGCACATCGCGGCAACGGCGCCAAGCGCGCAGCCGAACAACACCCACGCCATCGACTTTCCTGTTCCGTCCGCCAGTTCTCCCACCAATGCCCCTGCTATCGCGCCCCCCGAGTACTGCATCGTGCTCATTAGCGCCGTGGCGCTGGCAGCATGAGAAGAATGATTTGAAAGCGCCTCCACCTGCGTATTCGATGGAATGCACGTGTAACTGAGCAAAAACACCATCAACACACCCAGCACCCACGCGGAGCTGGCCGGCGCAGAGCGCATGGATATCGCCAGGTAACCACTCGCCACGAGCCAGACGAGCACGCCGGCTTCGATCATGCGCGGCGCGCCGAGGCGGGATACCAATGCCGAATTCAGCCGGAAGAAGCCTATCGTCGCTACGCCGAACGTGGCCAGCGTGAGGCCGTAGGCCAATGGCGTATAGGCATATTGATTCAGGAACACGATTGGCGAACCGGCGAGAAAGGCGAACAGCGCCCCCATGCCAAACGTGCCGATCAGCGCGTTGCTGAGGAACCTGCGCTCTCGCAGGATTTCCCCGAAGAGGCGCAACGTGGGCGTGAATCCGATCGAGAGACGCTTGGCGCGCGGCAATGTCTCCTGCATGAACCAGATCATCAGGATGAGGCTCACCACTCCATAAAGCGCCGCGACGAGGAATATCGCCCGCCAGCCGGCCACGAGCAGCACACTACTGCCCAGCAGCGGCGCCACCACCGGCGCCACGGACATCACCTGCATGATGTCCGACATGAGTTCCGCGGCTTCGCGACCATCGCAGACATCGCGCACCATCGCGCGCGGCACGACGACAGAGGCGGCCGCGCCAAATGCGGCAATCGCGCGGAAGACACATAGACTCACACTGCTTTGCGCAAGCGCGCAGCATATCGAGGCGACGATGTAAAGCGACAGCCCGAACGCGAGCGGCGCGCGCCGGCCCAGGCGATCCGACACGAGCCCCTGTGTGAGTTGTCCGGCAGCGAATCCCGCGAAATAGGCGGCGAGCGCGAGCTGAGGACTCGACTTCCCCAATTCCCGCTCGATCACCGCGGCCGCAGGAAGATACATATCGACCGATACCGGTCCGATAGCGATGATGAACCCGAGCAGATACTTCAGGTCGGGCGTCGGGCCTGCCCGCACGTTCTGTAAATTTCCCATCGCGCTCCTCATCCGTGAAGGATTGGACATGGCGACTTCGCGATCGGCGCAGCTTGCTGACTACTGACAGGCGTGAATCAAAAATACAGCGACATCTATTCAATACATTGAACGAGTGCCGAAATTCTTCGCAGTTCGGCTCGCGGGTCCGCTGTGGCAATTCGGCTCGTGGAAGGACTCTCCATGTTGCCTCTGCGACCGACGAAATTCGTGAGCTCGCTCAGGCCCACGGCGACGCTCAATTCGGGCCTGTTCACATAGCGTCCGATAACCATCCCCACGAGGTGGCCTCCGCCATCGATTACCGGTCCCCCGCTGTTGCCTTCATACAGCACGGCCCGCAGTACCAGGAGGCGGCGTCCTTTCACATATCCCTCGCCTTGCATGGTGCCGCGGGTGAAAACCGGCACGAGAGGCGATGACGGCGTAAGACCGAATCCGATCGTGAAAACCGCGCTGTTTCGCGGCACACGTTCTTTGCCTGGCACGGCCGCGAGGTCCACCTTGTGTCGCGTAGACAAGAGTGCCATGTCGCCTGCTTCGTCGACCGACTCGACAGTAGCCGGAATGCTCCCGTTGTCCGTAGTCCACACCTTGAGACGCAGGCAACCGCGCACGACGTGCGCTGATGTCAGCATCTCACCCGCTCGAGTGACAAAAAACGCCGTGCCGCTGCGAAACAGACTGCCTTCATTTCCGGAGCCGGACACGTCACGCGCACGAAGAAAGCCGCCCAACAGCAGACCGATCGCCGCGATCATGTAGATCAACGAGTAGCGATGCGGTTTCATGGCGCGAAAACCAGCCTGCAGGATGATCAGTTCGCAAGTTGCCACTCCCCCTTCGAGTTGCGGCACGCGCGCGCAGTCTGCTGATATGTCTGTCCTGCCTTTACATAGGTTTCCTGAAAGTCGCGGCAGGTTTGTGCACTCGGTGACGACGTGTAGCCGCTCAGCGGCTTGATAGTTCCCGAATTTCCGGTTTTCGAGTTGTGCCAGGTCTTGGCCTGATCGTTCTTTGAACTTTGCAGGGCGGCCTGAACCGCTCGCTCGCGCGCCTCACGGTCGCGCTCGTCCATTTCATGTCCGATCACGCCCCCTAGCAGGCCGCCCACAAGACCACCGGCAACGATCGCCCCGGCATTTCCATGGCCGAAGATGCCCCCCAGTGCGGCACCCACGCCGCCGCCGACCAGGGCCCCGGACGTCGTATTGTTCATGCCGCTCGATCCGTTCTGTGCGCACCCCGCCACGACCGCGCCGGCCAAGCTAATTGATGCCAGCGTCCAAAGCCAATTGTTCATTGCGTCTCTCCTCTCACGCAGCGCTGGAAATCCGCGCGCAACTACATGGCCCAGATCCCTATTCGCGCGTGCCTCGCCTCCTGCTCGGCCTGCGCATACTGCGCCGGCGCTCCCTGCCGCACGCGCGCCCAGCCATTGCGGACAGCGTGTTCCGCGATGTCATGACCGTTTGCGAGGCACACGTATGCTTCTTCTCGCGCAAAGCACTTGACCACGTTTCCTTCGCTTTCGAGGTAACGCTGCATCGATTGCGCGGCACGCCCCTGTTCACCCCGAATACCGAAGAGGTTCACAATCTTTCCACTGACGATTAACGCAGACGAATCGAGCATCTGATCGACGCTACCTACGAGATCTGGCGCCGGCTGTTGCGCAGCCGTATTGCCAGCTTCGGGAGCTGGCGTTGTCGACGGACGATTGACGGCCGGCGTGGAAGCAGCCAACGACGGTACGGACACTTGCACCGGAGCGGGTGCGGAGGCTGGCGTAGCGGCTGGCATGGAGGCTGCCGCAGGGGTCGAGGCGGGCGTCGGCGCCGCCGGTGTGGAAGGCCCTTGACGCAGAAAAGCGTACGCTAGCGCGCCGACGACAATCACGCCGCCCCCCGCCGATGCAGCCAACACGGCAAAGTTGCGCTTGCGAACCGGCGCAGGAGGAACAACGCGCGCTGGCGCGGCCTGCGCGGCCGCGCCCTGATGCGACAGCTCACCGGCCAAACCCGCCTCCTCGGCTTGCCTGCTCGCAGCTTCACGACGGCGTGCCGCCTCGGCCTCCTTGGCCAACTCCGCCGCCTGCCGCTGACGCGCTTCCTCCGCTAGCCTGGCCTGCTCCGCCGCCTCGCGCCGCCGTGCTTCTTCGGCTGCCTTCGCCTTTGCGGCCGTTTCGCGCTGGCGCGCTTCCTCCGCGGTTTTCTCAACCGTTTCCCGTTCGCGCGCTTGCTGCGCTGCGTCCTGCGCCAACTCACGACGATGGCTCTCTTCAATGGCCTGCTCTGCTTTCGAAACCGGCACCGACACTTTGAGGATGCTCTCTGCCAGTCCATCCACCCAGCTGCCAACTTCATGAGAGCGCGGGTCAGCATGGCGCAGCGGCCGGAAATCGATCCACTGGTGCCGTCGAAGCGCCTCGATTTCGTTGCCGAACGCCGTATCGTCTGCGGATATTTGATCGACGCTCACATAAAGAATCGGGAAGATCAGATCGTCATGACCTAACCGGATCATCCGACGACGAAATGACTGAAACTCCTCGAAGCAATGCGTACTCTTGAGGTAGCGAGGGGTGACGATTGGTATGAAGAAGACGGTCTGGCCAATTGTCCGCTCAATGGAAGCGGCCCAATCGGCACCTGGCGGAATAGCCTGAATGTCCTGCCAGATCGTGATATCGCCGCCATACTGCAACGCAATGGCTTTGCCCACGATGGTGCGAAGCTGGCTCAGATGTCCATCGCTGTGCGCATCGTCGCTACGCGCGTAGCTCCAGAATCCCACAGGATTGGACATCTCCGGACGCTCCGATAACGAGAGACGAGTTTCCGTTTAATCCGACGAATTAAACGTGAGGAACATGCACTCCGGCCTGATTGGCTAAAAACGTTCCCTTTACACACCGTTTGCGCGAAATATTCTACGTTCCAGGTAGCTTTTTGAAATCGTGTTCTTTCTGGAAATTTTCTGCTCAAATTATCGAGCATTGAATTTGAACGAATGTTAATTGAAGATAGGAGAATGAAAACGGGGAGGCTGTAAGTATTTGCCCTATAAAAATATCGTCCGGATTTGTCGGCAAACGCATATACATGACTAGAAATCCGCGATTGCATTCGTCGATCTCTGGATTCCTCCCAGTTCCCCCGCATCTTCCAGTTTTATTGAAGAATTGCTTCTCCATTTAAGCCGATTCATATGGAGAAGTCAGGAACCGTTCGCAAATCAAACGACCAGCGCAAACGCTCTCAAGCCTCCCCTGGCTTCGGTCGCTCCCCGCCGTGGCATTTTCGTTGAATCGTCGTTCTCAGCGCGCCAGCTTCACCGGCGTCACGCCACTGTGAGATTTATCGTCAGTTTCGTGCTCTGTTGGCACTTCCATTTCTGACGCGATCATTAGGGGCCAGAAATTGCCATGCAGCAAAGCCTCGGTGGCATCCGACAAATCCATTTGTTCGAGACTCCCGCCGGCAGAAACGGAAATGAACGGCCGCCACTTCTCGACAAATGCGATGAGGTCGTCCTTGCGTCGGAAGAATCGCCACTGGCGCAGCGCATGGGTGTTGGAGTGTGCAACGATCATGTCTTTCCCGTCCTGGCCGCGGGCAAAGTCCGCATCGGACCACTGCGCACCGGGTTCCCCGAAGAGGCCAACCGGGCTGTCCGGATATCGTAAGTCGTAGAGCATTAACTGACCTTGCGAAGGCCTAAGGAGCAGCCACTTGCCATCGTTCGAAATTTTGCATGAAACGATGCTCGTCGCAGCGCCCGCGGTTCCCGTCATTGCGTTGGCCGACCTGGTCACATCCGCGCCAACCAGAATCGGCCGCTTCCCCGCGGTTACACCCTTCACATCGATTGTGACCATCCAACCCTCGTCTTTCGGACGTGTCGATACGTCGGTCCCGTCCGGACTGCCAGGAACACAGGCATTGCCACCTGAGGCCAGCGGCACGGCCGAAGGCAGATCACGCGATAACACCGGCTCGGTGTACCAAAGAGAGACTTTCCCGTTAGACGTACCGACGGCGATGTGATCCTGGTTGTCGAAAGCAACACTAGTGAACGCACCATCATCCGGGCTTCCTCGCAGCAACCGCGGGGATTCGCGGCTTCCTGGCCCCGAGTCCCGTGATTGCATGTTCCATAGGTAGATGCGTGACTGGTCCTGGATGGTGGCTGCGACGAACTTGCCGTCCGGACTGATGGCCCCGCGGAAGACAGGAAGGTTGCTGCATGTTTCGAGTGTGGTCACCTTATGCGAAGCAAGATCCCAGACTTCGATGTTATCTGCCCGGTCGTACGCCCCAATCAGCCTGTCGGGATCGCTCGGATCGAACATCAGCCATTTGAGCGTATTCTTCGGCAGACCTGGATTCTGGTCCTGGTAGCGCTTTCCACAAACATCGCGCCTGGAATCCGAGGGTTCGAGCGGTTCGCCGGCCAGGCTCCAGCCGCCCGGAGTACCGTCGCCTTCGTAGACCCGAACCTCGCCACCACTCGTTGCGATCGCGACATATTTTCCGGAAGCACTGATAGCTGCAGCCGTTAGATAACCTGATGCAATGCCAATGTCGTCGAATTCGAATACGTTGCGTGGCCTGAAAGCCGCGTTGGCCGTGCTGCCATGATCTGGCCGGGACAACTCCCACATCGTCCACTTCGTTCCGGAGCCCCCAGTCAGCATGAGATCGCGGTCCGGTGCGAACACGCCGAAGCGCGGCCTCTTGCCGTCAACCTTGATGTCATCGTTTCGGCTCCAGTGTTTCGAATCACCCGTGCTGATCAAGCTGACGCCGTCGGAGCCTAGCGTCGATCCCGATAATATCGCGTCGCCAGTCTTATTGACGCTGAGCTGGAAAGCACTTAACTGGTCGGCTGATTCCAGCTCGCCCAACCTCCGGATCCGTACATTCTGGTCGTCATGGACATTCCATATCGGTTCGATGTCCCACGCCCACGGGCTGCCACGATCCGACCATGAGACGGTCAGGAGTTCTGATGGATGCGATTTACCCATTGGTCTGAAAGCGACCCCAACCATCCCTTTCTGGACAGTGAATACTGCTCGCTCCTCCATATGCTGAAGTGCGTCATAAGCGAGCACCATGTTCGCCGGTTCAATCGGCAGCCAGTTCGCGCGATTTTCAAGGCCGAGCCAGATCTTGAGGTTCTCGAATGTGGACCGCGCGCCCGGCGCCTGGGCGTCGTCGTGTGATAACGCATACCTCGCCAGAAGAGCAGCCTGATCCGCGCTGTCCCGCTTCAACAGATTCAGGCCCGCAGCCGCAATCTGATTCGCCTGTGTGCTCGCATCCTTCTCTCTGTTCATGTACATATCGTTGATATATACGCCCGCGAGCAGAATAGCGACCGCACCAGCGATGGCTATGCCGCCGGCCACCTGTTTGCGCCGACGTGAGCGTCGTTGAACGACTTCGGCCCGTCGCCGCGCAACCTCCGCACGGCTGCGCGCCAACAGGTCCGCCGCGGCGTCGAGTCGGTCCTCGCCCCCGCGTGTATATCGGCTGGCCCAGAAGCGCGTTGGCTGCCGTTGCTGCCACCAGGTCTCGAACTCCAGAAGCAATTGCGATGGAAGGGCGTCAAGCTCGGCGAACGAAACCAGCTTGTTGTATTTCTCTGCGTCCGCACGCTCCTCGCGCACCCAACTGGACGGATCATCTCCGCCCAACCTCTCCCAGCGGCGGATCAGCGCCTCATGCCCAATATCGACAACAGCCTTCGCGCTTAGCGTCTCCTCAGTGGGCGCGCGCAAAAAGCTGCACATGGGGTCGGCAAAATGCGCAACGACCTTGCGCACCGCGGCCTCGACCGCCGCGACTTCTTCGGCCGGCGCGTCATCTCGCGCGATCACTTTGACGAGATCGCCAATGGTCTGCGGCCGGCGGATCACACGGCCCTGGCTTTCAATTTCCGTGAGTGACTGGAAGATCCGCTTGGCTATGTACTGAAGGTCCAGGCCACCCGGCGCTTCGTCGGATTGCGCGAGCCCTTCCAGGAGTTCGTCGCCGTGTTGCGTCAACGCTCTGTCGATGCCGCCGATCTCGTTGTAACGCTCGAGGGTAAACGCTGGCGGCGAAGGACGGTCGTGGTCCTGAGCCCGTTGGCAGCAACGCATCATGGCATGCTGCAGGACCGGAAGCTGATCCGGATCCTCGCTCGTATCATTGAGCACCTGCTGCACGAGCGCCGGTTCGATCGTGGCACCCGCACGTTCCACCGGCCCGCGAATCGCGAGAGCACGCTGATCGCGAGTCAACGCGGGAACCAGATATTGGGTCCTGGTGACGGCTTCCGAGAGCCCGTGGAAACGAGCGCAGTCTCCAATGAAGTCCGAGCGCATCGTCAGTACGATGGCGCCTGAAAAGTTTTCGTCAACCGCCGCCGTCAGCAACAGCTGTACGAAGAACGTCGCTTCGTCTCGCAACTCCGACGCACGCGTCGGGTTGGTGTTATGCCTGGTCCGAAGATTCGCATAACGAAATATTTCCTCGAATTGATCGACCAGAATCAGAAGCCGTGTGCGCTCGGGTGGTTGCGTGCTTCTGAGGACTTCGCCAATACCAAAGCTCGAGCTGCGCAGCGTGATCTCGATGCGGTCCGCTTTGGACTCCGCCAGCGAATCGGAAGTCGTCGTGCCGATCCCGTCGTTGGGCCGCGCCAGCGCTTCCGCCAGATTGCGAACAGGGGACTCGCCGGGCCGCATTTCCACCCAGTCCCAAGACCGCTCGCCGGCTTCGGCCGATGTCAGCGCAGGCAACAGTCCCGCTCGAACCAGCGAGGACTTGCCGCTTCCGGAGCTCCCTACAACCGAAACGAGGGAGCCATTGTGGACGAGGTGCAGCAGCGTTGCGATTTGCTGTTCCCGCCCGAAGAAGAAAGCAGCGTCCTCTATCCTGAACGGACGCAAGCCAATGAAGGGATGAACGACGGAGGCTGCCGCATCGGCGAAGTTGAGCATGGTTAGATGCCCGCCAAGTCCGTCAACCGGCTGCGCCGCCGGACGGCTCAGCGAGCAATCCATTCTCGCCGAGTCTGGTCGAGTCGACTACGAAATCGGCAGCGCCGAAACTTTCAATCTCGCGGGCGATTTGCTTGACGTTGCTATTGGGCTCGAACAGGATTAGCTGAAGCTTGCCATTTGGGCGCAGACGTCGCCATTCTGATGAGTCGAACCGATCGAGCGCCTCCATCACAGTGATTTCGTCGGCCTCGCCCCAGCAAAATGCCACATGGTCCGCGCGGCTAGCCAGCTGATATTCAATATCGGACGGGAAAATGAGAACCTTTTGACCGCGTTCCTTCAACCGTTTTCCGGCCTCGACCGACAACTTCAGATCGACTGGCGCGGCGGCAATATAAACGCTCGCCGAGCGGCGCCCCTCCGCGGGCCTCGCCAGCTTCCGGGCCTCGAGCCGCTGGATGACGAACTCGTTGAAGCGCGCGGCGGTATCACCTTCGAGTTCATCGGTTTCAAGCAGCGTGGCGAACTGGGCAAGTATTTTCAATGGATCACGTTCGTTTGCCGTGGTCTCGCCAGCCGCAGAATTTCCAGCATCGGGCACGATCTTGGGTATCCAGATCAGGCGGTGGAAATCGGGCCTGCGCTCAGCCTCGGCTGCCGCCTCGGCGAGTTGAAGGGCCACGATTCCGACGTCGAGGCCGTCGGGTTTGTAGCCACGCCGTTCGCCTATGAAGTGGATCGAGAGCTCTGCCCGCGCGAGACCGGAACGCACCACGCCCTGAACCGCGCTCCCCTCATCGGCGAGTGCCGATTGCGTGTCGGGTACGACCGTGTAGTGGCGTTTGCGGAGCTCTCGAACCAGTGTTTCGTAGGGCTCCAGCAAATCGCTGGCCGGTTTGGCGACAAACACGGTCCTCTGGCCAACGGGAACCGGGAACTCAAGGATACTGTGTTCTTGTTGCCCGTCTGGATCGCCGTCGTGCTCGCGGCCCCCGGGCCTCACGGACTCGCCCTGGCGCCCCGTGAATTCGCGCTCATCTTCGTCTACCTCTGTTTGCCTTAGTTCCTCGAGGCTCTTCATGATGGAGACGGCCAAGCCGTGAATCGCGGCAGCGTAAGGCGTGGGCCGCTTCAGCACCCCGCGAACGTAATACGGACTTTCACTTCCTGTCTCGCGGTCCTTCTCCCAGAAGCGGACCGCATGGACCGTCTGGAGCAATTCCGGCAGTTCGTTGTCCGCCAGCGGCTGCTTTTCAAGGCGGAAAATACGATTACTCCGGCCCGTGTGTGGCAGGCCTCGCAATCGTTGAACGAACAACTCGACTTCCCGCTGACACTGTTCGCTTTTCGCGAAGTTCCTCGACGTGACCACCAGCATGATGTCGCACTGTTTGAGTGTGTCATCGATCACGTTTGGCCAGTTGTCCGAGAATCTGAGATTTTCCTGGTCGCGCCAAAGGAAATTCTCAGGCAAGCCGAGATCAATCAGTTCCCACTTGAGCTGATCATAAAGATAACTAACGAATCCCCGGGTTTTCGGCTTCTCGAGCGGACGCTGGTCGTCGTCCCTCGCATAGCTCAGGAAGGCCGTATCTTGCTTCTGCGATGCGGACTTTAGGTTGCTACTCATTTGTACGCTCCGCCAATCGGGGGCTCAAGGCAGGTGCGACGTATTGACCCTACTCTAGTTCAAACTATTGAGCCACGCAAGCAAGCTAATGATTGAGCGCGCACAGGATCTGGTATTTCGAAACACTCAGCCTCGCGAAATGAAAGGCGTGAGTAATGTCTTATGAAATATTGCGCAACCAACGAAGCACAATGCGGCGTTTTAAACTCGCGAATACCACGGACCTCGCACAGCGCTCCGACCAGCAAGGAACGTTTCTTATCACTCAGCCCGGACATCTCGATCCGATCGCGGCATCACGCGATCGTGGACTTGATCTCCTTCCCTGGTCATTCATGCACTTGCTGCCGAGCGCCCAGGTGGTCCGTGTCGTACTGATACTGATTCTGATAAGTCGTCAATCTGGACGAGCCACACAGGTGGCCAGCGTCCCTGCCAGAAACCACCGGGGCTGCTTCCGTGAGGAAGCAGCCCCGATGTATCGCGGGAGAAATCGCCGTCGACAGCAGACCGAAGGTCCCGCCCGCGCACCCGTGCTTACTGTGCGACCGCCTTGATAGTCAAGGCATTCTCGACCGATGTCACCCCAGCTACGCCTTGTGCGGCTTGCGTGGCGGCCTCGACCTGGCCCTGCTCCGGTACCGACCCGAGCAACGTCACGGCGCCGCTGCGCGCACGCACGCTCACGTGGGTCACGTCCACGGCTTTGTCCCTGGCCAGTGCCTTGCGCACGGCCTTTTCAAGCACGTGGTCCGCCTTGCGGGCCGCTTTCCGGTCGGCCGAGGCCGACGGCGCGCTTGCCACCGAGGCCGAAGCATCGGCGGGTTGCGCGTGCACGTCCAGCGCGGCCAACGCCGCAATAGCGCCGACAATGGCGGCCAGCTTTTGAATACCCATGGTCCTGTTGCTCCGTTATGCCTTGTGCGCGTTGTCCAGATCAGAAGGTCGTGCGAATGCCGACGTTGGCTCCAACCGTCGTGCCCGGCGGCAGGCCGAGGCCTTCGGCAGCCAGACCGAGGCCTTGCAGCCCGCCCACTCCGCTGCCACCGCTCTCGACGGTCAGACCCGAACCGAGGCACACGCCGTTGTGCGCGCACGTGTTGTTGACGAAGCCGACCTGTGCATACAGAGACGTACGCTTCGAGAGGAAGAACTGCGTGCCGAGCGCGCCCATCACCGAGTGCCCACCCGAGTTCACGCGGTCCTGCTGGTAATAGATACCGGCGTTCAGATCGAGGTACGGCAGCGCGAAATAGTCGAAGCCACCGCTATAGATGTTCACGCTGGTATTGGTCGAATGAGCCAGCGCCGGGTCTGCTGAAACCGGCACGCTGTTCGCCTTGAAATTGGCGAATGCGGCCTTGGCTGTCAGCCCGCCGAATTTGTAGCTCATACCCGCGGTATAGGCGCGCACGTTGATCGGATAGAGTTCGCCAATACTCGCGAGCGCACTGTCGTCTGCGTTGTTGACGCTGATATACGCCGCCCCGGCAAGGAACGTGCCGTTGGTGTATTTCCCGCTGACAGACCAGGCGCGGCCGGTCTGGAACGAACCGGCGACACCGCCGAGGGCGAACAGGCCCGCTGCCTGGAATCCGCCTATGTCTGGTGATGTATAGGATACCGAATTTGGCACGAAGACGGCGGCGATCAAGCTGTTGTCGCTGACCGGAGTGAGAATGCTGCCGAATTCGCCTGCTCCGCGCGGATCGAGATCGTAGATGATGTCGAAGAACGGCGAGATCTGCAGGCCGGCCATGACTTTACCGAAGCCGCCTGAGAGTCCGACTTCGGCGATACGGTTGAACAGCCCGTTGTTGCCGCCCGGGTTATCGAAGCCGCCATTGGCGAGATCGATACCGCTTTCGAGCTTGAATTCGGCCGTCAGGTCGCCGCCCAGATCTTCGGTGCCCTTCAACCCCCAGAGCGAGGGCGAATAGCCCGAGTTGGTGAGCTGAAACACGTGGCCGGTTCCCGTCCCGCCATTGAACACCGGAGTCGAATGGCTCAGATACATCAAGCCGACATCGGCAATACCGTACAGCGTCACGCCCCCGTCCGCATACGCCGCGCTCGCCGCACAGAGTGCTGCGGCGCCCACACACGCCTTGATCGGGAATTTCCGTTGCTTCGCCATCTTCATGAGTCTCCTGTCTTTAGAGATGGTTTTTAAAATAATTATTCTGGGTCTGGCTATTTTCCATACCGACAAATTTATTTCGGATTCCATATTATTATTCAGTCAAACCTCTGCCGATTCCGAAGTCCTATGTCCCCGCTACTGTCCTGTCACGAAGTCGGGTGTCGTCTTCAGACGCTCGTCGATACGAAAAATGACCACGTTTTGCTACGTTGGAAAATTCTGGGGCCGCAGCGAACGTCACCAGCAAACGCTCAACAGTCCAAACTGGAAGACTCCGAATCGCCTTCCGAGAGCCCCGCTATGGCTTGCCACGCCAAGACACGCGTCTGCCCGAAAACCAGACCCTTCCATTCGTCGTTGTCGCAGTAGAACGCGTCTTTCAGGTTTTGCCGGATCTGCGCGGCCTCCGTCGCCCCGCATTCCGGATGACGGTGGAGCCAGTGATCGGCGCGCAAAGCGTGCAGCACGCTCAGGGCGTCATAGGTGCCAAATTCGAGCCCCAGCGTGGTCTTTTGAACGTCCGGGAATTCATCGTACGAAACCGTGATGATCGGGCCGCGCACGTCGGCTGAAACAGACCCCGCTTCGTGGATCGGCTTCACGTCGTTGCCCCACCAGCGGCGCGCCCTTTCCAGTTCGGCGCGGTCCGTGCTCATGAAGATCTTTTCACCGTGGCCATACGGGCCCAGCCCCGTGTGAAGATCGATCCACGCAAACCGGCAATAACCGCTCGCGTGCGCGCGCAGGATCGAGTGAACGGTCTGCGTGCTCCAGCTCGCCTGCGCCCCGCCGTAGAACATCCCGTCCGGCACAGCGTACTGGCCCTTCGAAACGGTATCGCGCAACGCATGCTCGCCATGTGTCCGGATGTAGGCCCCAAGCGCAGCCTGATTAGCCGCGTCGGGCGGCCAGGACGTCGGCATCAGCAGCGGATCGAGTTCCATGTATCCGGGATTCGTATCGAGCGCCGTCGAAAAATCCGTGCTGTTGCGATTCAGATCGACGTTGTCTTCGTTGACCCGGCGCAGATGCGCGAATCCGTAGGGGTTTACGCCGTGGATCATCAACAGCGCGACGCCGCGCCGTCGTGCCTCGGCAAGAAAGGCCGCATCCTGGAGCAATCCGACCTGACAACCCGATCCGCAGAAGCCCTCTACACCATGCGTGCCCGAAGTAACGATGAGTAACGAACGCGCGCCGGCAGGCGCGTGTATCGCGAGATCGATCGACAAGTTCTCGTTATCAGGACCCAATGCCGAGGGGTGCATCATCTGCTTGATCTCGAACCCACCAGCGTGTGCCGCCTCCACGAATTTTTCGCGCGCCTGCACGTAGGACCCTGAGAAATAGTCTTTTACTACCATGTAGTGACCTCGAAGAGATGCACGCGAGGCGTGCGTTCGGTCACAATGATCATGACTAACGCACCGGCGCACAAGGCAATAAAAATACGGCCCTGATAACGATTTTTTATCCCATGGAGCAGAATGAAACTTCGTCAATTGCGGGTATTCCTGAGTGTGGCCGAGCAGGGCAGCCTGCATGGCGCAGCCCGCGCGCTGCGTTTGACGCAGCCGGCCGTCACGGTCACGATTCGCGAGCTGGAAAGAACGCTGGGCGTGCCGCTCGTCGTGCGTTCGGTCAGCGGCATCGCGCTGACCGAATACGGCGTCTTGTTTCAGCGCCGTGCACGCATGCTGGTCAACGACGTACGGCACATCCATGAAGAGCTGTCGGCCATGCTCAATGGCGCAGGTGGAGAGGTGGCCGTGTCCGTCTCGTCGGCCGTCGCCTGTGCTTTGCTGCCTCAGGCGTTCACGCAGTTTCGCTCGCAGAACCCCGATACTTCGGTGACCGTACGTGAATTGCCGCTGCCCGCCGCGCTCCATGCGCTGCGCGACGGCGACACCGATTTCGCGGTAGTTACAGGTATTGCCGACACGCAATGGCCCGATTTCGTCGAGCGGCGAAAAATCATGTCGATGCCGTTGCTGGTCGTGGCGCGCCAGGGGCACCCGCTCGCGCAGGCACGCTCGATATCGAAGCTGCACGCAGCGGAATGGCTCCTGCCTTGCGAGCCCGGCGACGACATGGACAAAGGTTTCAGCGCCTATTTCCACTCGCTGGGTTTGTCCGCGCCCAGCAGAATCATGCGCTGCCAGGCTTTGGCGCCGTCCGTCGCGTTGATCGCGAAGTCCGATGTGATTTGCGTCGCCACGCAGCCGACATTCGAGCTCGAAATGAAGCGCCGCAGGATCCGTGAACTGAGAATCAACGAGTCGTTTCCCGACATGGACGTGTACGTCGTGCAAAGGCGGGAGCGCCCGCTCACCTCGGCGGCCTCCCGCTTTCTCTCCTGCGTCGAGCAAGCGGCCATGCGTTGAACTTGAACCGCAACCTCGCGCAGCGGAAGCCATAGGCTGATTCAGGAGCGCGAATTGCTCCAGCGCCCTCACAGGACCTGGTATCCGGCGCGACGAGTTGCGGCGACGTGCGTACGAAATGCCGTTGGCCGCCCGAGCGCGAATCTCACGATGCACACGGCGCAGGATGTGAGCGAGATTGCGCCGCTCGTCGACGGCCGGAACGCCGGGCGACAGCGATCGAATGCGACCATGAAGCCGACCCGCACACTCGAACTGCTCAACTTCTTCATGGCCGATGTGCAGGCCGGCATCGGTCCGTTCATCGGCGTATTCCTGCTCTCGCGCGGCTGGGGTGCCGATGCGATCGGCGCGATCATGACACTCGCCGGCCTCATCGCCGTAGCCGTGACGCCGTTGGCCGGCGCGCTCGTGGACGCGACGCACGCCAAGCGCGCGCTGATCGTCGCGGCGACGGTCGCCACGGCGCTTGCCACCCTCGCGCTCCTGCCTGCGCGCGGTTACGCGGGAGTCGCAGCTTCGCAGGTCGTGGCCGCGGTCAGCGGCGCCGTACTGCCGGCGGCCGTGGCGGGCATTACGCTCGGCATGGTCCGCTCGGGCGGCTTCGATCGTCAGTTCGGGCGCAACCAGGTGGCGGGTCACGCGGGAAACGTCGCTGGCGCCGCGCTCGCGGGGTGGTTCGGCTGGCGCTACGGATTCGCGGCCGTTTTCTCGCTCTTTGCGGTGTTCGCCGTGCTGGCGATCGTGTGCGTGATGCTCATTCCCGGGCACACCATCGACTATGCAAGCGCGCGCGGTCTTGAGACGGATCGGGACGCGTATCGGGCAGGCGCCTCGGTAGACCACGCGCCAGCGCAGGCACACACGACGAAGCTGAACTCGCTGCTGAGCAACCGCCCGCTCATAGTGCTCGGTGCGACGCTTGCGCTCTTCCATCTCGGCAACGCCGCCATGCTGCCGCTGTACGGCATGGGCGTCGTCGTGACGCATCGCGATAACGCGAGCGCGTTCACAGCGCAGACCATTGTCATCGCGCAACTGGTCATGGTGGGAGCAGCATGGCTTGCGCCGCGACTCATCCGCGCGCGCGGCTACTGGTGGGTGCTGCTGGTTTCCTTGCTTGCGCTGCCCGTGCGCGGCGTCGTTGCAGCGACCGTCATGAACAGCGCCGGCGTGTGGCCCGTGCAGATCCTCGACGGCATCGGCGCGGGCCTGCAGAGCGTCGCCGTGCCTGCGCTCGTGGTGCGGCTGCTACAAGGCACCGGCCGCGTGAACCTGGGTCAGGGTGCGGTGGCTACGGCGCAAGGCGTGGGAGCGGCGCTCAGCCCCGTGCTGGGCGGCATGCTCGCACGGCACTTCGGCTACGCAAGCGCGTTCATCGCACTGGCCGGGGTGTCGCTGCCCGCCCTCGCGCTCTGGGTTTGGCAAGCCGGCACCTTGCGCCCTGCCTGTGGCCTGCCGCCACGCGGCGGGTTTGCCCCTTCTGTCGACGACGCCGGCTGACGTGAATGTGGATCGGATCAACCAGCCGCGTTACATGGGCGCGCGATGTCCTGACATGCCGAGCCCTCGCGAGAACGCCAACGTACGATTTGCAACGAGACAGATGCAATCCCGCGCATTCTCCGGTAGAATCCGGCCTCCTTGATTCCCCGATAGCTCAGTCGGTAGAGCGCCGGACTGTTAATCCGTAGGTCCCTGGTTCGAGCCCAGGTCGGGGAGCCAGACATGCGGGAGTAGCTCAGTTGGTAGAGCGCAACCTTGCCAAGGTTGAGGTCGCGAGTTCGAGACTCGTCTCCCGCTCCAGTACGCATCGGCCCATGTGGCTCAGTGGTAGAGCACTCCCTTGGTAAGGGAGAGGTCGGCAGTTCGATCCTGCCCATGGGCACCATCGCTTCAAGCCAGGACGCGCAAGCGTCCGGCCATTGTGGCCGCCGCAGGGCTTCCCTGACGCCCCGGCAGTCATTCGCCGCGCAGCCTGTCGAAACGCTCGGCGCTCATAGCGCAACGACACACGCCGGATCGAACGCCGCGTTCTCCCACTGCAATTGCGCCGCCGTTCGTGCCGTCGCGAGATTCAACGGATAACCGCGCGGATTTGCGACGACCCTCGCCTTGCTATGGCGATAATCGAACGAGTCGTGCACGTGCCCGTGAATCCAGAGGTCCGCGCGCGCAAGCAGGTGACGCAGGTCGCTGAGAAAGCCCGCATTCACCGGATGATCGTGAAAACGCGGATGAATCGAAGCCGGCGACACGCCATGATGCGTCACCACCACGGTCTTGCCATCGAAAGGCCTGGCCAGTTCCTCTTCGAGCCAGCTCACCGCGCGACGGTGCTCCGCCAACGCCTCTTCGGGGCCGAACGGTGCTCCGCCTCGCACCCGAATGGCGGCATGGTCCGACATGGCCTCGCGCGCATAGTCCATGCTGCGGGCGACGTCGCCATAGAGCGCGTAATCGGTCCAGAGACAGCAGCCAAGAAAACGCACCGTACCGAATTCGATCGAGCGACGCTCGAGGTAATGGACCTGGGTCCCTGGCGAGCGCCGTTGAATGGCAGCCACGACGTCGTCGTACTCGCTCCCATACGCCTCGTGATTGCCGCTGACATAAACGACCGGCACGGGCCAGTCGGAAAAGATCTCCACGGCGCCCGCGCCGAGGTGAATGTCGCCGGCGAGAACGAGCAGGTCGGCCCCCTCGGCGGCCTCCAGCAGGGCTTTCTGCGCGAACCGGGGCGCAAGTGCATCGAGATGCAGATCGGACGCAATCTGTATGCGCATGTTTCGCGGGGGATTCCTGTCCTGGCTATACAGAACGGAACAGTCTTTGGCGTATCCGTGAAAGAAGCCGCTTGCCTACGCGTTTTGATTCCAGGGACGCGCCGCCTTCAATGAACGCTCCCCGCCCGGCGCTTTGACGGCCATCCGTATTCGGCCGCCTGCCACGCGAGCAAACCTGGCAGATAGAAAAGCAGATCGCGCACGCGCCTCGCCCCCGCGAGCGCGAGGCAAGTGGGCGCATCGAAGCCGAGCAGGCCGCCTATGAGCACGAAGCCGCCCTCCTGCACGCCGAGGTTGGCAGGAATCAGAAAGGCAACGCTGCTCAGAAGCTGGATTAGCGCTTCGATCACGAATGCGTCCATGAAGGTTGCGTCCGTGCCGAGCACGCGCAGCGCGATCCAGATTTCCAGCGCATACCCGAGGCACTGCAATGTCTGCCAGATGAGCAGATAGCGCACGACCACACCGGTCTGCCGCCAGATCAGCTTCACCGATTGATCGACGCGCACAGATTTGCCCACCAGGTCGACCATCTTGCCGCTCGTGACGTGGTTGAGCGTACGCGCCGCGCGCTCGAACGGCCGCGCGTGCTGCACGAGCGCGAACAGCACCAGCACCGGGGCGAGCGCCGCAATGGCCCAGGCGAGCCGCCCTGCGAGGCGCGCGGCATCGGAAGACGAATGTTCGAGCAGAAAGCCGGCCGCGATCAGCGCAAAGACGAGCTGGCTGATCAGCGTGAGCTGCGTGTCGACGATGAGGCTCGCCACGGCCGTGGCAGGCCGCACGCCCGCGCGCCCAAGCAGCCGGAACGAAACGATTTCCCCACCCACGCGCGCGACTGGCAGCAAGCCGTTGATCGACTCGCGGATCCACACGAGCTTGACCATCGCCGCGAACGTTGGGCGCTGCGCCGGGCGAATGAGGCTGCGCCAGTCCCAGGCATTCGCGCACATCGGCAGGATATGCACGCTGGCCGCCAGCACGAGGCCCATGCCCGCGCCTTGCAGCAGTTGCAATACGGCCACGGGGTGATCGCGCCAAACGAGCCACACGGCGATCGCAAAACCGCACAGTGCAGCGATACGTCCCAAATATTTCATCTGCGGGTGCTCTCCGCTGGATGCTCCCGTCTCATCGTGCCCTCATCTACCGTGAATCTCAGGTCTCGTGAACCGGCGAAAGCATGCCGTTCCTGTCAACGCGAAAACGCGTACCGCGCCAGACTACGCCCGACGAGCAAAAGCTCGCGACGTAGATCGAGAACTGGACAATATCCCAAATCGGCAAGCATAACAGGCCGCCCGGCTTGTCACCGGTCGCGCGATCGATTTTCCAGACGAGCCACGCGCGGGCAACCAGCGCAACAGCCGCGAGGCTCCATGCCGCCATTGCGCCGCCCGACAATGCGACGGCAAGCATGGCGAGTGCAAACGGGTGCATCAGCACGGCGCCGAGATGCCCCGAGCGATCCGCCGCGCGAACGGTGCGACTCCAGCGCAGTTCGTGCGCGAAGAGCCGCGTGAACGTGTCCTCTACGCAGGCGTGCCTCACCAGGATGGGCGGAATGAAGACCTCGGCCCCGGCGCGACGCACGGCTTCACCCAGCGCGTGATCCTCGGCGAGATGATGGGCGAATTGAGCAAGACCGCCAATACGATCGAGCGTTTCCCGCGTCATGGCGATGGATTGTCCGAAACACGGCCGCGCGCGGCCGATGGCAAGCCCTGTGACGACGCCGGGCAGGAAATGAAAGTTGGTCATGGCCGCCGCAACTTGCGGCCAGAATCCCGGCGCGCACAAGCCGCGATAGACGGTCGTCACGAGACCGACGCCCGGCTGCTGAAGCGCCCCGACAATATTGCGCAGAAAGTTTCGATCGACCCGCACGTCACTGTCGGCGAAGCACAGCACGTCATGCTCGGCCTTTTCGAGCATGTTCACGAGATTCGCGATCTTGCGGTTGGGCCCATAGAGGCGCGCATCGGCGACGACGGTGATGTGTGCATCGGGATAACGCTCGCGCAGCCGTTCGACGGCATGCAGCGCCTGGTCACGCGAGTCGTGAACGCCGAAGAGATACTGCACAGGCCCGGGATAGTCCTGCTCGAAGAAGCTCGCGAGATGCTGCTCGAGTTGCCATTCGTCGCCGTGCAGCGGCTTGGCGAGCGTCACTGCAGGAAAGGACGTCGGCGTTGCCACCTCACGCGCGAAGAAGCGGCCAACCAGCACGCTGGCCGTACAGGTATAAATGATGCCAAGCACGGCGCAAAGACCGCACAAGACCGCAAGGGATTCGAAGAGCAGATGCGCGAAACCCGGCAGCATCA
The DNA here is from genome assembly GCF_035501035.1 of Paraburkholderia sp. GTDB lineage: Bacteria > Pseudomonadota > Gammaproteobacteria > Burkholderiales > Burkholderiaceae > Paraburkholderia. The sequence goes on from NZ_DATJWR010000392.1 coordinate 58,248, forward strand.
TGTGGACGACCCCGATCGCCGCCAACACGACGGCAATCACAACCACGGTCAACGCCACGATGCCGCGCGTTCGCCCCTTCGCGCGCGCGCTGTCCATCATGCCTCGTGCGCGCGCAGGAAGCGGAAGAACTCCACGCCTTCGCGCAGACGCCGCTTCATCATGTCCCAGCTCGTGAGCATCTCGCGCAAGATCTCCCAGATCTTCGAGGGACGGAAGTAGAACGCGCGATAGAACTGCTCGAGGTGGTGATAGATCTCCTCGCGCGACAGGTGCGCATAGCCGATCGCCGCCAGCTGCACGCCTTCCTTGCTCACGAGGTTGATCGTCTTGTTCTCCTCCATCCAGCCGTTC
>NZ_DATJWR010000393.1:0-18498 GCF_035501035.1 Paraburkholderia sp.
GCCCGCGCGCGTGGCCAGATCGCGCACCATGCGATAGAACTGCGGCGCCGTGGTCTCGTCGACTTCCTGCGCGTTGTACATGCGCAGAACCATCTTGTCCGAATACCAGTACGAAAAGAAGTTCATGGCGAGCGCGAAGAAGAGCGCCAGCATCATGCCGCGCTGCCCGCCAATCAGCCCACCAATGACGATGAAAAGGGCCGTAATCGCGGCCATCAACATCGCGGTTTTGACCCAGTTGAACATGTGCTGTGCTTCCTTCACCCACCAGGGGATCCAATCTATCGTTAAACGCCCTTCGCCAGCCGGTCAGCCAGCGCTAAGCGAGCGCATTGTAAGCGATTTGTTAGATAGGAGTGGATGCAAAAAATTCAATCTCAGCGTGTGGCCGTGGCGAGCTTCAGGCCGAGACCGACGAAGGCCGAGCCGACCGTACGGTCGAGCCACTTCTTCACGGCCGGTTTGCCCGAGAAGCGCTGCGTGACACTGCCCGCGACCCACGCGACGAAGCTGTTCCAGACCATGCTCATCAGCACGAAAACGGCGCCGAGCGTGAGGAACGCGAGGGCTTTGTGCGCGCTGTCGGTGCTCACGAATTGCGGGAAGAACGAGACGAAGAACAGCACGACCTTCGGATTGAGCACGTTGGTCCAGAAACCCGAGAGGAAGAGCTGGCGCAGCGGGCGCGGCGCGGCGGCGGCCGGCGCGGCAGCCGCGCCTTGTGCGGCGTTGGCCTCGTGCTTCGTGAAGATGAGACGCACACCGAGGTACATGAGATAGATCGCGCCGACGAATTTGATGACCGTGAACGCCGTGGCCGACGCCGCGAGCAGCGCCGTCAGGCCGAACGCGCAGGCGAGCGTGTGCACGCAGCAGCCCGCCGAGATGCCGAGCGCGGAGACGAGGCCCGCACGGCGGCCCTGCGCGACGCTGCGGCCGACGATATAGGCCGTGTCGGGCCCCGGCGTCACGTTCAGGAGAAATACGGCGACGAGGAAGAAACCGAAATGGGTGATGCCGAGCATGACGACCTCAAAATTGCCCAAATTGCGATATGTGCTGAAGCGCCATCGATTCTAGCGCGATGGTCGCAACGCGGCACCTGGCCCAATGGGTGCGACTGGAAAACCGAACGACCGGCGCGGCCAGTGCGCGCGGCTCAGGCGGCGGAAGCTTGGGGCAGCTGGAAACGCTGCCCCGCCGCGAGCGGCATGCCGGCCAGGAATTCGCGTGCGGGAAGGCGCTTGCCGCCCGGCTTTTGCAGCTGCGTGAGGCGCAACGCGCCTTCGCCGCACGCCACCACCACGCCCGCCGGGCTCACTTCGAGAATCTCGCCCGGTTCGGCGGCGGAGCCGGCTGAACGCTCGACCGGCTCTCCCGCCCACAGCTTGAGCTGCGCGCCGTCGAGCGTGGCCGCGCCGCCCGGGAACGGGTCGAACGCGCGAATCTGGCGCGCGAGCGCCACGGCCGGCCGGCGCCAGTCGAGCACGGCCTCGTGCTTGCCGATCTTTTCGGCGTAGGTCGCGCCCTCGGCTGGCTGCGGTGTGGCGCGCAACGCGCCGTCGCGCTCGAGCGCCGCGAGCCCATCCACGATCAGCTTCGCGCCAAGCTGCGCGAGGCGGTCGTGCAGCGTCGCCGTGGTGTCGCCCGGCGCGATCGCGGTGCGCACCTCGGAGATCATCGGGCCGGTGTCGAGCCCCGCATCCATCTGCATGAGCGTGATGCCGGTTTCGGCGTCGCCGGCTTCGATCGCGCGATGAATCGGCGCGGCGCCACGCCAGCGCGGCAAGATCGAAGCGTGAATGTTGATGCAACCGCGCGGCGGTACGTCGAGCACTTCCTGCGGCAGCAGCAGCCCGTAGGCGGCGACCACCATCACGTCGTGCGGCGTCGCGCGCAGCAGCTCCAGCGCGGCGGCGGCCTCCTGCGGATACTTCCCGGCGCGGCGCAGCGAAGGCGGCTGGGCGACGGCGATGCCGTGCTCCTGCGCGTAGCGCTTGACCGGGCTCGCCTGGAGCTTCATGCCGCGGCCCGCCGGACGGTCGGGCTGGGTCAGCACGAGCGGCACGGCGAAACCGGCCTCGTGAATCGCGGCGAGCGCCGCGGCGGCGAATTCCGGCGTACCGGCGAAGATGACGCGAAGGCTATGGCTCATGGGCGCTCGCTGCGTGGGAGGTTGAAGAAGAGAGGAACGGCGCGGCGCAAAACGATTACATCGCGCGCTCGAGCTTCTTCATCTTGCTCTTGATGCGCGTCTGCTTGAGCGGCGAAAGGTATTCGACGAACACGCGGCCCATCAGATGATCCATTTCGTGCTGGATGCACACCGCGAGCAGCCCTTCGCAGTCCACCTCGTAGGTCTCGCCCTTTTCGTTCATCGCGCGCACGCGCACCTTTTCCGCGCGCTCGACTTCGTCATAGATGCCGGGCACCGAAAGGCAGCCCTCTTCGTGCACTTCGCGCTCGTCGCTCGCCCAGATGATTTCCGGGTTGATGAACACGCGCAGCTCGTCATGCGCATCGGAGACGTCGATGACCACGACGCGCTCATGCACGTCGACCTGCGTTGCCGCGAGGCCGACGCCCGGCGCGGCATACATGGTTTCGGCCATATCGGCGACCAATTTGCGGATGCGGTCGTTGACCACCTCGACAGGCTTAGCGACCTTGTGCAGACGCTTGTCCGGGTAATGAAGAATGTTCAGTAGAGCCATGATTCGAAGGATTTCTCGTTAGGCGCGAGGCGCTTCGCGGCGATGCCCGGACTGGCCGTTTGGCCAGCTTGCGGGGCCCGTGCCGGATACGGAGGATATGCGGACATATACGGACGGACGAACCGCAATTCAACGTTGGACGCGCACGCGCTCGCATTGCGTCAGGCGTGCGCGCAACGCCATGTATGAAGGCGCCACGGTGAATTTCAGATGGTGAAAATTTTATCACGTGTGCGGCAATTCGCCCGCCGCTGGAGAATGCGATGCTCACGACCTTGCCGCTGTCTCATGAGGAACTGGCCGCGTGGCTGCGCCTCGCCCTCGCGCGAGGCCTCAAGCCGGCCGCGCTGCGCGCCCTGCTTGGCGCGTTCGGCTTGCCGCAGAACGTGCTGGAGCAGCGCTTCGCCGCGCTCGCGGCCATAGCAGGCGCCGACGCCGCGCGCGCGGCGCTCGCCGAGCCCGGCCCGGACTTCCCGCCTCGGCTCGAAGCGTTGCAGGCCTGGTGCGCGGCACCCGGCAACACGCTCGTCACACTCGCCGACCCGGCCTATCCAGCGCGCCTCCTCGCCATGCCCGACCCGCCCACGCTGCTCTACGTGAAGGGCCGGCTCGATCTGCTGCATGCACGCGCGGTGGCCGTGGTGGGCAGCCGCAACGCCACGCCGCAGGCCGTCGAAGACGCCGCTCGCTTCGCGCGCACGCTCGCCGCAGCGGGCCTCACGGTTGTCTCCGGACTCGCGCTCGGCGTAGATGGCGCCGCCCACCGCGGTGCGATCGACGAGCGCGGCGGCACCGTGGCCGTGATCGGCACTGGCGCGGATCTCGTCTATCCGGCGGCGCATCACGCGCTTGCCACGCAGATCGCCGCGCGTGGCGCACTCGCCTCCGAGTGGCCGCTCGGCACGCCGGCGCGCTCCGCAAACTTTCCGCAGCGCAACCGTTTGATTGCCGCGCTCGTGGAAGGCGTGGTCGTGATCGAAGCCGCACAGCGCTCGGGTTCGCTCATCACGGCGCGGCTCGCCAACGAAATGGGACGCGACGTCTTCGCACTGCCCGGCTCGATTCACGCGCCGCTCACGCGCGGCTGTCATGGCCTCATCAAGCAGGGTGCGCAACTGGTCGAAACGCCGCAGGAGGTGCTCGACGCGCTGAATATTGGCCAGCCGGCGCTTGCCGCGCGCACGCCCGAGGCGCAGCAGCGCAAGCGCGGCCCGAAGATTTCGGTTCCCCTTGAAGGCCTGCAGCACGAGGCGAGCGAAACGCTGGCGTTCACGTTCGAATCTGCGCGGCCACAGCCGGCCAAACGCAACGCAGGGCTCGAACTCTGCGCCTCGCCGCCCGCCAGCCTCTGCGCCGAGGGCCAGCGCCTGCTTGACGCCCTCGGTCACGCGCCAGCCACGCTTGAAATCCTGGCGCAGCGCACCGACATGGCCGAAGCGGTGCTGCACGGCACGCTGCTGCAACTCGAACTCGCCGGCCACCTCGACGCACTGCCCGGCGGCTGGTTCGTTCGGACTTCCCGCGGCTAGTGCCGCTGTTGGTGCGAGCGTCACCGCTCGCGCGCCGCCGTGATACATTCGCGCAAAATGCACCCGCACTATATATAAGAGAACGCAAGGAAAGACCATGCCCGCGCTAGACCTCGACACCGACGCCGACTTGATCGCCGAGCGCGTCAGCGATCACGACACGCTCTTCGTGGCGTGCCTGTGCGCGCAGTGGTGCGGCACCTGCCGCGACTACCGGACCACCTTCGACCGCATCGCCGAAGCGCATCCCGAGGTCTGCTTCGCGTGGATCGACATCGAAACGCACGCCGACCGCTTCGACGACCTGGATGTCGAGAATTTCCCGACCATCCTGATCGAAGACGGCCACGCCACGCGCTTTTTCGGCACCGTCCTCCCGCATGCCGCCGTGGTCGAGCGCATGCTCTCGGACCTCACGACGCTGCCAGGCGTGGCCGACGCGCCGAAGCTGCGGCCCGCCCTGAGCGCCGCTTGAGGGCAACCCACACTCGACTCAGATTGCCCGGGCCGCTTGCCGCGCGGCTCGGCGCGCCCTTATGATTGGGCGCCCTTGGGCGCAGTGCGGGCGTCGTCATGAGATGACGTAAAAATCGGCACCGCCGCGCCATGTGCTATAAAGCGGTCGAGAACGGCACCCCGCGCGGGGCCGCCAAGCCGGGCTTCGAGCCCAAGCGCCTGATCGGACGGCATCGGCCGCGGGGCGCCAACCGGATTCACCCACTAGCAACCAGTCATGTCCAAAGCTCTGATCATCGCCGAGAAGCCATCCGTCGCGAACGACATCGCGCGCGCGCTGGGCGGTTTTACCAAGCATGACGAATACTACGAGAGCGACGACTACGTGCTTTCGTCGGCAGTCGGCCATCTGCTGGAAATCGCCGCGCCGGAAGAATACGAGGTCAAGCGAGGCAAATGGAGCTTCGCTCACCTGCCCGTGATCCCGCCGCACTTCGACCTGAACCCGATCGCCAAGAGCGAGTCGCGGCTCAAGGTGCTCACCAGGTTGATGAAACGCAAGGACGTTGACCGCCTGATCAACGCCTGCGACGCGGGGCGCGAGGGAGAGCTGATCTTCCGCCTGATCGCGCAGCACGCCAAGGCGAAGCAGCCGGTGCAGCGCCTGTGGCTGCAGTCGATGACACCGCAGGCGATTCGCGAAGGCTTCGTGAACCTGCGCAGCGACCACGACATGCTACCGCTCGCCGATGCCGCCCGATGCCGCTCGGAAGCCGACTGGCTCGTCGGCATCAACGGTACGCGCGCGATGACCGCCTTCAACAGCAAGGGCGGCGGCTTCTTCCTCACCACGGTCGGCCGCGTTCAGACGCCAACGTTGTCGATCGTCGTCGAACGTGAAGAGAAAATCCGCCGTTTCGTGCCGCGCGACTATTGGGAAGTGCGCGCCGAGTTCGTCTGCGCGAAAGGCTTCTACGAAGGCCGCTGGTTTGACCCGAAATTCAAGAAAGACGAGTTCGATCCGGAAAAACGCGACTCGCGCCTCTGGAGCCTGCCGGCCGCCGAAACCATCGTGGCCGCCTGCCACGGCCGCGAAGGCACGGTCACCGAGGAATCGAAGCCGTCCACCCAGCTTTCGCCCGCGCTCTTCGACCTGACGAGCCTGCAGCGCGAAGCCAACAGCCGCTTCGGCTTCTCGGCCAAGAACACGCTCGGCCTCGCCCAGGCACTGTACGAAAAGCACAAGGTGCTCACCTACCCGCGTACCGACGCGCGCGCGCTGCCCGAGGACTACATCGGCACCGTGAAAGAGACGCTCGAGATGCTCAAGGAGAGCAACAACTACCTGCCGCACGCGAAGCAGGTGCTCGACAAGGGCTGGGTGAAGCCGAACAAGCGCATCTTCGACAACTCGAAGATCAGCGATCACTTCGCCATCATCCCCACGCTGCAGGCGCCGAAGTCGCTCTCGGAACCCGAGCAGAAGCTCTACGACCTCGTCGTGAAGCGCTTTCTGGCCGTGTTCTTCCCGGCGGCGGAATACCGCGTCACCACGCGCATCACCGAAGTCGCAGGGCATCACTTCAAGACGGAAGGCAAGGTGCTGGTCGAGGCGGGCTGGCTGCAGGTCTACGGCCGCGACACGGGCGGCGACGACGCCAACCTCGTGCCGGTGCAGAAGAACGAAAAGGTCAAGACCGACAAGATCGCGGCGCACCAGCTCGTGACCAAGCCGCCTGCGCGCTACAACGAAGCGACGCTGCTCTCGGCCATGGAAGGCGCGGGCAAGCTTGTCGACGACGAGGATCTGCGCGAGGCGATGGCGGCCAAGGGGCTCGGCACGCCGGCCACGCGCGCGGCGATCATCGAAGGTCTGCTCGGCGAAAAGTATCTGGTGCGCGAGGGCCGCGAGCTGATTCCCACGGCCAAGGCCTTCCAGCTCATGACGCTGTTGCGCGGCCTCGGCGTGGAAGAACTGACCGCGCCTGAACTCACCGGCGAGTGGGAATACAAGCTTTCGCAGATGGAGCGCGGCAAGCTTCCGCGCGACGCGTTCATGCAGGAAATCGCCCGCATGACGCAGACCATCGTCAAGCGCGCGAAGGAATACGACTCCGACACGATTCCCGGCGACTACGCGACGCTGGAAACGCCGTGCCCGAACTGCGGCGGCCAGGTGAAGGAAAACTACCGCCGCTTCGCATGCACGAAGTGCGAGTTCTCGATCTCGAAGATTCCGGGCGGCCGGCAGTTCGAAATTCCCGAAGTCGAAGAGCTGCTCAAGGAAAAGACGATCGGGCCGCTCTCGGGCTTTCGCAGCAAGATGGGCCGGCCGTTCTCGGCGATCCTCAAGCTCTCGCTCGACGACGAAATCAAGAACTACAAGCTCGAGTTCGATTTCGGCCAGGATTCCGGCGCCGAAGATGGCGAAGCGCCAGACTTCTCGCAGCACGAGCCGGTTGGCGCGTGCCCGAAGTGCAAGGGGCGCGTGTTCGAGCACGGCATGAGCTATGTCTGCGAGCACTCGGTCGCAAACCCGAAGACCTGCGACTTCCGCTCGGGCAAGGTGATCCTGCAGCAGGAAATCACGCGCGAGCAGATGGCGAAGCTTCTGGCCGAAGGCCGCACCGACCTGCTGACCAGCTTCAAGTCGTCGCGTACGGGCCGCAACTTCAAGGCTTTCCTCGTGAAGCAGAGCGACGGCAAGATCGGCTTCGAGTTCGAGAAAAAGGAGCCGGCCGCAAAGACGGCAGCGAAGAAGTCGGCTGCTGCAACGGCCGAGGCCGCGGGTGCAGAGGATGCCTCGAACGATGCGGCGGAAGAAGGTGCGAAACCCGCGCGCAAGACGGCGGCCGCCAAGGCCGCTCCGGCGCGCAAGACCGCCCCCCGCAAAACGCCCGCGCGCAAGACTGGCTCGTAAGCGTTTCCTGGAGCAAGTCCGCAAGCCACCATTCAGTGGCGCAGCAGACAAGCAAAAAGGCGCAGCTTCTCACGAAGCTGCGCCTTTTTTATCGGCCGATGCCCGGCGATGCGGAACTATAGCGGCGAGATTGCCGAAGTCCGGGTGCGCGCGGCCGCAGCGCGCGCGGCCTTGGGCGCACGCTCTGCGTCCACGCCGGTGCGCTCGCCGTCGCGCAGGGACGCGCCCGGCGCAGGCTGCGCCCCGTCGAAGGCTTCGGATGCGGCGCCGTTGCGAGCCGGCGCGACCGGAGCGGCCGCTGTGGCCGAAGCGGCGGCTGGCCGTGCAAGCCCGTCCTTGACCCACTGCTCGCCGAGCTGGCTGTTAGGCGTCTGGCTGAAATGCTCGACGAGATGATCGATGAAGGTGCGCACCTTGGCCGGCAGGTGACGCCGGCTCGGATACGCGACGTTGATCTCGACTTGCGGCAAACGGTAGTCGCCGAGCAGCCGCACGAGACGGCCGCGCGTCATGTCACGACCGATCAGGTAGCTTGGCAGGATCGCGATGCCCATACCGAGCAGCGCGAACTGGCGCAGCATCTCGGTGTTGTTCGCCACGATCACATTGGTCGGACGCACGCGGACCTCGCCTTCCGGGCCCGTGAAAACGCGCTCGTCGCCCCAGTATTCGGAGGGCAGCGACAGGCTCGGATGCTCCATCAGCTGCTCGGGCCGCGTGGGCGTGCCGTGCGTTTCGAGGTACGCCGGCGTCGCGCACACGGTCATGCAGCCCGTCGTGAGGCGACGCGTGACGATGCTCGCACTGCGCATCTGGCGCGCAGTCACGACGCCCAGGTCGAAGCCCTCTTCGACGAGATCGACCTGCCGGTCCACCAGCGTGACATCGGGAACGACCTGGGGAAAGCGCTGCGTGTACGTCTGCAGCACGGGGGCGAGATTGTGCAGGCCGAACACGACCGGGGCGACGATGCGCAGCGTGCCCACGGGCTCGTGGTTGCGCGCGACGACCATCTGCTCGACATCTTCGAGCTCATCGAGAATCTGGCGGGCGCGCTCGAGATAGACCTGACCCGATTCGGTCAGGGAGAGACTGCGGGTCGTGCGATTGAGCAAACGCGTACCGAGCCGGCCTTCGAGGTCGGCGACATGCCGCGTCGCAACCGCGTTGGAGATATCCATCGCGGAAGCGGCCCGGGCGAAACTGCCGAGGTCCGCCACTTTGACGAATACTCGCATCGACTGCAAATGATCCATGAGACAACTCCTGCCTGTTACTACCCGCTGAAATCCAGCGGTGGAAACCGCGAATTCTCCTACGACAGCGGAAAACGTGCAGAAGTTGCCTCCGAAGCCCCTATTTTCTTTATGAATTCTTCGACTGCGCCCCAAAATGCATTAACGCACCTCGAATTGTTTCCTCGAGAGAAACAATTTTGCGCAATGCAGCGAAATAACCGGCCAAGTGCCGAACAGACGGCGCTCCGCACCGCATCAAAGCATTCGACCCTGTAAACACAAACGGCCGCCCGAAGGCGGCCATCTGGTCAGCGAATGCTCACTTCACGCTATCACAGACGCGTTTCCAGCGTCTCGCGAACATCCTTGAGCGCCGCCGGCAAGCCATGCGCGAGCGTATCGAACAGATCGGCGTGCAAAGCGAGCTCGGCGCGCCACGCATCGGCGTCTACCGAAATCACCTGCTCGAACTGCGCCGCCGTGAAGTTCATGCCGCGCCAGTCGAGATCGTCGTAGCGCGGCGACACGCCGAACGCGTGCTCGTCGCCCTCGGCCTTACCCTCGATGCGACGCACCATCCATTCGAGCACGCGCATGTTCTCGCCAAAGCCGGGCCACACGAACTTTCCGTCCGGCCCCTTGCGGAACCAGTTCACGCAGAAGATGCGCGGCAGCACGGCGCCAAGCTTCGCCAGGCGCTCGCCCATTTTCAGCCAGTGATCGAAGTAGTCGGCCATGTTGTAGCCGCAGAACGGCAGCATCGCGAACGGGTCGCGCCGCACCACGCCCTGCTGCCCCGCCGCTGCGGCCGTGGTCTCCGAGCCCATGGTGGCGGCCATGTAGACGCCCTCGGTCCAGTCGCGCGCCTCGGTCACGAGCGGCACCGTGGTCGAGCGGCGGCCGCCGAACACGAACGCATCGATCGCCACGCCCTTCGGGTTCTCCCATTCGGGATCGATCGACGGGCACTGCGAGGCCGGAGCCGTGAAGCGCGCGTTCGGGTGCGCGGCCTTGCGGCCGGTTTCCTTCCCAATGGCGGGCGTCCAGTCGTTGCCCTGCCAGTCGATCAGGTGTGCGGGCGGCTCGTCGGTCATGCCTTCCCACCAGACGTCGCCGTCGTCGGTGAGCGCGACGTTCGTGAAGATCACGTTCTCCTTGAGCGTCGCCATGGCGTTGAAATTGGTCTTCTCGCCCGTGCCAGGCGCCACGCCGAAGTAGCCCGCCTCCGGGTTGATCGCGTAGAGGCGGCCGTCGGCGCCTGGCTTGATCCACGCAATATCGTCGCCGATCGTGGTGATTTCCCAGCCGTTCATGGTGGGCGGCGGAATCAGCATGGCGAAGTTGGTCTTGCCGCACGCCGACGGGAACGCCGCCGCGACGTGGTACTTGCGGCCCTCCGGCGAGCGCACGCCGAGAATCAGCATGTGCTCGGCGAGCCAGCCTTCGTCGCGGCCCATGGTCGAAGCGATGCGCAGCGCAAAGCACTTCTTGCCGAGCAGCGCGTTGCCGCCGTAACCGGAGCCGTAGCTCCAGATCTCGCGCGTTTCCGGAAAATGGACGATGTACTTCGTCTTGTTGCACGGCCACGGCACGTCCTTCTCGCCGGCCGCGAGCGGCGCGCCCACGCTATGCACGCACGGCACGAACGCGCCGTCCTCGCCGAGCACGTCGTACACGGCGCGGCCCATGCGCGTCATGATGCGCATATTCACGGCCACATAGGGGCTGTCCGAAAGCTCCACGCCAATGTGCGCGATGGGCGAGCCGAGCGGGCCCATCGAGAACGGCACCACGTACATCGTGCGCCCGCGCATCGAGCCTGCGAAAAGGCCGTCGAGCGTCGCGCGCATTTCGGCGGGCGCGATCCAGTTGTTGGTGGGGCCGACGTCCTCCTTGCGAGGCGAGCAGATGAAGGTGCGATCTTCGACCCGCGCGACATCGGAAGGGTCGGAACACGCAAGATACGAATTCGGGCGCTTCTGCGGATTGAGGCGGCGCATCGTGCCCGCCTCGACCATCTGCGCACACAGGCTGTCGTATTCCTCCTGCGAGCCGTCACACCAGACAATGCGATCCGGCTGCGTATGCGCCGCGATTTTTTGCACCCAGTCGATCAGTTTCCGGTGCCGGACCCAGGCGGGCACTTGAGCGGCGGCCTGGGCGTGGTGGTCGGGGTGGTTCATTGAGCTGTCTCCGTTCTTAGGGCTGTAAAAAGGGGAAGCGGCCCTTTTAGACGCTGCATGCGAGAGGCGCAACCGCCGCGAGCCAAATGTTGATGGCAGATCAACATCCCGTTCGGTTCGCGCAGTTGGGCAGGTCGTCAAGGTCCATTCAGCTGGGGTTCGAAACCGTCTGTAAAGCGGCTTGCATCGGAACCCGACAAGCTGTTAAAAGTTGCAAATTCGCGGCCGGGAGCCGCGTCCAATACCTGTGCGCGTCGCCATGCTTATGTGCAAGTACGATACCTGCTGCAGCGCACGGCACGCGACGTGAAGGCTCCCCCTTATTCATACCAGCCTTCCCGCTGCTGCATAGTGGGATAACCACCAGATGAACATCGAAGTCGCGCCAGGAACGACGCGACAAAAAACACGCAAAACGATCCGCTGCCATGAAAATTGCCATCCTTGACGACTACCAGGACGCCGTCCGCAAGCTCGACTGCTTTGAACTGCTCGCCGACCACGAGGTCAAGGTTTTCAACAACACAGTGCGCGGCCTCGGCCAGCTCGCCAGCCGCCTCTCCGAAGTTGACGCGCTCGTTCTGATCCGCGAACGCACCCGCATCAACTCGCAACTGCTCGACAAGCTCCCGCATCTGCGCATGATCAGCCAGACTGGCCGGGCCGGCTCGCATATCGACATTCCCGCGTGCACCGAGCGCGGCATTGCGGTGCTCGAAGGCACGGGCTCGCCCGTCGCCCCCGCCGAACTCACGTGGGCACTCATCATGGCCGCACAGCGCCGCATTCCGCAGTATGTCGCCAACCTCAAGCAGGGCGCGTGGCAGCAATCGGGCCTGAAGACCTCGGCCATGCCGCCGAACTTCGGCCTGGGCCAGGTGATGCGCGGCCAGACGCTCGGCATCTGGGGCTACGGAAAGATCGGCCGGCTCGTGGCCGGCTACGGGAAGGCGTTCGGCATGCGCGTACTGGTGTGGGGCCGTGAGCATTCGCTCGAAGCCGCGCGCGCCGACGGCTACGAAGCGGCCGCCAGCCGCGAGGCGCTGTTCGAAGAAAGTGACATTCTTTCGCTGCACCTGCGTCTGCACGATGACACGCGCGGGATCGTGAAGCAGGAAGATCTGCTGCGCATGAAACCCACATCGCTGCTCGTCAACACGAGCCGTGCGGAGCTGCTGGAAGAGAACGCGCTGCTCGGCGCGCTCTCGCACAACCGGCCGGGCATGGTGGCGATCGACGTGTACGAGAGCGAGCCGATCCTGCAGGGCTACAGCCTGCTGCGCATGGAAAACGTGATCTGCACGCCGCACATCGGCTATGTGGAACGGGAAAGCTACGAGCTCTACTTCGGCGCGGCATTCCGCAACATCCTCGCGTTCGATGCGGGCGACCTGTCGAGCGTCGCAAACCCCGAGGCGCTGCAGGGCGGCCGCCGCAAGTAAGCGCGTGCGCACGGGGGCGCGCGCCGCCCGCGAAAGCGCCCATCCGATCGCCCGTGATCCGGCCCCACGCGTTCAAGCGTGCGCGGCCGCTTCCATGACTTCTGGCAGGCGCGCGAGAAAGCGCTCGCCGTCCACACGCCCGAGGTTGTAGGCGTGCTGCATCTGATGTGGGCTCGTGTAGTCCCAGCTAGAGATCGGCACCTTGGCCGAGGGCTGTACGTAAAGGCGTTGCTGCACGCCCTTCGGCACCGGGTGCCGCACCACGAACATCTGCGGGCGCGGATAGAGCCGCGTCACCATGACCAGCACGCGGTCGACGGTTTCGTCGAGCGCGCCGACCGGTACGTTGTCGACCATCCCGCCATCGAGCACGGGGCGGCCGTCGCGGCGCAGCACCGGCGTGAACGGCGGCGTGCACGACGACTGCAGGATCAGGTCGGCCAGATCCTCCACGCTCGCACACTCCTGCGCGATCACGAACTCCGGATGAAATCCTAGCTTGCGCCCGAGCGTGGGGTGCAACGTCTTGCGGATGTGCTTTTCGATGTTGTACGCGATGAGGCCTGCCGCGACGGCGCTGCGCGCCCCTAGCCAGCGCGGCAGATGGGAAACGCCGATGCGGATCTCGGGCGCGTCCTGCAGGCGCGCGAACGGCTCGCCGTAAATGTCGAGCAGCGCCTGACGATAGATGCGGTAGTGCGGAAACACCGACTCGCCGCGCAGCAGGTTGCCCCAGTAGGCATTGCGCTTGTTATGGCGCAACGCTTGCTCGTAATAGCGCATGACCCAGTCGGCCTCGCGCGTGTAGAGCATGCAGGCCGTGGCCGCGCCGGCCGAGATGCCCGTGATGACGCGCGGACGAATGCGCAGTTCGGGCTGGACGATGTCCCAGAACCCTGCCTGCCACCAGCAGCGATTGCCGCCGCCGGCGAAAACCACCTGATCGAACATGCCTTGTGCGTCCTTCGAAACGATCGGAAGCGGCAAGCTTAATCGAGCAGCGCGTACGTGGAGGTCGCGTGTACCGCCATCCTGCCGTCTTCGTCGTAGAGCTCTATTTCACCGAACACCAGATTGCGGCCCATCCGCAGAACGCGTGCCGTCACGAGCACGTCGCCGTTGCGCACCGCGCGCATGAAGCTGGTATTGAGGGCGACCGTCGTCATGGGTTTGAAGCCGCCAAGCGCCGCCGAAATGGCGACGATCATGGCCGTGTCGGCCGCCGCCATGAAAACCTGGCCGCAGATCACGCCGCCCGAGTGCCGCAGCTCACCGGAGAACGGCAAGCGCAAGGTGGCGCTAGCCTCCGTCACCTCGACAGGTTTCATCCCGAGCGCACGCACCCACGGAGCCAGCACGCGCTCGAGCAGCGCTTCGATTGCTTTGTCGTCCATCTTTTGCCTTTGAGAATCCGTGCCTGCCGCGCGACGATTCCAGCAAACGGGCGAAGCAGCGACTGGCTTGAAACCTGGTTCGACGCCAGATGTGGCGACATGATACCGGGAGAGCCCGGCCCCGCGGTGGCAGCGCGCATGCCTGCACGGGTGGGCCGCCGCTGGACTCCAGGCGCGCCGACAAACTTTTTTAGGAATTTTGCGAAAAGGACTTGGCAAGTCCCAAAAAGTGTTGCATAATTTCGCTTCTGTTGGGGGCGTTAGCTCAGTTGGTAGAGCAGCGGACTCTTAATCCGTAGGTCGAGTGTTCGAGTCACTCACGCCCCACCAGCCAATTCAGTCAAAAAGCCCGGTCTTCGACCGGGCTTTTTGCATTTCTCACCTCCGCCCTGCGTTTGCCGCCACACTCAGCCTTACTTCATACGGCGTACGTGGCGTGACGCCTGCTTGTGGCGCGGCAACCAGCGGCCGAGTGCCTCGAAACCGTCGAGCTGGCGCAGCAGCGTGTCGACGGTCGTCAGTTGAACGTGAGTCAGGTGGTTCTGCTTGAGAAGGGTGTGCAAGCGCTTGCGCCAGTACGCGACACCCATGACGGGCACCTCGAAGTCGCCGGCGAGCGACGGCGGCATCACACGCGCAATGTGCGCGATTTCCTGTTCGACGAATGTCATGACTTTCCCCGTCCGTCCTGCCGTAGTTTCTTATCGTATGAAGTACTGTAGAACGCTCTGGGGGAGACGCCAGCCTACCCGTATGGATAGGTGGCAATCATCTGACCAATAAACTGGCTGGCTGGGCGCAGCCCGGATGAGACCCTTCTGGCGCCGGGCTCGTCCCTCGCGGCGCCTCGGCCACCAGGTTATTCAACGCTCGCGCCGCCGCTTCCGTTGGAAATCGCCGCTCGAGAACCTGGCGTGCCGTCCCGCGGCTTGCCTGGCCGGATATTCCACCTGAACCGCTTCTGATATCCCTCTGCGGACCCGGCGGCGTCGAGGGCTTCTTTATCGGCGTCACGCTGGCGACCCACCTCCTCTGGCCTCCGGGCGCTAGCGCTCAGAGAAACGGCTTGCCGTCCACCTGCTCGTAGACGACGTTGCCCTCGTCGTCCTCGAACTGCTCAAGGTAATTGCGGGCGCCGCACACTGGGCAGCGGAACAACGGCCCCTGGCCTTCGTTCTTGATCACGACCTCGCTCTGCTCCCACGGGGTGCCGCACGACTGGTTGCGGCAAACGAATGTACTCGACATGCAAACTCTCCTGGCTGTTACGGGTGCCAAGCCTACCGCATGTGCGGCCCGCGCGCCGCAAATCTCCGTTTCGGGCCCAAATCTCATGGGCGATCTGTTCACTTCTTGAGCAGTCAAATTGCCCCGTTGCTCTGCCCTGACGCAACCCTCTCGCCCCATTGACGGCTCGCGTGCCGCGCATTCGGACGACACCCTCGCGCCAGCCCGGCGCGGGCGCCTGCAAGTGCCTTGATTCGGCGGCGTTGGCATGCTTCTCGCGTTAGCGTGCACCGGTAGCGCGGCCTAGGCTCGCCGCGTCCATCCATATCGACATCGAGAACAGAGAGGAGCACGGAGATGAATCACGCGGACATGCAATTCCTGAATACCGAGTTTCCGTACAAGAAGCAGTACGGTAACTTCATTGGCGGCGAGTGGGTCGCGCCGCTCGGCGGCGAGTATTTCGACGACATCTCGCCGATCACCGGCCACGCATTCACGTCGATTCCGCGCTCGCGCGAAGCCGACATCGAGCTCGCGCTCGACGCTGCTCACAAGGCCAAGGCGGCATGGGGCAAGACCGCGCCGACGGAGCGCGCCAACATCCTGAACCGCATCGCCGACCGCATCGAGCAGAACCTGCACAGGATCGCAGTGGCGGAGACCATCGACAACGGCAAGCCTCTGCGCGAAACGCTGGCCGCCGACATCCCGCTCGCCGTCGACCACTTCCGCTATTTCGCGGGCTGCGTGCGCGCGCAGGAAGGCGGCATTTCCGAGATCGATCACGACACGGTCGCCTATCACTTTCACGAGCCGCTCGGCGTGGTCGGCCAGATCATTCCGTGGAACTTCCCGATCCTGATGGCCGCCTGGAAGCTCGCGCCCGCCCTCGCCGCCGGCAACTGCGTGGTGCTCAAGCCCGCCGAGCAGACGCCCGCGTCGTTCCTCGTGCTCGTCGAGCTGATCCAGGACCTGCTGCCGCCGGGCGTGCTCAACGTGGTGAACGGCTTCGGGCTCGAGGCCGGCAAACCGCTCGCCTCGAACCGCCGCATCGCGAAGATCGCGTTCACGGGCGAAACCACGACCGGCCGGCTCATCATGCAGTACGCGAGCCAGAACCTCATTCCCGTGACACTGGAGCTGGGCGGCAAGAGCCCGAACATCTTCTTTGCCGACGTGCTCGATCACGACGACAGCTACTTCGACAAGGCGCTCGAAGGCTTCGCGATGTTCGCGCTCAATCAGGGCGAGGTGTGCACGTGCCCTTCG
Organism: Paraburkholderia sp.; assembly: GCF_035501035.1. Taxonomy (GTDB): domain Bacteria; phylum Pseudomonadota; class Gammaproteobacteria; order Burkholderiales; family Burkholderiaceae; genus Paraburkholderia. The sequence continues at coordinate 16,376 of NZ_DATJWR010000393.1, forward strand.
CGCGTGCTCATCGACGAAAAGATCTACGACCGCTTCATGGAGCGTGCGCTCAAGCGCGTGGCGGCGGTGCAGCAAGGCCACCCGCTCGACACGAAGACGATGATCGGCGCGCAGGCTTCGCAGGAGCAGCTCGAGAAGATCCTCTCGTACATCGACCTGGGCAAGCAGGAAGGCGCGCAGTGCCTGATCGGCGGTGAGCGCAACAAGCAGGCCGGCGAGCTGAGCGACGGGTACTACGTGAAGCCGACGGTGTTCCGCGGGCACAACAAGATGCGCATCTTCCAGGAGGAAATCTTCGGGCCCGTGGTGTCCGTAACCACTTTCAAGACCGAAGAGGAAGCGCTGGAAATCGCCAACGACACGCTCTATGGCCTCGGTGCGGGCGTGTGGACGCGCGACGGTACACGTGCGTACCGCTTCGGCCGAGCGATCCAGGCAGGACGTGTATGGACCAACTGCTATCACGCCTACCCGGCGCACGCGGCGTTCGGCGGTTACAAGCAGTCGGGCATCGGCCGCGAGAACCACAAGATGATGCTCGACCACTATCAGCAGACGAAGAACCTGCTCGTCAGCTACAGCGATCAGCCGCTCGGGTTCTTCTGATCGCGTATCGTGCATGGGGTGTCGCGCGCGGCGGGCCGTTAGAACGACCGCAGCGGCGCGCGACGCCGTCTTCGTGGCATCCCTAAAGGATCTGACATGGTCGAACGCGTTACCGCCACGCCAGCCGCGCTCGCGCTGATCGAGCAGCTGGCGCGCGAGCACGGCCCCTTGCTCTTTCACCAATCCGGCGGTTGCTGCGACGGCAGCGCGCCGATGTGCTTTCCCGCCGGCGAGTTCATGGTCGGCAACGCCGACGTGCAACTCGGCGAGATCGGCGGCATGCCGTTCTATATGACCGAGGCACAGTTTGAGTACTGGCAGCACACCCAGCTCATCATCGACGCTGTGCCGGGCAACGGCGGCATGTTTTCGCTGGAGCGACCCACGGGGCAGCGCTTTCTTACGCGCTCGCGGCTCTACGACGAAGAGGAAAGCGCGTGGCTCGACGCGCATCCGGTAACGCGTGTGAATCTGTGAAGCCTGAACGCGGCGCGCGACACCGGACACAGCGCCAGATCAAACGTGCGACACGCAAAAGAACGTCTCCCAGATTGCGGTGCTATCCTGGATCGCATGCAGCTGCGCATTCGCGCGCCTGAACCTGCGCGGCCCGCGCGGCCGTCGAACCTGGAGACGCCATCATGCAAAACCACGACGTGAAACTCCTCACCCTCGAGCCGATGGATCTGCTCGCCGTCAGCCACGTGGGTCCGTACGTGAAGATCGACGATGCGTTCTATACGCTCGCCCAGTGGCTCGGCGAGCGCAACGTGCGCACGTCGGGCGCGAAGATGGTCGGCATCTTCTACGACGATCCCAACACGGTCGAAGAATCGAAGCTGCGCTCGAAGGCGGCGCTGCATCTGGCGCATGAAACCGACGTGGAAATCATCGCGCCCGTAGAAAAGCTTCAGCTGCGCGGCGGCGAGCACGCAATGATGCTGCACGAGGGGCCATACGAGGGGCTGCAGCAAGCGTGGATGTGGTTCTACAACGAGGGACTGCAAAAACTCGCGCGCAAGCCGGACTTTGCGGCGCCTTCGTTCGAGCTTTATCTGAATACGCCTGACGAGGCGGCCCCGGAGGACTTGAAGACCCAGCTCTATATCCCGCTGGCTTGATTGGCGCAGGTGAGCGGCTTTGAGGGATGCTGCCGGGGAGTTTTCCGGCGGCATCGCGGTTTCCGGTGCGAGGGTTCTAAGGTTTTTTTAATATATGTATACGTAAACGTAGTAATAGTTAACAAGCCCCTGGGTTTCCTGTGGATAAGCGGGAAAAACCATTGAGTAAACAAGGCTGTGGAAAACTCATAACCCTGCGGGCGTTAACGGGACAACGCCAGAGTGCTGCTGGCAACTTTTCCACATTTTTTGCTCCGCTGAAGTTATCCCCGATTCATGCACAGTGATTTCCAGGGCTTTTCCTCGGGTTATCCGCCGGGGCCTGTGGATAGATGCGGGGTGCCAACTCCCTTTGTTCATGGCGAAAAAAAAGCGCCCCGGGGGGCGCTCTTTCGC
>NZ_DATJWR010000394.1:0-2613 GCF_035501035.1 Paraburkholderia sp.
CGTGACTGCGAGCACCGACGAAACCGATGTCGGCGAGACCGTGCTCATTTCCGGCGAGCGCAACCTGCTCGAAGTGGCCGATCTTTCGTCGGACATGGCGCGCCTGCGCAAGCTCTTCGACGTGTTCGACCAGAAAACCAGTCTCCTGCAGCTGCTCGACGTCTCGAGCCACGCGCAGGGCGTGCAGATCTTCATTGGCGGCGAGTCGAACCTCGTGCCGATCGAGGAAATGAGCGTGGTGACCGCGCCGTACGAGGTGAACGGGAAAATCGTGGGCACGCTCGGCGTGATCGGGCCGACGCGCATGGCCTATAACCGCGTAATCCCGATCGTCGACATCACCGCGCGCCTGCTTTCGCTCACGCTCAGCCAGAACTGAGCGCGTTTTCCTTCCCGAAGATCATCTGCGAAAGCTGCGCCGCGCGCCATCGGCCGAACGGGCAACGCGCGGCGAGCCCGACTGGAGCAGGCCGGGTTGGCCCGCGAGGGGCGCCCGCTATAATGCTTGTTTCGTGCAACCGTTGCCGCGTCTTTTGCTCGCGGCGCCTGTGATCGCCTATGCGTTTCGATCTGGAACGGCCCTCGCAGTCCGCCGCTGCGCATCGCGTCGCCGTGCTGCTCATCAATCTCGGCACACCGGATGCGCCCACGCCGCGCGCCGTGCGCCGCTATCTCGCGCAGTTCCTCTCCGATCCGCGCGTGGTCGAGATTCCGGCGCCGATCTGGCAGGTCATCCTGCGCGCGCTGATCCTGCCGTTTCGCTCCCGTTCGTCGGCGAAGAAGTACGCGGCAGTCTGGACGCCGGAGGGCTCGCCGCTGCGCGTGCATACGCTGAAGCAGGCCGACGGCCTGCGCCATCTGCTGCAGATCAACGACTACACGGTGCTCGTCGACTACGCGATGCGCTACGGCACGCCCGACATTCCGGCCATGCTGAACCAGCTCAAGCTGGCGGGCGCGGAGCGCATCCTGCTCATGCCGATGTACCCGCAATACTCGGCGTCGACCACGGCCACCGCGTTCGACGCGGCGTTCGTTGCACTGCGCCGCATGCGCAACCAGCCGGAAATCCGCACGGTGCGCGGCTATCACGACCATCCGGCCTATATCGCGGCGCTGGCGGCCCAGGTGCATCAGTACTGGCATGCGCACGGGCGCCCCGATTTCGCCGCGGGCGACCGCCTCGTGCTGAGCTTTCACGGCGTGCCGAGCCGCACGCTCGATCTGGGCGACCCCTACCACGACCAGTGCCAGCAAACCGCGGCGCTGCTCATGCACGCGCTGGAGCTCACGCCGGTCGAGTGCCGGGTCACGTTCCAGTCGCGCTTCGGGCGCGCGCAGTGGCTTCAGCCGTATACGGCGCCCACACTACGGGAACTGGGCGCGGCCGGCGTGCGCCGCGCCGACGTGTTTTGCCCCGGCTTCACGGCCGACTGCCTCGAAACCATCGAGGAGATCGGCATGGAAGTGCGCGATGAATTCCTGCATGGCGGGGGCAAGGAGTTTCACCGCATTGCGTGCCTGAACGCCGCGCCCGCGTGGATCGCGGCGCTAGGGGAAATCGTCGCGCAGCACCTGCAGGGATGGCCTGTACAGGCCGCGGCGCCCGCAGGAGCGGCTGCCTGAGCCGGCGGGCCAGGCCTAGCGCGCAAACCCGGCGGCTGACTCGCGCACCGCGTATCGACGCTCATCCGGAAAGCATCTGATGAATTACAAGATTTCGACGGAACCTGGTGCGCGTCTGCGCATCGACAAGTGGCTCTGGGCCGCGCGCTTCTTCAAGACGCGCTCGCTCGCCTCGGACTGCGTGGCCAAGGGGCGCGTGCGCATTGGCGGCGAGGCGGTGAAGGCTTCGAAGGACGTGCGCGTGGGCGACCTCGTTGAAATCGAGATCGATCACGTGGTCTGGGAAGTGCAAGTGCTGGGAATATGCGAGGTACGGGGGCCCGCGAGCGTCGCGCAGACCCTCTATGTGGAAACCGCAGCCGGGCGCGAGCGACGCGCGGCGGAACAGGAGCGGCGGCGGCTCTTTCGCGAGCCGGCCGCCGTGCTGCAAGGCAGGCCGACCAAGCGCGATCGCCGCACTATCGACAAACTTTCGCGTGAGGGCTGAAGAGCGCCTCCATCGTGGCGTGCACGCCTCCGTATTCCGTCGTGTTTTCGTTCACGGCGCCCGACATGCAGATGGTCGTGGTCCCGGCGATGAGTACCAGCGCGACCACCGATATGGCAAAGGTCAGTTTCACGGTACTCCCCATGGGATTGCGGCAAAACGGCCAGTTTCGAGACCCGGTTAGCATTGTCTTTGGTTGAGGCTTTGCTGACAGCGGGCCCATTCGGTGCGGTGCCGAACTCAGGGTATACGCGCCGTGAGCAGCACCTGGTCTTAAGTCTAGGTCAGGGTTGCCCCGTACTCAATTTCAATTTTGCGGCACTGCAGTAATGATTGTTACGGGCGGTTTCGGCGTCTTGATGCTTGTATAAAAAAGCCGCCAGAGCCCCTTGAAAGAAGCGATCCGGCACCCACGTGCTGTCGCGATGTACAAAGCATCTGTCGTGTCGGCGCAACGCTTGGCGGCGCGACGGCCAGCGTGGCCGAAACGGCCCGTGCTT
>NZ_DATJWR010000395.1:0-14308 GCF_035501035.1 Paraburkholderia sp.
ACGCAGGATCGGGCGGATTCGGTGCCGGATGCACCGGGCCGGCCGTTCACGATACCGGCAGGTTGCGGCGGTTTCGCTGGACCCGATTTTTAAAGGAAACGTTGATTATACCGTCGAGTGAGCCGCGCTTTCGTGCAGCGCCGGGGCTGCGTGTTCAGGCTTGCTCCGGCTTGTTCCTTGCTGCCGCGAGTGGACGGGTGGGCTGCGCACCGGGCCGGCGCGGTGCTGCTCGTGGGATCGGGCCGGGCGGCCGGCGCGCCAAGCCTGTGCACGCCTCTACCGGCAGCTGCGGGCGAGGCACGCCGGGCCTGTCCGTTCCTGCCGGCGACTGCGCGGCGCGTGCTCAGTGCCCGGCCGCCGGCGGCTCGGTCACGAAACCCAGGCGTGAGAGACCGGCCTGCTGCGCGGCGCCCATCACCTGGGCGATCGCGTCGTAATGGGTTTCGCGCGCGGCGCGCAGTTGCAACTCGGGCTGCTGGGACTCGGGCGCCTTGCCCGCCGCATTGAAGCGCGCACGCAGTTCGTCGAGCGTGATGGGCTGAGCGTTCCAGTAGAGCTTGCCAGCGGCGTCGATGGAGAGCGTGACGGTCTGCGCGGTCTGCTGCGCGGGTTCGGCGGCGACCTTCGGCAAATCGAGCCGGATCGCATGCGTAAAGAGCGGCGCGGTGATGATGAAGAGGACGAGCAGCACCAGCATGACGTCGATGAGCGGCGTCATGTTGATTTCGGACATCGGTGCCGAATCGCGCTTCTTTTCGAGTCCGCCGAATGCCATTCGCGTTGCTCCTTGCGCTCGGGCGCCCTTTGGTTGGCCTATGGTTGGCCTTTAGGTGGCCTTTGGTTGCCTTTTGAGTTGCCCTGGATTTGCCCTTCAGGGCGACTCCGCGCGCATGCCTTCGCGCAGCGCGCCCTGCGAGCCTTCGCGGCGCAGCGGTGCGCCCTCGGGTGCGCAGGCATAAGCGTGCAGATCGTGCGCGAAGCCGTCGAGATCGTCGCAAAGCTGCCGCACGAGGCGGCCGAGGATGTTATAGGCGAGCACCGCAGGAATCGCGACGACGAGGCCGAAGGCCGTCATGATGAGCGCTTCGCCCACCGGCCCGGCCACGTTCTCGATCATGGCCTGCCCGCTCGCGGCGATGCTGCCGAGCGCGTGATAGATGCCCCACACGGTCCCGAGCAGCCCGACAAACGGCGCCGTGCTGCCCACGGAGGCGAGCAGCACCTGCCCGAACTCGAGCCGCCGCTGCGAGGCCTGCAACGCACCGCGCAACGCGCGCAGCACGCGCTCGCCGCGCTCCACGCGCGCGAGCATGAGGCCAGGCGCCTCGAGTTCCTCGGCGGCGAGCGCAGCCTGCGCGAGCGGCAGGAACACGCGCTCGCGATCGACCGCGCGCATGGCGGCGACGCCTTCCGCAAGCGAGCTCGCCTGCCAGAAGCGCGCGACCGCGCGCGGCCCCTGCCGCTTCGCACGCAGCAGAATCCAGCTCTTCACGATGAGAAAGCACCAGCTCGCGATCGACATGGCCAGCAACACCCACGCCACCGTGTGTGTCACCGCATCGCTCGTCTGCAGATAGTGAATGACTCCGGTACCCGCTGCCATCGGACCTCGCTCGCTGTCTGTCCGGCGCCGTGCGTGAACCGCTGCCGGGCCGTGGAAAACGGGAAAAAGCGCTCAGCGCAGGCCGAGCACGTCCTGCATATCGTACAGGCCGTTCGCCTTGTCCTGCAGAAAGCGCGCGGCGCGCACGCTGCCCTGCGCGTATGACAGGCGGCTCGAGGACTTGTGCGTGATCTCGATGCGCTCGCCGATGCCCGCGAACAGCACCGTATGATCGCCCACGATGTCGCCGCCGCGAATCGCCGAAAACCCGATCGTCGACGGATCGCGCTCGCCGGTCACCCCTTCGCGGCCATACACGGCGCACTCATCGAGATTGCGGCCGAGCGCGCGCGCCACGGCCTCGCCCATCGCGAGTGCGGTGCCCGAGGGGGCGTCGACCTTGTGGCGATGGTGCGCCTCGATGATCTCGATGTCGTAGCCCGTCTCGAAAAAGCGCGCCGCGTATTCGAGCAGCTTGAGCGTGACGTTCACGCCCACGCTCATGTTCGCCGCGAACACGATGGCGATCTGCTGCGCGGCTGCGCCGAGCTGCGCCTTTTGCTGTGCGTCGAAGCCGGTCGTGCCGATCACCATCTTCACGCCGTGGCGCTGTGCCGCCTCGAGGTGCGCGAGCGTGCCTTCGGGGCGCGTGAAGTCGATCAGGCAGTCGCTTTGCGCGAAGACCTGCTCGATGTCGTCGGTGATGCGCACGCCGGTTTCCTTGCCGAGGAACGCGCCGGCGTCCTGGCCGATGGCCGACGAGCCTTTGCGCGCAAGCGCGCCCGAGAGCGTGACGCCCGGCGAATTGAGGACGGTTTCGATGAGCATGCGGCCCATGCGGCCCGATGCCCCGGCGATTGCGATTTTCATGAGTGTTCCTGCCAATGTGTCGCTGGCCGGGGCGCCACGCGCCGCCGCCCAAAAAAACGCGGCGGCCCGAAGCCGCCGGCTCGACGCGTGGCGCGCCGCGCGCACCACGCCCCGCTGTACAGCGGCTGCGTGCAGCCGCTCGTGTTCCCCGCTCAGTTACCGGACGCAGCCGCGCCCGAAGCGCCGGACGGCGTTGCGGGCACCGTGGGCGGCGCCGCGAGCGAGCTATCCTGCGCCGGCGGCGGCGGCGCGGCGTTCGTGTCGCCGGTACCCTGTGCGCCGGCGGCCGGGCCGACCGGGTTAGGCTGCGGCGCGCCCTGGATTTGCGGCGGCGGCGGGCGGCGCAGCTGAACCTGCTGCGGCATCGTGCCGACGTTCTGCGGCAGCGCAGACGAAGTGGGGTTGCCCGCGCGCACCGAAGGCGTGAAGGCGGCTGGCGTTTGCACGGCTTCGGTGGCGCGGTTCGCGGCGGCCGCCGCCTGTGCGTTCGCGTCCTGCGGCAGCGCGCTGGTCGCCGCACCGAGATCCGACGACGGCGTGCGCGCCGTGTCGCCGACGCTCGGGCCGGTCGCGCTCGAAGCCTGCGCGGCCGTGGCCGCCGAAGCGCCTGAAGCCGGCGCGGCGGCAACGGCCGTGACCTTCTTGCCACTGCGGTCGCCGTCGATTTCGGCGAGCAGTTCGAGGTTCGACGGCAGATCTTCGCCGCCCGACCAGCTCGCGACACGATCGCCTTCGAACATCACGACGAAATCGCGCTGCTGGACGACCGAAGTCGAGCCGCGCTTGAAGTAGAAGACATAGTCCCAGCGATTCGCGTGGAACATGTCGGTGAGGAGCGGCGTGCCGAGCAGTTGCTTGACTTCGGCGCGCGACATGCCCACGCGCATCTGCGCTGCGGCTTCCGCCGAAACGAAGTTGCCCTGCACGATGGTGATGCGGTAAGGCGTGATGCTCTGGGCGACGCGCTGCGTCAGGCTGTCGTAAGTGGAACAACCGGCGAGAGCCGCGAACGCGGCCGCAGCCAGCAGGGTGCACGCCAGGCGGCCGCCGTGCATGCGCCGGCCGATCGTTGTGAATTCTGGAATCATTTCCCTCACCGTGCGGGCTTTCCGCGAAGCCGCGCGTATTCTGTAGAAGATCGTTCGAAGTTCTGCCGAAAATGCCCGGAACGGCAAAAACGCATTAACATAAGAACCTAGCATTGTACTCCAGGGACTAATCGTCATGACCAATCCAACCGATCTCAAGAACATCGGTCTCAAGGCGACACTACCTCGCCTGAAGATTCTGGAGATTTTTCAGCACAGCGCGGTGCGTCACCTGACTGCCGAAGACGTCTATCGCAACCTGTTGAACGAGGAGCTGGACATCGGCCTCGCCACCGTTTACCGAGTCCTCACGCAGTTCGAGCAGGCGGGGCTGCTCACGCGCAGCAATTTCGAATCGGGCAAGGCAGTCTTCGAACTCAACGAAGGCAGCCACCACGATCACCTCGTGTGCCTCGATTGCGGCAGAGTCGAAGAATTCTTCGACCCTGAAATCGAAAAGCGTCAGCAGATGATCGCCAACGAACGCGGCTTCAAGCTGCAGGAACACGCGCTCGCGCTCTACGGCGCCTGCACGAAGGAAAACTGCCCGCACCGCAAGCATTGACCGGCCGGGTGGCGCGCAACCTGCCACGCACCGCTCGACTCACGCACGAAAACGCCACGGCAAATCTGCCGTGGCGTTTTCGTTTGGGACACAGGTTCGAGAAGGGCGCGCGAAGCCGGCGGCAAAGTGAGCCCGGCCGGCCCTCAAGCGAGCGCGAAGCGCGTGTCGGCGTGGGCGAGCCGCCAGGGTTCATCGAGCGCGATTTCGTCGCAGTTCGGCTGCGAGCCGCCGCGATCGATCACCACGAAGTCGCTCACGCGGCCAAACGCAAGCAGCGGATGGTGCCAGACACCTTTGGCGTAATTGACGCCCTGCCCGCCCTCAGCCCAGAACGCGCGCATCTGCGCCGGATCGAATGCGCCTGCGGGCGCAACCACCACCGCGTAACCGGCCGCATCGAGCGGCACGAACGCCTGGCTGCCGAGCGGATGCCGCTCCATCATCGCGATCTCGACGGGCCACGCGCGTGGTTGCGCGCGAAACACGCTGACGATCGGCCGGCCGCCCGCTTCGCTCACGTCGATGGCGGCGAGATCGTGAAAGCGCTCGGTCGTGCCACCGTTGATCGGGAAGTGACGGGCACCTTCGAGTTCGATGACCTCGCCGAACGGCGCGAACGCCGCGCGCGTCAAGGGTTCCATGCGCAGGATCTGCATCGCGGCTCCTCGCTCAGACGGGCTCGCCCCACAGACGCAAACGCGAAACGCCGCCGTCCGGGAAGATGTTGAAGCGCACGTGCGTAATGGGGCCGAGCGCCGCCACGCCGTGCTCGAACACGTGCTGCCGGTCCATTTCGAGCTTCTGCTCGCCGAGCAATTCCGGCCAGAACATCGCCTGGGTGACGAGCGAATCGTCGGTGCCGCCCGTCACGCTGGCCGCCTGGAGCGAGCAGCGGTCCGGATAGTTGCCCTTGAAGTGCGCCGTGTCGACTTCGATCTTGCGGACGATGCCAGGGCGCGCGAGCGCCACGATCGCCCAGTCGTTGCCGGGCTCGCGGCGGCGGCGCGTCTCCCAGCCGTCGCCCATGTTCACGCCGCGGCCCGGCATGAGCAGCGTCGAGGCGAGTCCGAAATGCTGGTTGTTGGCCGCGACGAGATACGCGCCGTTCTCGATCGCCGCGAGGTCGACGAGGCTGCCGCGCTCCACCGTGCTCCAGTCGCGCCGGGGCTGGCCGTACACGCGAAGCCGCGCGAGGCCGCCGTCCGGATAGAGGTTCACGCGCAGATGCGTGAACGCGCGCGTATCGCTCACTTCGATGTAGTGGTGCTGATTGCCCTGCAACGTCGTCGCCGGGACGATGGTCTGCCAGTCGGCATTGTCGCCGGGCGCTTCGTCGTCGCCCGCCTGCGCGTAGCACGCCTCGATCGAGGCCGCCGGCGGAAAGTTGCCCGTGAAATGGCTCGTGTCGAGATCCACGCCGTGGATCACGCCCGGGCGCGCCAGCCGCACCACGCAGAAGTCGTAGCCCGTCGTGCGCTTGCGGCGTGTTTCCCAGCCGTCCATCCACTTGCCGTGGTCATCGTATTTGCCGGGGATGAAAACCGCCGGCTGCGGGTCGAGCATGCGCTCCTTCGGCGCGAAGAACTCGTCGCTCGCATGGAGTGCGCGTGCGCCCAGGCGCGGATCGGCAAGGTTCATGTAGCGGCGCGTGAAAGCGGGAGCGTTCGGGTCGAGAGTCGGAATGGCCATGATGATGTCGTTCGCTGAAGTTGCCCTGTGGAGTTGATCAGTACATCGAATGAAAGTGGCGCATGGTGCGCCCGGGTTCAGGCATGGGCGGCCTTGCCGCCGAGCGCGCTGTCTTCGCCGTGCGCGTCGCCGGCTTCGCCCGCGCCTGCCGGCACGTAGCGGAAGCCTTCGTCGAGGTTCAGCACGCGCTTCGCGCGGATTTTGTCGATGTCGTGCTCCCACACCGCGACCACGACAGTCGCGACGCAGTTGCCGATCAGGTTCGTGAGCGCACGGGCAATGCCGACGAACCAGTCCACCGGCAGGATCAGCACGAGGCCGAGCACGGGGATCGCGGGAATGGCGGAGAGCGTCGCTGCGAGGATCACGATCGCGGAGCCGGGAATGCCGTGTGCGCCCTTCGAGGTGACGAGCGAAACCAGCACGACCACGATCAGATCGTGCATGGATAGCGGCGTATTGGTGGCCTGCGCGATGAAGATCACGGCGAGCGTGAGGTAGATCGAAAAACCGTCGAGGTTGAACGAATAGCCGGTCGGGATCACGAGGCCCACCGTGGAGTCCTTCACGCCCATCCATTCGAGCTTGCGCATGATCTGCGGCAGCACGGCGTCCGAAGACGCGGTGCCGAGCACGATCGAGAGCTCTTCGCGCAGGTAGCGGATCAGCTTGAACACGTTGAAGCCCGCGAGCCGCATCACGATGCCGAGCACGACCGCGACGAACACGATGCAGCTCGCGTAGAACACGATCACGAGCAGCCCGAGTTGCTTGAGCGATGCGACGCCGTAAGTGCCGGTCGTGAACGCGATCGCGCCGAGCACGCCGAGCGGCGCGAGCTTGATGATGAAGCCCATCACGCGGAAGAACACCTGCGCGAGTTCGTCGATGAGGCTGCTCACGCGCTGCGCCTTCGGGCCGAGCAGCGAGAGCGCGCTGCCGAACAGTACCGAGAACACGAGGATCTGCAGGATGTCGCCCTTCGCGAACGCGTCGAAGGCCGTGTCGGGGATGATCTTGAGCAGGAAGCCGGCGGTGTCCTTCAGGCTTTTGGCGTGCTCGGTGTAAGTCGCGAGCGAAGCGGCGTCGAGCGAACGCAGATCCACGTTCATGCCCGCGCCGGGACGCATGACATACGCGAGCACCGCGCCGATCACGAGCGCGATGGTCGTCATCGCCTCGAAATAGACCACGGACTTCAGGCCGACGCGGCCCACCTTCTTGAGGTCGCCCGCGTGCGCCATGCCGCTCACGACCACGCAGAACACGATCGGCCCGATCACCATCTTGATGAGCTTGAGAAAACCGTCGCCGAGGGGCCGCAGCGACTGCGCGAAATGGGGAAACACCGCGCCGACGACGATGCCCAGCACAAGCGCGATCACCACACGGCCAAACAGCGAATTGAAGAACTTCGTCACGACTTTCTCCTGTGAGCAAGGGGAGCAAGCAACTGTTCCGACTGGTCTGACCAGTAGCGTTATGGTGGATAGTAGGAAGCCGATATACCGGAGTCAAGGTCGCGGAGCGGGGTGTTTACCCTTGTGCGGTCTGACCAGTTCGCGAGCGCCGGCAGGCTGAGGATTTGCGTGAAGGCCGGGCATTGACGCAGTGCACCATGCGGGTGCGCCGGTCAGGACTACAATACCGGTCAGACCACGCGAGCGCCCCGCGCCATTCAATGAAGAACGTTCCGCACACCGTCACTGACGCCGCCGTCGCCACGATCCGCGAACGGATCGAGGGCGGCCTGTATCCGGTCGGCAGCCTGCTGCCCGCGCAGCGGCAGCTCTCCGAGGAACTGGCGATCAGCCGCGCGTCGCTGCGCGAGGCGCTTTCGACGCTCGAAGCGCTCGGCATGCTGTCGATCCGCGCGGGCAAGGGCGTGTATGTGACGAGCGCACAGGCCACAAGCGCGCATCCGTGGCGCTTCGCCGATCAGTCGTCGCTGCCGGACACCTATCAGATGCGCTACGCGCTCGAAGGCTTCGCCGCGCGCATGGCGGCGCTCGCGATCGGCGACGCGGACATCGCGTGGCTCGAAGCGAACACCGAGGCGCTGCACAGCGCCCTCGCCTGCGAGGAGCTCGACGAAGCCGCGCAGCTCGACTTCGAGTTCCACATGCGCATCGTGAATCTCGCGGGCAATGCGGCGATCGAGTCGATCTTGCGCAGCAGCGCCGAGATCATGAAGGAAAGCCAGCGCATGCCGTTCTATCGCCGCGAGCGCGTGCTCTCCACATACCGCGAGCATGCCCTGATCGTCGCCGCACTCAAGGCCCGCGACCCGGCGGCGGCCGGCGCAGCGATCGAGGCGCACATCGCCAATGCGGCGCAGCGCGCGGGCGTGTACTTCCCGACGCCACCCGCGCGCGCAGGCGCCCCGCTCGGCGCGACAGAAAAGTAAGGACGAAAAAAAAACCGCCCGGAAGTTATCCGGGCGGTTTCTTCATGGAGCGCGGCGTGCTTACTTCGCGTTCGCGAATGCCACTGCCGTGTCCAGCATGCGGTTCGAGAAGCCCCACTCGTTGTCGTACCAGCTCGACACCTTCACGAGACGGCCCGAGACCTTCGTGAGCGTGGCATCGAACGTCGACGATGCCGGGTTGTGGTTGAAGTCGACCGAGACCAGCGGTGCGTCGTTGTAGCCGAGGATGCCCTTGAGCGAGCCTTCCGACGCTTCCTTCATGATCGCGTTGACTTCTTCGACCGTCGTGTCGCGCTTGGCGATGAACGACAGGTCGACGATCGACACGTTGATGGTCGGCACGCGAATGGCGTAGCCGTCCAGCTTGCCGTTCAGTTCCGGCAGCACGAGGCCGACGGCCGAAGCCGCGCCCGTCTTCGTCGGGATCTGGCTGTGCGTGGCCGAGCGCGCGCGGCGCAGGTCTTCGTGGTACACGTCGGTCAGGACCTGGTCGTTCGTGTACGCGTGGATCGTGGTCATCAGGCCGGTTTCGAGGCCGATCTTGTCGTTCAGCGGCTTGACGAGCGGCGCGAGGCAGTTCGTCGTGCACGATGCGTTCGAGATGACCGTGTGCTCGGCCTTCAGCACGTTGTGGTTCACGCCGTAGACGATGGTCGCATCGACGTCCTTGCCGCCCGGCGCCGAGATGATGACCTTCTTCGCGCCACCCTTGATGTGCGCGCTCGCCTTTTCCTTGGTCGTGAAGAAGCCCGTGCACTCCATCACGACGTCGACGCCCAGCTCGCCCCACGGCAGCTCGGCCGGATTGCGGTTGGCCAGCACGCGGATCTTGTCGCCGTTCACGACGAGGTAGTCGCCGTCCACCGTCACTTCGCCCGGGAACTTGCCGTGGGCGGTGTCGTACTGCGTCAGATGCGCGTTCGTCTTCGCGTCACCCAGGTCGTTGATCGCGACGATCTGGATGTCGTGCTTCTTGCCGTTCTCGTAGAAAGCACGAAGCGTGTTACGGCCGATGCGGCCGTAGCCGTTGATAGCGACGCGAATGGTCATGGTTTATCTCCTGATGGCTGAAAAATTCCGATACCGGTGCTGCGTTGGGCGCCTTCGCTGGCTGGGGCGGCCTGCGCGAGAGGCTCAAGGCAACGGGCCCGCCGGATCTTGACGATCGAGCGGGCCCGTAATGCATGCTTAGTTGTCGAGCGCGGCCCTGGCCGTCTCCACGACGTGATCGACCGTGAAGCCGAAGTGCTTGAACAGCACGCCGGCCGGGGCCGATTCGCCGAACGTGTCGATCCCGACCACGCCGCCTTCGAGGCCCACGTACTTGCGCCAGAAGTCGGTCACGCCGGCTTCGATCGCCACGCGGCGCACGCCCTTGGGCAGCACGCGCTCCTTGTATTCCGCGTCCTGCCTGTCGAACACGTTGGTCGACGGCATCGACACCACGCGCGCGCCGATGCCCGCGCGCTGCAGCGGCTCGACGGCCTTCATCGCGAGTTCCACTTCCGAACCCGTGGCAATCAGGATGATCTTGCGGCTCGGGATATCGTCGTTCCAGTCCTTGAGCACGTAGCCGCCCTTCGCGATGTTGGCGATCTGCGCGTCGGTGCGCTCGTTGAACGCGAGGTTCTGGCGGCTGAACACGAGGCACGACGGGCCGTGGTGCGCGATCGACTCGGTCCAGGACACTGCGGTTTCCACGGTGTCGGCCGGGCGCCAGAGCGTCATGTTCGGGATCAGGCGCAGGCTGGCGACGTGCTCGATCGACTGGTGCGTCGGACCGTCTTCGCCGAGGCCGATCGAGTCGTGCGTGAACACGAAGATCGACGGGCACTTCATCAGCGCGGCCATGCGCAGCGCGTTGCGGCTGTAGTCGGAGAACGTGAGGAACGTGCCGCCGAACGCCTTGTAGCCGCCGTGCAGCGTGATGCCGTTGAGCGCCGCGCTCATGCCGAATTCTCGCACGCCGTAGTTGACGTGGTTGCCCCACTGGATGCCGCTCTCACCCGGCTTGGCCGCGCGCACGGGCTTCGAGGCCTTCCAGTTGGTGAGGTTCGAACCGGTCAGGTCGGCCGAGCCGCCGAGCAGTTCGGGCAGTGCCGCCGCGAGACCTTCGATGGCCTGCTGCGACGCCTTGCGCGTGGCGACGGTTTCCTTGCGCGAATCCGCGCCGGCGACGATGGCGGCCGCCTTCTGCGCCCAGTCGGCGGGCAGCTTGCTGGCCATGCGGCGCTGGAACTCGGCCGCTTCGGACGGGTACTTCGACTGGTACGCCGCGAACGAATCGTTCCACGCGGCTTCGAGCTTCGCGCCGGCTGCCTTCGCGTCCCAGTCTGCGTAGACTTCCTGCGGCAGCGTGAACGGCTCCCACGTCCAGCCCGCCGCTTCGCGCCAACGCGCGATTTCTTCCGCGCCGAGCGCCGCGCCATGCACGTCGTGGCCGCCCTGCTTCGTGGGCGCGCCCTTGCCGATGATCGTCTTGCAGCAGATCAGCGTGGGCTTGTCCGAGGCCTTCGCCTTCAGGATGGCCGCGTCGACGGCGTCCACATCGTGGCCGTCCACGTGCGGGATCACGTTCCAGCCGTACGCTTCGAAGCGCTTGGGCGTGTCGTCGTGGAACCAGTTGACCACGTCGCCGTCGATCGAGATGCCGTTGTCGTCGTAGAACGCGATCAGCTTGTTGAGCTTGAGCGTGCCGGCGAGCGAGCAGGCTTCGTGCGAGATGCCTTCCATCAGGCAGCCGTCGCCGACGAACACGTAGGTGTGGTGATCGACGATCTTCGCGTCGGCCTTGTTGAACTCGGCCGCGAGCAGCGCTTCAGCGAGCGCCATGCCGACCGCGTTCGCGAGACCCTGGCCGAGCGGGCCCGTGGTCGTCTCGACACCCGGCGTGATGCCATATTCGGGGTGGCCCGCCGTCTTCGAGTGCAGCTGACGGAAGTTCTTCAGCTCGGCCATCGGCAGATCGTAGCCGGTCAGGTGCAGCAGCGAGTACTGCAGCATCGAGCCGTGGCCGTTCGACAGCACGAAGCGGTCGCGGTCGCTCCAGTGCGGGTTCGTCGGGTTATGGCGCAGATGGCGCGACCACAGCGCGACGGCGATCTCGGCCATGCCCATCGGCATGCCGGGGTGACCGGAGTTCGCTTGCTGGACGGCGTCCATGGACAGCGCGCGGATCGCGTTGGCCATCAGCTTGGTGGTAGCGGGGGAGGCGGAGGACGAGGTCGTCATGTCGAGTCCGGAAGTGTGCAAAAAGCGGCGTGGGCGCCGCACGTCGAAACGTAAAAGCGGGCGGGCGCGCACAGCAGCGCGGAGGTCCGGAAGCTCGGCAATCGCCCGCTCGGGCGCACATGCGGCGCCAGGAGACGCGAAACGGCCGGAGCAAACGGAGGAGGCTGCAAAGCGGAATATTCTAGCAGATCGCGGTGACGCCCCCCGGCTGTAAGGCCCAGGATGACAGCCCGCGCAAGCGTGTTGGCCGCCCCGGCGGAATCGAACCTGCGGCCCCTATAATGCGGCTGTCGACCCCATTTTTCGCGCACTTTGGCATGCTTTGACGCGCTCGCCGCGCCCAGGACTTCCGTGACTGCCCCCCTCCTCTTTCACCCCGCGGCCGACGCGCTCTACGGCTTCGCCGGCGCGCGGCGCCTCGCGTGCGCCGATACGCCATGGCAGCGCATCGAAGTCTGGGACACGCCGCAGCTCGGCTGCCTCTTCACGCTCGACGGGCGCCCGATGACCTCCGCCGGCGATGAATTCATCTACCACGAGTGCATGACGCACCCGGCCGCGCTCACCCACCCGGCGCCGCGCGCCGCGCTGGTGCTGGGCGGCGGCGACGGCGGCGCCGCGCGCCAGTTGCTGCGCCACCCGGGCATCGGGCGCATCGTCGTGGCCGAACTGGATCCCGACGTCGTGCGGCTCACGGGCGACTACCTGCCGCAAGTGCGCGGCGACGCCTTCGAGGATCCGCGCGTGGAGCTCGTCATCGGCGACGCAGCGGCGTTCGTCGCCTCGACGCAGGAACGCTTCGACCTCGTCGTGCTCGACCTGACGCCGCCGGATTCGCCGGCCGCCGGGCTCTACACGCGCGAGTTCTATGCCGCGCTCAAACGCGTCATGACCGCCGACGCGCTCGTCTCCCTGCATCTCGGCTCCCCGTTCCACCACACCGAGCGTGTGGGGCGGTTGCTCGACACGCTGCACCAGGCCTTCGCCGTGGTGCGGCCGCTTGCGGCCTATGTGCCGCTCTACGGCTCGCTCTGGTTCATGGCCATCGCGAGCGACTCGCTCGACCCCGCTTGTGCCGATCTGGCCACGCTGCAAGCGCGTATGGCCGAGCGCCAACTCGAAGGATTGCGCTACTACGACGCGCAATTGCACGCTACGCTGCTGAAAACGCCGCTCACTGCCCGCGATAAACTACCCGGACATCTGAAGCTTTAGCGGGCCTGTGCGTGGACAATGGCAGGCCCCATGTGCTTTCTTCGTGCGCGCCCACGCTCAAAGCGGCGGTCCGCGCCTCATCCGAACTGCGAATCTGGAGAGTCCCGATGACCCCACCCCGCCCCGCCGGCGTGCCGTGGCTGACACCGTATCTGACGGTGCGCGATGCGCGCGCCTCGGTGGCCTTCTACGAGGCGGCCTTCGGCTTCGCCGTTCGCGATAGCGTTGAGGACGACGGCGCGCTCATGCACGTGGAAATGACGTACCACGATCAGCTGATCGTGATGTTTGCGCCGGAGGGCGCATTCGGATCGACGGCGCGCACGCCCAAGAGCGCGCAAGCCATCGCGTCGCAGTCCTTTTATCTGTATGTCGACAATGTCGATGCGGTTCACGCGCGGGCGCTCGAAGCCGGCGCCAGATCGCTGAGCGAGCCGCAGGATCAATTCTGGGGAGACCGTTTCGCGCAAGTCGAAGACCTCGACGGTTATCGCTGGGCGCTTGCTCGCCACCTGTCCTGAATCAATGAGAAATAGCCTTATGCCACGCTTTTTCGTCGGCAGTTCCCTGCAATCCGACGACGTCTTCACCCTTCCCGACGAGGTTACGCGTCACGTTCAGGTGCTGCGCCTGCATCCCGGCGACACCATCGTGCTGTTCAACGGCCAGGGCGGCGAATACAGCGCCGAGATTGTCGAAATGGAACGCCGTGAGACGCGTGTGCGCGTCGGCCCGCACCAGGATATCGAAGCCGAACCGCCTTATCGGCTCACGCTCGCACAGGGCATTGCCGGCAGCGACAAGATGGACTGGCTAATCGAAAAGTCCGTCGAACTGGGCGCGACGCGCTTCGTGCCCCTCACCACGACGCGCAGCGTCGTGCGGCTCTCGGGCGAACGCGCCGTGCGCCGCCTGGCGCACTGGCAGCGCATCGTGCAGTCCTCGTGCGAACAGTGCGGGCGCAACCGCATGCCCGAGGTCGCCCCCGCGAGCGAAATCGCCGCCTGGCTCGGCTCCATGCCCAAGCGCCCGGGCGAGGGCGAGTTGCGCGTGCTGCTCTCGCCGCGCGCGGACGTATCGTTTGCGGCCTTGCCAGTCGAGCCGCCTTCGGGCGAGGTGACGGTGCTGATCGGGCCGGAAGGCGGGTTGTCTCCCGAGGAAGAAGCCGCGGCGCTCGACCAGGGCTTCATCGCCGTGGGGCTCGGGCCACGCGTGCTGCGCACCGAAACGGCAGGCATCGCCGTGCTCGCGGCGCTCGCCGCGCGCTGGGGTGGCTGGTAAAAATGACAAAGCCCGCCGGAGGGCGGGCTTGCGGCTTTCTGTCGCGTGAATGCGACGGAATGCGTGGTGCGATTGCCGGTGGACTGCCTGGCATCGAAGCCAGACCGGCGTCAGGCGAACGAATAGAAAACCCGGAACGGCACCTTGCGCTCGGCCCAGTATTCCGAGGCTTCGCGGAAGACGTCGAGCAGCGTTTCGCGCCCGTCCTTGTCGAACTTCTGGGCGATCGGCAGCCCTTCGAGCACGATCACGAAGCCCGGCTGCTCGCCGGCCTTTTGCACGAGATCGGTCAGGCAGTCGTACAAACCATCGTAGTTCTTGCCGAAATGCTTCGGAAA
>NZ_DATJWR010000396.1:0-6144 GCF_035501035.1 Paraburkholderia sp.
CTCGGAAAGCCCGTGCCATGCGGGAAGAACTCAGCAAGGAAACGCGCCTCGTGCAGTGCCCGTGGCGAGGCGATGCCGCCGCAGTCGAGCATGAGCCGAGGCATCGAAATGCCGCGTGCGGCCGCTGCCGCTTCGAGCGCCTTGTACTCGATCGAATTCTTGTCGGGCTTCGTGAGCAGGCCGAGCGCCTTGCCGGCGAATGCCTCAGGCAGCTTGCCCGCCTTCAGCTCCTCTTCGTAGCCGGCCTGCACGAGCGCCTGCTGGCGTTTGCGCTCGAGCGAGGCGAGCGCCATCTTCAGCTGCTCTTCGGGCGCACGCTGATACTGGCCGCGCCCCTTGCGGCGAAAGTAGACGGGCGAGCCGTGCAGGCGCAGCACGAGCGCGGCGCGCTCGACAGGGCCATAGGTCTCGCCGTAGTACTCGCTCGCGAGCGTCGTAAATGCGAATTCATCGGCAGGCGCGCACTCCCACAGGAAATCGAGATCGATCTCCTGGGAGGCAGCATCCGCCTGCTCCATCAGTTCGCCCGCGGCGGGTTTCTCGAACTCGATCAGGACGTCCTTCGCGCGCACCTTGGCGCGCCGTCCGCCCGGCAGCTCGACCTGAAACGCGTCGCCCTGGCGCGACAGCACGCTGCCGGCCTTGAAACTGCCCGATTCCTCAAAGAAAACGTTCACTCAACACTCTCGTTCTGACTTGCTTCGACCGCCGGCACTACGCGCCGACGGTGCTGCTGTATACATATAGGCGTTCGCGCGCGCACGACGATGATCACGGGCGAGCGGCGGCGCATCAGGCCGCGTCGCAGAAACGGATCACTTCGTCGACGTAATCGGCGAACTCGCTGATGCCATGATCGCTGCCTTCGATCAGGTGTGTGGGCACACCCGGATAGTGCGCGAGCATCTCGCGGTAATCGAGCACTTCGTCGCCGGTCGCGGCGATCAAATAGTAGCGCGCGGGCTGCGTCACCGTGGCGACGGCGAGCGCACGCAATTCGTCCAGATGGCGCGGTTCGACGACGATGCTGCCGCCGCCGTGCCAGAGCGGCTGCTCGCCGAGATACTTCGACAGATCGCGGTCGGGCACGACGGCGGGGTTCAGCAGCGCGGCGCGCCAGCCGTGCTTTTGCGCGAGATACGTCGCGAAGTAGCCGCCAAGTGAGCTGCCGATGAGCGTCACGCGCTCGCCCGGCAAGATCCGCGCGCCGATTTCGCGCTCGGCAAGCTCGATGGCCTCGCGCGGCGAGACCGGGAGCGCCGGGCAAAGCCATTCGTCGCTGCGGCCCAGTTCGGCAAGACGCGCCGCCAGCAGGCGCGCCTTGAACGACTGCGGCGACGAGCGAAAGCCGTGCAGATAAACAATCACGCTGCGCTCCGTGCCGAGAGCGCGTCGAGCAGCTTCTGATGCACGCCGCCGAAGCCGCCGTTGCTCATCACGAGCACCTGGTCGCCGGGACGCGCCGCGGCGGCGACCGCCTTCACGAGCGCGTCGAGCTCGTGGAACGCACGCGCCTTTTCGCCGAGCGGCGCGAGTGCGCCGGCGAGATCCCAGCCGAGCGCGTCCTTGCCGCTCGGCGCGCCATAGCCGAACACGAGATCGGCGTCGGCGAGACTCTTGGGCAGCTGCGCCTTCATCACGCCGAGTTTCATCGTATTCGAGCGCGGTTCGAGCACGGCGAGGATGCGGGTGCGCTTTCCATCTTCACCGCGGCCCACGCGTGTGCGCAGGCCCGCGATCGTCGTTTCGATCGCCGTGGGATGGTGCGCGAAGTCGTCGTAGACGGTCACGCCTTCCACGCTCCCGCGCACTTCCATGCGGCGCTTCACATTGCGGAACGTGGCGAGGGACTGCGCCGCCTGCGCGGGCGGCACGCCCACGCTGCGCGCGGCGGCAATGGCCGCGAGCGCGTTCATGCGGTTGTGCTCGCCCTGGATCTGCCAGTCGACCACGCCCGCGCGCTCGCCGTTGTGATAGACGGCAAAGCGCTCGTCCACGGCCACGCCGTCCTCGGCGGGCAGCGCCTGCCAGCCGCCATCCACGCCGAAGCGCTCCACTTCGCTCCACACGCCGCGCGTGAGCACGCGCTCGAGCGCGTCCGAGCGCCCGTTCGTGACGATGCGGCCGACGCCGGGAATCGTGCGCACGAGGTGATGGAACTGCGTCTCGATCGCCGCGAGATCGGGGAAGATGTCGGCGTGATCGAATTCGAGATTGTTGAGGAGCGCCGTGCGCGGACGGTAATGGACGAACTTCGAGCGCTTGTCGAAGAACGCGGTGTCGTATTCGTCGGCTTCGATCACGAAGAAACTCGATTCGGTGAGCCGCGCCGAGATGCCGAAGTTCAGCGGCACGCCACCGATCAGGAAGCCGGGATTCAGGCCCGCGTCTTCGAGCAGCCACGCGAGCATGGAGCTCGTGGTGGTCTTGCCGTGCGTGCCGGCCACCGCGAGCACCCACTTGTCGCGCAGCACGTGCTCGCCGAGCCACTGCGGGCCGGACGTATACGGCAAGCCGCGGTCGAGGATCGCTTCCATCAGCGGGTTGCCGCGCGAGACCACGTTGCCGATCACATAGAGATCGGGATTCAGTTCGGTCTGGCTCGCGTCGTAACCCTCGATCAGGCGGATGCCCTGCGCTTCGAGCTGGGTGCTCATCGGCGGGTACACGCCTGCGTCGCAGCCGGTCACCGTGTGACCCGCGCTGCGCGCGAGCACGGCGAGTCCGCCCATGAACGTGCCGCAGATGCCGAGGATATGGATGTGCATAAGCCTGTCGCGCCGCGCGGGCGTCGTGAACGAGGTTAACGGGTTATAGGGATCTGGAAGCCGGGACGGCGGCAGTGGTGCGCCGCCGGAGCAAAGACCGGTATTGTACCCGAGGCCCCGGGCCGTATTGGCCAACGAGGGCTCGACTGCGGGGTCGGCAGCAAGCTCGGGCGAGGGCTCAACGGCGCGGCGCCAGGCCGGACCTGAGCGCCTCTGCGATTGCCCTCCTCGCCGAGCCGCAACGCCCTCTGGAGGCCGCGGCCAGGACCGCGAGGCGTTCTCTAGTATGATTGAAGGATGGTTCGCAGATCACATTTCGATCCCCAGCGCGTGCGCGAGGAAATCGCCATCGCTGCAGCACGGATGATTGCCGAGGACGGCCTCGACTACGCCACCGCCAAACGCAAGGCAGCGCGGCAGGTAGCGGGGGAAGCGCGTATTGAAGGCAACTGGCTGCCGGATAACGACCAGATCGAGGAAGAGATTCGCGAGTATCAGGCCCTCTTTCAGGGCGACAGCCAGCCGGCAGTGCTGCGCCGCCTGCGGGAAATCGCACTTGAATGGATGCGGCGGCTCGAAGCGTTCAATCCGTTCCTGACCGGTGCGGTGCTCAACGGTACCGCGGGCGAGCACTCCGACATCCATCTGCAGATTTTCTGCGACAACGCGAAGGATGTCGCGATCTGGCTGCTGAATGCGAACGTGCAGTACGACGTGTCTGAAACGCGCCATTTCGCGGCTCGCGGCTATGTGGAGACGCTGAGCTTCATCTGGCGCGCGTCGCGCAACGAGGAGCCGGTCGGCATCCACGTGGCGCTCTACAATACCGACGACCTCCGTGGAGCCGTGCGCGCCGACGCGCGCGGGCGGCTGCCGCGCGCCAACGCGCAGGCACTCCGGGCGCTGATCGACGAGAGCGGCGCCACTTCTTCCACCACCTGATTCAACTGATCCACAACCTGAAAGCGGCAACGATGAATACGAAGCGGATTCTGGCCGGCGTGGCAGTGGCGGCGATCGCCGCCGGCGGCGGCATATTGGCGGGGCACTGGGCAAACGGCGGCAACGCGGGCGTGGCCGACGCGGCCTCGGTGAGCAGCAAGCAGGATGCGACCGGCCAGCTTTGGTCGGCGGCAGTCACGAACCCGGAAGGCAAGCCCCAGTCGCTCGCCATCTACAAGGGCCGGCCGATCGTGGTCAACTTCTGGGCCTCGTGGTGCGGGCCGTGTGTCGAGGAAATGCCCGAGCTTTCCTCGCTGCAGCGCCAATACGCGAAGAAGGGCATTCAGTTCATCGGCGTTGGCGTCGATTCCGCCGCGAACATCCAGACCTTCCTGAAGAAGGTGCCTGTCGACTACCCGATCTACATTGCCGGCTTCGGCGGCGCGGACGTCGCGCGCGCGTTCGGCAACATGGCGGGCGGCCTGCCTTACACCGTGGTAATCGACGCGAACGGCGTCGTTCGTGCGACAAAATTAGGCCAAATCAAGCCCGACGAGCTGCGGCGCACGCTGGATGCACTTTGACGCAGCGGAACTTTTGACCCGAGCTTAAGCGCCGTAAAGCACTTTTTGCCGTGAGAATTGCGCGTTTTACCTGAAGATGACCCCATGAGCGCGTCGCAAGACGTAACCGGGGCCACATCACCTTATCGGAAAACTAGACAAATTTCTCTAATCGGCGCTAAAGTTCGCGCAATTCCACGGAAAAAGAAGCGACCATGACGCGACTGCTGGTTTTGCACGGCCCGAATCTCAACCTTCTCGGCACCCGGGAACCTGAGGTGTACGGGCGCGTGACGCTGCCGCAGATCGATCAGGCGCTCTCGGACCGTGCCGCAGACGCCGGCGTGGAACTCGCGACGTTCCAGAGCAACCACGAGGGCGCGCTGGTCGACCGCATTCAGGCGGCCCGCACCGAGCAAACCGACTTCATCCTGATCAACCCGGCCGCTTACACGCATACGAGCGTCGCGATCCGGGATGCGCTGGCAGGCGTCGGCATTCCGTTCGTCGAGATCCATCTTTCGAACGTGCATCGCCGCGAGCCCTTCCGGCACCATTCGTATTTTTCCGACCAGGCCGAAGGTGTGATCTGCGGCCTCGGCTGGAAAGGTTATCTCTACGCGCTCGAATATGCGATCGACCGGCTCGCTGCCCGGTCGGCCGCGTGATTCGCGCGCCGGATGACCGTCACAACGCCAAGACAAAACCCAACCCGTGTCGGGACGCGCGCGCCCCGGCACCTCACGTATTCAAAGCATAAGGGGCTGCACCATGGATCTACGTAAGCTGAAGACTCTGATCGACCTCGTCTCCGAATCGGGCATCTCGGAGCTCGAAGTCACCGAGGGTGAAGGCAAGGTGCGCATCGTCAAGAACGCGCCGCCCGTTTACGTGCAGCAAGGCGCCCCGCAATACGCGGCACCGGCAATGGGCGCCCCGCTCGCCGCGCCGGCCCATGCCGGCGAAGCCGCCGCGCCGGCCGCCGCAGCGCCGGCCGCACCGCAAGGCCATGTCGTGACTTCGCCGATGGTCGGCACGTTCTACCGTGCGCCGTCGCCGGGCGCCGATCCGTTCGTCCAGGTCGGCGACACGGTCAAGGAAGGCCAGACCCTGTGCATCATCGAAGCAATGAAGCTGCTCAACGAGATCGAGTCGGACGTGGCCGGCGTGGTCAAGGAAATCCTCGTCGACAACGGTCAGGCGGTCGAGTACGGCCAGCCGCTCTACGTGATCGCCTAAGTTTCTGCGCGCGACGGCGGCCCTTGCGATCGACGGGCCGCGCCGCGCATGCCGCGTGCAGCGCCCGCTTTGGTTGCGACGCGCGCGGCCGATCCTCTGAGCACCCGTTCGTGCATGGGATCGCAGACAGTGCCAACGCCCTGACTGCGATCGACAGGCAGTCCGCTTAAAACCGGTGTGATCCGCTTGCGGCGCCCATTGATGAGTCGAATACCCACCATGTTTGAAAAAATCCTCATTGCCAATCGTGGCGAAATCGCGCTCCGCATCCAGCGCGCGTGTCGCGAACTCGGCGTCAAGACGGTCGTCGTCTACTCGGAAGCCGACAAGGAAGCCAAGTACGTGAAGCTCGCCGACGAGGCGGTCTGCATCGGCCCGGCGCCTTCGAACCTGAGCTACCTGAACATGCCGGCGCTCATCAGCGCGGCCGAAGTCACCGACGCCGAGGCGATCCACCCCGGCTACGGCTTCCTCTCCGAGAATGCGGACTTCGCCGAGCGCGTCGAGCAATCGGGCTTCACGTTCATCGGCCCGCGCCCGGAAACGATCCGCATGATGGGCGACAAGGTCACGGCGAAGCACACCATGATCAAGACCGGCGTGCCGTGCGTGCCGGGCTCGGAAGGCGCGCT
>NZ_DATJWR010000397.1:0-12267 GCF_035501035.1 Paraburkholderia sp.
GCGGGCGACGGCGGCTGGGACACCTCCGCGCCGATCGCGACGTTGAGCGATAGCGGCTGCACCGGCCAGCAGAGCCTAACGATCACGGGCAACGTGTGCGGCGGCGAGTGGCTTTCGCTCGACAGCTTCAACAGCAGCGACTTGCATGCCGGCGACGCGTTCATCGACGCGCTGTACCGGCGCGGCCGCGACCTGTGAGTCGATCTGTACGGCGATACGGCAGCCACGCAGTTCACCACTTCTAAGTGCGAGACGGCTAATGATCCGCATAGTCCGCGAATGCTGGGTATCTGCAAGATCGCCTTCGAGGGATCGGAGTTGTAAGCAGCGGTCACACGACTGTCTTTTCCGCATCGATGCGCCGCAATTGTTCAATGCCGTACAGAGGCACGTGCCGATTTACGGAACGATTGATGGATCGCAGACGCGTAGCACTGCCACGACAACAGCAACGTGAGCCATGCAGCCGACGATTCGCAGGAGCATGTGGCGGGAAATCGAGCTTGCGGCGCAACAGCGCCATATCGGCAGTCGGCTTACATCGCACTAGCCTGCCCCTGAACTGGCGCATGCAGGGGATGAAGCGGTGCTCCCACGCTTTGCAAAAGCGCAGGCATTGGGTGCGATGAAGGGCTAGCCCTGAGGCGCACTGCTTATTCACGTTGGGCCTCATTCTCACGCATGACCTCCGGCATCTCCCCTTGTGCAATCCATGTCAGATTCCGTCTGGTATTTGCTGTCCGGCCTGTTGCTCATCACCATGGTGGTGGCGGGGGCGACGCTGGCACGGTTGCTGGTGAGCAGCGCGACGATCTATCTGTGCGTCGGTTACGTCATGGGCCCTGGAGGTTTGAACCTGATCGTGCCCGACCCGCTGCATCATGCCGAGGTGATCGGCCGGGTCACGGAAGTCGCGTTGCTGATTTCGCTGTTTACCGTTGGGCTGCGCATGGGCGTTCCGATCCTCGACCGAAGATGGTTTGTTCCGTTGCGTCTCGCGTTTGCCTCGATGGCGATCACGGTAGGCTTGATCGCAGCGGTCGGGATGTGGGGCTTGGGATTGCCTTTGGGCGCCGCGGTGCTTCTCGGCGGCATTCTCGCGCCCACGGACCCTGTTCTCGCCTCGGGCGTGCAGACCGAGCGCGGCCGTTCCGGTGATGTTCGTGCTTGTGCGTCCTGCCGCCGTCGTGGTCGGAACGCTCGGCGTGGCTAGCGCGGGGCGTGCGCGCGCGATGGTTTCGTGGTTCGGAATACGCGGAAGGCTCCGTGTTTTATTTGATGTTCGCGATTCGTCACGGCGTAAGCGAATCGCTGGCAAAGCAGCTGATCACGCTGACGCTCGCGATGGTTTCGGCGTCCATTTTTGCGCACGGGATGTCGATGCGGCCATTGATGAAATGGTATGGGCGTCGCCCGCCGCCGCTGGAGGAATGACGCCGGCGCAGGGCGGCTGAGGGAGCGCGTCTCGAAAACCCGATCGCGCGGCAGGGGACGTTATTGTTCCGTGTGAGGTGATTGCACGGAAGGCACCAAGCCTCGCACCACGCGGAAAGCGGTTGATCAGACCAATGAAATCAGACGCGGTGAGCAGCGCCCAACATGACTTGCCTACGCGTAAGGCCCCGATCCGCGAGATCGGGAGCGTGTTACTTCTTCTTTTCTGGCTTGCGCCCTAGAGTGATTTTCGATGTCACCGCCGAAGAACTTTCTACAACTGGAGACAGCACCTTTTTCGGCTGTTTAGGCTTTTTCGCTTCACGGTTACCGCGTAATTGACCCTTTGCCATCATATTTCTCCCATTATTTCAGTCGCGGAAGCAACTGCCATATTTGCCTATTCTGGACGCATTGGAGGATGTTGTCGCTATCTATTTTCGTCAAGACGGCGGGAACGGCTTAGTCTAACTGACGGGGAAGCGGTGTCGAGGATGGAGCGGCACCCGCAACCTCTGGCAGCAGGCGTTCGGAAGACGCATCTGCGACGAAATTCGCTACTGAATCGCGGTTCGTCGTGCCTGGCTAATGCGGCAGATCCCTATCTGATGGTCGGACTGACCGCGCACGGCCAATATGCAGGGAGCGCGGTACGGTATCGTACCGACGCTCAATACGATCACGCGCATGCTTTGATGTGTATCCCTGCCTCTCACGATCAGGGTGTCGCAACGACCGGGCACGGATTGAACGATTCAAATTGTCCGAAATAACTTTGCGCAGTTCCATGAGGCATCACCATGCTGAATCCGATCACACTACTTCTGTCCGCCTTATTCCTGCTCGCTGCGATGGCCGCTGGCGCGTTCGTCAACCTGTACATTGGCATCGGGCTCTTTATTATTGCTGTGCTGATTTCAATGTCCGTCAGGGTTGCCAACGTATGGGAGAAATTCGTAATCCTGCGTATTGGAAAGCTGCAGAGCGTGAAAGGAGCGGGGTTTTTCATGATCATCCCTGTTCTGGACAATGTCGTTGCAGTCATTGACGAGCGCATTCAGACGACAGCTTTCAATGCAGAACAGGCCTTGACCAAGGATACGGTTCCGGTCAATGTCGATGCGATCATTTTCTGGCACGTCTTCGATGCCCAAAAGGCTGCGTTGGCGATTACCGACTATCGGCAGGCAATCGATCGTGTCGCTCAGACAACGTTGCGGGAGTTGATCGGCGCCTCGATGCTGGCTACGCTGCTCTCCGATCGAACAGCAGCGGATACCCATCTGAGAGATGAGATCGGGGCCAAGACAGCCCAATGGGGTATCGCCGTGGGCTCGGTCGAAATTCGCGACGTAGCGATCCCCGTAGCGTTGCAGGACGCGATGTCTCGTCAGGCACAGGCCGAACGCGAAAAGCAGGCCCGCGTCATTCTGGGATCAGCAGAGGCCGCGATCGCCTCGAACTTTGTCGAAGCCGCAAGAGTGTACCAATCTCAGCCGGGCGCGCTGCAGCTTCGGGCGATGAATATCATCTACGAGACGACGAAGGAACGCGGGGCGACCATTCTCATGCCGACTTCGATGGTCGACAGTCTGAATCCCGCGCTGGCGGTGGCGATTGCTGGACATGATCTGGACGGGGCGCCTGTGATGGCGCTGAAGACTGCGGCGTAGCCGCATTCATAGATCGTCCAGATTGGTCCGAGGGAAGGCTTTTTAGCCTCGATATGTCGCAATGTGATATAAAATGAAGGCAGGCCCTCTCGTGACTGAATGAAGGCCCAGGCTGTCGCGGCGGAAAGACGATGGTTGGACTCGTCTCGAGTCTGGTGCGACGGCTCGCAATACTTGATCACAGCAAGGAGTCATCATGCTGGTCACATTTCGATCGGCCGCTTCGGCTGATGTCTGGATGCTCAGGGATCTCGCGCAGTATCTACTTGGGCTCGTCGGCAAGCGCCTCGGTGCACGCGGGGTAAATTGGTATACAGGATCTTCCAAATAACGACTGCCTCGCCTTGGCTGGTGAATTCCGCTTCTCTTCGGCGAGCTGCGCGCCATGAGTCGCTACTCGCCGCGTGGCAACTTTACAGAGAAGACCGTTTCTACTGCATTGGATCGCGCGTCGATCTCGCCCCCGTTGCCGTCCTGCTCACTTCGAGCGTCTCGAACGCCGAACTCGTGCTGGAGCCCGTGATTCATTCCGTGCGGCGGCTCTGGGTCGGCGCGCATCACCCGTTGCTCAAACGCGAGAGCGTGACGTTTGCCGAAGTCGCGCATGAGCCGTACGTCATGTTGACCGTCGATGAAGCCGCGCAGACGGCAATGCGCGACTGGAACGAGACACCGTGGCGGCCGAACCTAATCCTGCGCACGTCGTCGGTGGAGGCGGTGCGCAGCATGGTCGCCAACGGCTCTGGGGTCGCAGTGTTGTCCGACATGGTCTACCGGCCCTGGTCTCTCGAAGGCCGGCGCATCGAAACGATCATGCTGCTCGACGCCGTTCCGGCGATGAGCGTGGGGCTGGCGTGGCGCAAGAACAAGGAGCTGAGCCCTGCGATGCACGCGGTACGCGAGTATTTCCGGCATACGTTCATGGAGCCGCGGGCCGGCGGGTGAAATGTTGGTGCTTCGGTGCGCAATCTCGATCGCTCGATAGACAGCGTCCGCACCATGGAAAAGGGCCGGCGGTCAACGTGGACGACTGGCGGATCTGGGGCGGTCCAGATCGACGAGTGCCTTGCTATTCTTGCCGCGTGGTAGATCCACACCTGATCGTGCGAGGCCGCGCCATGCCTGCTGTTGTACGGGGCAGATGGAACAAGCGTTCCGAGATATGAAGGTTATCTTTGCAGTTTACCTTCGCATCTCCTAGAATGCGTCCATGACCAATCGCACCGACGTCCCACCTTCCGAACTTGCCGCAGCACTCGCAGGCGACCTGCGTGCGCTGGTCGCGCAACTGCGGCGCCGCTTTCGTGAACAGGCCATTCTTGGTGACTTCACCCCGTCGCAGTTGGCTGTGCTGTTGCGGCTCGAACGCGAAGGGCCGGCCACCGTGTCCAGCCTCGCGCGCGCGGAAGGCATGCGCCCGCAATCGATGGGCACGCTCATCGCGCCGCTCGAAGCCGCGGGGCATATCACCGGCGCGCCGGACCCAGACGACGGGCGCCAGACGCTCTGGTCGCTGACCAGTACCTTCCGCGAGTGGCTCAAGCAAGGGCGCGCGGCGCGCCAGGACTGGCTTTCGCGCAGGATAGAGGCGCGCCTCAGCGGCGCGGAGCAAGAGCAGCTCGCTACCGCGGTCGAACTGCTCAAGCGGCTCGTGGCCAACTGACTGACGCGAGGCACTGGCATGAGCGTTCCTGCTTCGGGGTATTTCCGTTCGCTTAGGAGTTACAACTATCGCGTGTGGTCGGCGGGCGCGCTCGTTTCGAATATCGGCACATGGATGCAGCGCACGGCGCAGGACTGGCTCGTGCTCACCGGCCTCACGCATCACAGTGCGGCTGCGGTAGGTATCGTGATGGGCTTGCAGTTCGGCCCACAAATGCTGTTCATGCCCTGGTCGGGCTTCGCCGCCGACCACTTCGACCAGCGCAAGCTGCTCATGATCACGCAGGCCATGCTCGGCACGCTCGCCATTGCGCTAGGCGTGCTGACGGCCACGGGGCTCGTGCAGCTCTGGCACGTCTACGTATTCGCCTTTCTGTTCGGTTGCACGACGGCATTCGATTCGCCGGTCCGGCAAACCTTCGTCTCGGAGCTCGTGGGCGACGCCGATCTGTCCAATGCCGTTGCGTTGAATTCCACTTCGTTCAACGCCGCGCGCATGATCGGGCCGGCCGTGGCGGGGCTCGTCATTGCATCGGTGGGGGTGGGCTGGGCCTTCTTGCTCAACGGACTTTCATTTGTCGCGGTGCTGATTTCGCTCACGCGACTGCGCGTGGACGAACTGCGTACGGCAAGGCGCGCGCAGCCCGCCAAGGGCAGCTTTGCCGCCGGATTCCGCTACGTGTGGGCGCGCCCGGACTTGAAGGCGATCCTCATCATGCTGTTCCTGATCGGCACATTCGGCCTGAACTTTCCGATCTTCATCTCGACGATGGCTGTGGGCGTCTTTCATGCCGATGCCGGACGCTACGGACTCCTCTCTTCATTGATGGCGCTCGGCACCATGAGTGGCGCCTTCTTCGGTGCGGGGCGCAGCCATCCGCGATTCACTTCGCTGCTGTTCGCGGCGGCGGCGTTCGGCGTGGGATGTGTGCTGGCAGCGCTCGCGCCGGGTTACTGGTGGTTTGGCGGGGCGCTCGTGCTGATCGGTATCGCGGCGCTCACGTTCACCACCGAAACCAACAGTCTCATGCAGCTTTCCACCGAGCCGGGCATGCGCGGCCGCGTGCTGGCGATTCGGCTTGCCGTGGCGCTGGGCGGCACGCCCATCGGCGCGCCGCTCGTCGGGTGGGTGGCGGACCACTGGGGGCCCCGCTGGGCCTTGCTGGTTGGCGCGGCTGCGGGTTTCGCGGCGGCTGTCGTCGCGGCCCGTACGCTCGCGCGGCGCACGCATGAGGTGTCGTAGCGGCAGGCGGGAATCGACTGGGCACCAAGCGGGAGCCACGCGCGAATCAAAGCACGAATCAAGCGGCTTTCAACTCCACGCGTTTGATGTCCTTCACGATCACGAGATAGCTGAGCACTGTGACGATCGCGTTGACGCCGACAAAGGCGAGTGCGCCGTTGAACGAGCCGGTCGTTGCGACGAGATAGCCGATCACGATCGGCGTGACGATGCCGGCCACGTTGCCGAACATGTTGAAGATCGAGCCGGAAAGGCCGATGGCTTCCTTCGGCGCGGTATCGGCGATCACGGCCCAGCCGAGCGCGCCGATCCCCTTGCCGAAGAACGCGAGCGACATGAGCGCAACCACGACCCAGTCGCTGCTCACGTAGTTGCAGCCGATGATGCACGACGACAGCACCATGCCGCCCACGATCGGCACCTTGCGTGCGACGGTGAGCGAGCGGCCGGCGCGGATCAGCGAATCGGAGGCCACGCCGCCGAGCACGCCGCCCAGAAAGCCGCATATCGCGGGCAGCGAAGCGACGAGCCCGGCGTGCAGGATGGTCATGTGGCGGGCCTGCACGAGGTAGATCGGAAACCACGTGAGGAAGAAGTAGGTGAGCACGTTGATGCAATACTGCGCGAGATAGACGCCCACCAGCATGCGATTGCCGAGCAACTGGCGAATGACCGACCAGTTCGCGCCTTTGCGTTCGCCGCGCGCCACGCGTTGATGACCGTTCACGATGCCGCCGCCGGCCCCGATGTACTCGAGCTCTTCGCGGTTCACGCCGGGATGATCGACGGGATGCTTCATGAACCTGATCCACGCGAAGGCGAGCAGCAGGCCGCCTGCACCCATCACGACATACACGTGACGCCAACCATAGGCATGCGTGAGCCACGCCATGAGCGGGGTGAAGACCACGGCGGCGAAATACTGCGCGGAATTGAAGATGGCAGATGCGGTGCCGCGCTCCTTCGCCGGAAACCAGCTTGCCACCACTTTCGCGTTCGCGGGGAACGCGGGTGCTTCGGCTGCGCCCATCGCGAAGCGCAGCGCGAAGAGGCCGGTGATGGCGGCGCCCGCGCTGCCGAGCAGACCGATCGAGCTTTGCAGCAGCGTGAACAGCGACCACAGGAAGATGCTGCCTGCGTAGACGCGGCGTGCGCCGAAGCGGTCGAGCACCCATCCGGCGGGCACTTGCGCGAGCACATAGGCCCAGCTGAAGGCGGAGAAGATGTAGCCCATGCGGATGGCGTCGAGGCCGAACTCGGCGCGCATGGCCGAACCCGTGATCGAGAGCGTGGCGCGGTCCGCGTAGTTGAGCGTGGTGATGATGAAGATCAGCGAGAGGATCAGGTAACGCACCTTGGTGCGCTTCGCGACATCGGTTTGTGTGGCGGTGCGGCTCAGCGACATGGGGGGCGACCTCTATCGTACGCGGGACGCAGGGCCGCTCAACGTGAACGAGGCGGCGGCCCGCATCTGCTGTCTCCATGCGGCGCGCTTCGTGCCCGCCGCATCATTGAATTACGCAGGAACGCGCCGAAGCGCGTTCCGTTCGCGGATCTCGTCCGCTGCTGAATCAGCCGCTCGTTGCCAAGTTGTTTGACATTATGGCTGATTGTCAGAGTTAATCGTACAACGTCGGGGTGGTCGAAGCAACCGCGCCATGCGGATCTTGAGTGAGTGTGAGGGTAAACGCGTATTTCCAGTCTATCGGATCGAGGCACCGTGATGCGTAAAGTTGTTCGACAACATGGCCGCCGAGCCTCAGGACTGCACGTTTCGAAGACTCGCGGCGCGAAGCAGTGAACCGTCGCTCGTCGTCTTCATTCGGAGCCGTTTTCCGTCGCAAGGTGCAGGGCCACGCGTGCGAGAAGCCGAATCCCCGCCGCACAACGCATCTACCGCTCACACGCTATAAACGGTTAGTCCTTCTATCGGATCCATCGGCGCTTCCCACGGGCGTGCCGCAATCGCCCGCATCGCGGCTTCGTACCCGGCACGCCGGCGCGCGGCAATGCCGGCTGGGGTGAAATCGATGTCCTTCAACTGGTCATCGCGATCGAGTCGCGGGGCGGCGAGCTTAATGAGCCGCATGGTCGTCTGGCAGCCCCAGGCGGCAAGCTGCTGAACATCGGGCGTAGCGCGCTCGGCTTCGGGCAGGCGTTTCACCAGCTCGCGGATCACGTGGCGCAACCGGTGTATCTGCTGCTGGCGCGCAATATGACTGTCCGTGCGACTCGCATACTGGATGTCTTTTTGCCGCTCCGAGACCTGCCAGATGCTTTCGGGCTCGGGACCTTCAGGGTTCCATACCTGTACGGAGAAAATGACCGAACTCTTGCGCGGCCTGTCGTCGAGCACGACCTCGACTGGCGTGTTGGAATAGATGCCGCCGTCCCAGTAAGGTTCGCCTTCGACGCGCACCGCGGGAAACGCGGGCGGCAGCGCGCCCGAACTCATGATGTGTTCGACGTTCAGGTGCTGGTCGCGCGAATCGAAATAGCGCATGGCGCCGGTGCAGGCGTTCACTGCGCCGACTGTGAGGCGTGGGTGCCCCGCGTTCAGCAGGTCGAAGTCGACGAGCGAGACGAGCGTCTCGCGCAACGGCGCAATCATGTAGTACGACGCGCGATCCACGCCGAGGCGGGCGAGCGGCCCGAACCAGGACGCCGGATTGGGCTGGAAGAATCCGGCAATTCCCGCGCCGATAATCATTAGTTTTGCAAACGTTTTGTCCCAGTCGGGCCATGCAGCCGCCACATCGAAGCGCGTGCGTTCGGCCACGCGAGTCCAGAACTCCTCCAGGCGCTCGAAGCGGTGCTCCTGTGGATTTCCGGCGATCAACGCCGCGTTGATCGCGCCAATAGAGGTGCCGATCACCCAGTCCACGTGTATGCCGGCTTCGTCCATTGCCTGATAGACGCCTAGCTGGTAGGCGCCCAACGCGCCGCCTCCCTGCAAAACGAGCACGACTTGCCCAGGCAACTCCAGGCGTGCTGACCGCTTCGCTGTCATCGATTGCCTCGCTCAATGGTTCTGCCGACGCTTCACTTCGACCGCCACCGTATCAGCAGGCGAATCCCACGATAGCGTTAGCGAGATTGTTTGCGCCGGAGATACTCGCTGGCACAAACATCGGCGTGAATCCCGCTTCACACCTCAATGAGAATGCGTCCGCCTTCGACCTTCGCCGGCCACGTCGCGAGCTTTTCGCATACCGGTGCGCACAGCGGCCGGCCATCGCGCACGTCGAAGCGGCCGTTGTGCTTCGGGCATTCGATCACATGGCCCATCACGAGCCCGTCACTCAGGTGCGCCTGTTCGTGCGTGCAGAGTCCATCGCTCGCGTAGACCTTGTCTGCCACGCGGTAGATTGCATAGGTGCGTCCACCGTGGTCGAAGCGCATGACGTCTTCGTCTTCGATGTCGTCGAATGCGGCTGCGTCGATCCATTGGGGCATGTGTCGTCTCCTGGCTTGTTTCGAATCGTTGCGTGCGCAATGAATCACGCTTTGGCCGGCCCGGGAACCGGGCGCGCCACGTAATAAGAAGGATCGCGCGTCTGCCGCACGAGTGCGGGAATGATCTCCGCATAGGCAGCCAGGCTGCTGCGATAAGGCGGTGGCATGTCCGCTTTCACGACCTCGTGCAGGCGCGGCAGTGCGTGAAACGGCACCATCGGGAACATGTGATGCTCGACATGGTAGTTCATGTTCCAGTACAGAAAGCGGAACACGGGATTCATCATGACCGTGCGGCAGTTGCGCCGGTGATCGAGCACGTTCTCGGGCATGCCCGCGTGCTGTGTGAGGCCGAAGTACAGATAGAGCCACGCGCCGTAGAGGCTCGGCAAGCCGACATAGAGCAGCGGCAGGATTGTGCGAAAGCCGATGCAAGCGGCAATGACGATCGCGTACACGAGCAGGCTCAGGCGCGCTTCGCGAATCGCCTTCGGCCATTCGGAGGCGGGCACGAAGCTTTGCTCCTCCGCGCCGAGGCGGCCGCGCGCGGCGCCGATCATGCGCGGCAGTTCGCGCGATGCGTGCTTGAGCGCGAACACGTTGAGGGCGAGCGAGAGCCAGTCGGTGGGGCGTGGCGTGGCGATCTCGGGGTCGCGGCCCACCACGAGCGTATCGGTGTGGTGGCGCGCGTGGCTCCAGCGCCAGATCGTCGCGCAGCGGAATATCTGGAACGACGCGATTTGATACAGCGCGTCGTTCATCCAGCGCGTCTTGAATGCGGTGCCGTGGCCGGCTTCGTGCCAGCGAGAATCGGCGGGGCTGCAATAGAGCGTGCCATACAGCAGGAACGCGGGCGCTGCCCACCACGAGTGCGCGTGCCAGAGGAACCCGGCGAGCACGCCGCTCGCGACGATCGACGCGTACCAGATCGCGGTGTCGCGTATCGCGCGTGCGTTGCTGCGCTGCATCAGCTGCTTCATCACGGGGCGCGGCACCGCGCAGCGGTACCATTGCGCGTTGACGAGGCCCGCGGCGCGTGCGCGTTCACCCGCGCCGCCAACCAGATGGTAGTCCGCGTGATGCGGCGCGTAGTCGTGAGTCTCCTGGTCGGCCACAGATCTCTCCTCGAAGCGATGCCTGCGCACGGCATGCAACGCGCCGCGCGTGTCACCACCAAAATAGGCGATGCAAGACCGGGGCTCAACCAGAAGATTGACGAAATTTCGTCAGCGGGCTGCCGTCGATATCAGGCGGCCACGCTCTCGTCGCGCGCTTGCGCCGTTGCGGCGTCCGCGGCGCCCGCCACGACGACCGGCACACGCCGCGCGAGCGCGCACATCAGTTCATAGCCGATCGTGCCCGACGCCTCGGCCACTTCGTCCACGCGCACCTGGTCTCCCCATAGCTCGACGCTCGAGCCGATGCCCGCTTGCGGAAAGGGCGTGAGATCGATGGTGAGCATGTCCATCGATACGCGGCCGACCACGCGCGTGCGCACACCATCAACGGCGATGGGCGTGCCGGTTCGCGCGTGGCGCGGATAGCCGTCCGCATAGCCGCACGCGACCACGCCGATGCGCATGGGCCGGTCGGCCTCGAAGGTGCGCCCATAGCCGATCGTTTCCTGTGGCGCGAGCGTCTGCACGCCGATGATGCGGCTCGTCAGCGTCATCGCCGCGCGCAGCCCGAGCCCCTCGATGTGACGCGCAACGCCCGTGGGCGAAGCGCCATAGAGGATCGTGCCGGGCCGCACCCAGTCGCGGTGCGCGCGCGGGTGCCAGAGCACGCCCGCCGAGTTCGACACCGACTGCTCGCCGGGCAGGCCATCCACGGCTGCATCGAAGGTGTCGAGCTGCCAGTCGATCTGGCCGTCGTCGGCGTTCGCGAAGTGCGTCATGAGGCCGATCGTACCGACCGACGGCATGGCCCGCGCCCGCTCCCACGCGGCGCGATACGCATGCGGGCGAAACCCGAGGCGGTTCATGCCCGAGTTCATCTTCAGCTGAATATCGATGGGGCGCTGAGGTCTCGCTGCGGCGAGCAGATCGAGCTGCTCGTCGCAATGCACGGTCACCGTGAGCCGGTACGCCACGGCCAGCTCGACATCGGCCGGCTCGAAGATGCCTTCGAGTAGCAGGAGGGGCTTGGTCCACCCCAGTTCGCGCACGCGCACGGCTTCATCCAGATCGAGCAGGGCGATGCCGTTCGCCTCGGCGAGCGCCGGATAGATGCGTTCGATGCCGTGACCGTACGCATTGGCCTTGATGACGGCAAAGGCGCGCGAACCGGCGGCGATCTGCTTGGCGAGCTGCAGGTTGTGGCGGATGGCGTCGGGCTGGATGCGGGCGGCGATGGGGCGCGGCATGGGCGTTCCTGTGGATAGGGTCGGTTCGGCCGATTCGTCGGGTTGCGGTGGCCCACGCGCGTTCGAACGTGCGCAGTCCAGTGATTTCCGCAATCGTATTGATTTTCGGCCAGTTATTTTTAATGTATTTACTGGCTATTTTAGTTGAATCGACTATCTCCGTGCGCGCGACAAGGGGCCTCGGTCAGTCGCGCACCGGCGCCGGCGCTCGCGCATGAACGCGGGCGAGGCGATCGGGCAGCGGTTGCCAGAAAGCCTTGTTGCCCGAGGCGCCGGGCAGCATTTGCTCAGGACGGCTAATGTATTTTTCTCCGGCTCGCGAGCATGATACGTGCTCATCGATCGGCTGGGGCGAGCCTTTCGCGTGCAAGCGACTCGATCAACTGGATCAGCAGGCGCGCGGGTTCACTCAAGGTGCCCGGCGCGCGATGCAC
>NZ_DATJWR010000398.1:0-3177 GCF_035501035.1 Paraburkholderia sp.
GTACGCGCTCGCGCTCGGCCGCCGGAATGCCGATGCCGGTGTCCTCCACCTCCAGATGCACGGCGCGCGCCGCCGGTTCGGGCCGCACGCGCACGGTGATGCGCCCGCCCGCGGGCGTGTAGCGGATCGCGTTGTCGATCAGGTTCGAGAGCATTTCGCGCAGCATCACCGGATTGCCGTCGACGAGCACGGGTGCTTGATCCGCGGCGATGTCCGCTTCGCTGTCCTGTGTGCCGGGGTCCGTTTCACGCTCATCCGCGCCGGGATTGTCAGGGCCTTCGTAGCCCAGATCCATGCGCTTGGCGAGCGCGGGCTGCACCCAGTCGCGCACCGCGAGCCGCGCCGCCTCGGCGATATCGACGGGCTGGAAAATCTGCCCCGTCATGCGGTTTTCGGCGCGCGCGAGCGCGAGCAACTGCGTGACGAGCCGCGCGGCGTGCTCCGAACTCGTCGCGATCTGTTCGAGCGAGCGATGCACTTCGGGCGAGGCATCCTGGCGCAGCGCGAGTTCGGCCTGGGTGCGCAGGCCCGCGAGCGGCGTCTTCATCTGATGCGCGGCATCGGCGATAAAGCGCTTTTGCAGTTCCATGTTCTGTTCGAGCCGCGTGAGCAGATCGTTGAACGACGTGACGAGCGGCTCGATTTCGGGCGGCGCGCGGCGCGCTTCCAGCGGCGAAAGATCGTCGGGGCGGCGCATGCGCATGTTCGATTGCAGCGCGTGCAGCGGCGCGAGCCCGCGCGAGAGGCCGAACCAGACCAGCAGGATCGCGAGCGGCAGGATCACGAACTGCGGCAGGATCACGCCCTTGATGATGTCGTTGGCGAGCGCGCGGCGCTTGTCGAGCGTTTCCGCGACCTGCACCAGTACGGCCTGCGAGCCGGCAAGGTGCGGCGGCTCGACCGTCGTATAGGCCACGCGGATGTCGATGCCGTGCAGCGTATCGTCGCGGAACTCGACGAGGCCGGGCGAGGGGCGATCGTCGTCGCGCGGCAGCGGCATGTCGCGGTCGCCGCCCACCAGTTCCCCGCGGCTGCCGAGCACCTGGTAATAGACGCTGTCGACGTTATCGGCGCGCAGGAAATCGCGTGTGGAGTCGGGCAGCGTCAGTTCGGCCACGCCGTTGACCGGGTGGATCTGGCGCGCGAGCACGTAGGCGTCGGTTTCGAGCGCGCGGTCGAACGGGCCGTTGGCGATCGATTTGGCAACCAGATACGTCACCGCGATGCTCATCGGCCAGAGCAGCAGCAGCGGTGCGAGCATCCAGTCGAGGATTTCGCCGAAGAGGGAGCGCGGGCGCGCCGCGGCGGTGGCTTCGGCTTCGTCGGGCGGGGCGAACGGATTGGCGTAGCGGGCGTCGCGCGCTTCGTCGTCGAGGGCGTCGGCGGCCAATGGGGCGCGCGCGGACGCGCCTGGCGTGCCCGCGCGGGCCATGTCCGCCGCGTCTTTGGGCGACGCGGGCGGCGCGGCGGGAGGACGCCCGGCCATCATCGCACCCGGCTATTTGAAGTAATGGCTGGCGGGCATGGCCGGCGGGGCGTCCGGCGCACTGGCCGCCGTCCGCGCCGGTATCTGCTCCGTTGTCTGCGCTTGCGCTGCGCTCGCGGCCTGGCTTGCGCCGGCCTGCGCTTCCTTCGGTTCCTTTTCGAGGCAATAGCCGATCCCGCGCACGGTCACGATGCGCACGCCACCGGCTTCGAGCTTCTTGCGCAGCCGGTGCACGTAGACCTCGATCGCGTTGTTGCTGACTTCTTCGCCCCACTCGCAAAGGTGATCGACGAGTTGTTCCTTCGAGACGAGCCGCCCGAGCCGCTGCAGCAACACTTCGAGCACGCCGAGCTCGCGCGCGGAAAGCTCGAGCACCTGGTCGTTGATGCGCGCGACGCGCCCCACCTGGTCGAACGAGAGGGCGCCATGGCGCACCACGGTCGGGCCGCCGCCCGCGCCGCGCCGTGTGAGCGCGCGCACGCGCGCTTCGAGCTCGTTGAGCGCGAAGGGCTTGGCCATGTAGTCGTCGGCGCCGAGGTCGAGGCCCTTCACGCGCTCGTCCACGCTGTCGGCGGCGGTGAGGATCAGCACCGGCAGGTTGGAATTGCGCGCGCGCAAGCGGCGCAGCACTTCGAGGCCCGGCATTTTCGGCAGGCCCAGATCGAGGATCAACAGGTCGAACGATTGCATCGACAAGGCCGTATCGGCATCCACGCCGCTACGCACGTGATCGACGGCATAGCCCGATTGGCGGAGTGATCGGACGAGGCCGTCCGCGAGTATGCTGTCGTCTTCGGCAATGAGGATTCGCATGATGCGCCAGCGTCGCATTCGAGGCCCGGTGAGCCTCTTGGCACCCGCGCCACGCCGCGCCTTTGAAGGTGCGGCCACGCAGCGCGCGGCGGTCTCCCGAAATTAGCGGTTTGGGCGAGTCGCAAGGGCTTGCCAAAACTACTGTTTTTTTATACAGTGTCTGCGTTCGTGTGCATGTGCTCGAAAGCACGCGCGCTTCGTCACGAGACGCCGTTCATCATAGCAAAGGACGATTCATGGAAGATAGCAAGAAAGGCTCGGCTGGGCTGACTGCTGAAAAGAGCAAGGCGCTTGCCGCCGCGCTCGCGCAGATCGAAAAGCAGTTCGGCAAGGGGTCGATCATGCGACTCGGCGACGGCGAGGCGGTCGAGGACATCCAGGTGGTGTCC
Organism: Paraburkholderia sp.; assembly: GCF_035501035.1. GTDB lineage: Bacteria > Pseudomonadota > Gammaproteobacteria > Burkholderiales > Burkholderiaceae > Paraburkholderia. The sequence continues at coordinate 2,689 of NZ_DATJWR010000398.1, forward strand.
ACCGGGTCGCTCGGCCTCGACATCGCACTCGGCGTGGGCGGCCTGCCGCGCGGCCGGGTGGTCGAGATCTACGGTCCGGAATCGTCGGGCAAGACCACGCTCACGCTGCAAGTGATCGCCGAAATGCAGAAGCTCGGCGGCACGGCGGCGTTCATCGACGCGGAACACGCGCTCGACGTGCAATACGCTTCCAAGCTCGGCGTGAACGTGCCGGAGCTGCTCATTTCGCAGCCGGACACGGGCGAGCAGGCGCTCGAAATCACCGATGCGCTGGTGCGTTCGGGCTCGATCGACATGATCGTGATCGACTCGGTCGCGGCGCTCGTGCCGAAGGCCGAAATCGAAGGCGAAATGGGCGACTCGCTGCCGGGTCTGCAGGCGCGTCTGATGTCGCAGGCGCTGCGCAAGCTGACTGGCACGATCAAGAAGACGAACTGCATGGTCATCTTCATCAACCAGATCCGCATGAAGATCGGCGTGATGTTCGGC
>NZ_DATJWR010000399.1:0-17416 GCF_035501035.1 Paraburkholderia sp.
CGGCCGCCTGGGCCGAGTCGCGCCTCAGATGCGGTAGCGTTCTACGAGTTGCTTTGCGATCACCTGGCGCAGGATTTCGTTGCTCCCTTCACCGATCACCATCAACATGCAGTCGCGGTAGAACCGTTCGATTTCATACTCGACCGAATAGCTGTAGCCGCCGAAAATGCGCATCGCTTCCTGCGCGCAAAAGACCCCGGCTTCGGAACCGGCAAGCTTCGCCATCGCGGCCTCGAGATCGCAACGTTCGCCGCGGTCAAACTTGCGCGCAGCCGCTTCGATCAGATGTTTCGCGCCTTCCACCTGCGTGACCATATCGGCCAGTTTCAACTGGATGGCCTGATGCTGGCAGATCGGCTTGCCGAATGTGCTGCGCTCTTGCGCGTAGCGCAGCGAATGCTCCAGCGCGCCTTGTGCGATGCCCGCACCGCGCGCGGCCACGTTGATACGTCCTAACTCCAGTCCGCCTGCGGTTTGCACGAAGCCCTTGCCCTCAACGCCGCCGAGCAGGTTCTCGACCGGCACGCGATAGTTATCGAAGTTCAGTTCACAGGTATCGATGGCGCGATAGCCCATCTTCTTCAGTTTGCCGACGACGTTATAGCCCGGACCGCGTTCGGCGATCAGCATGCTCATGCCCTTGTGGCGCGGGTCGGCGGTGGGATCCGTCTTGACGAGAAGCAGCGTGAAATTGCCGTACATGCTGTTCGTGATCCAGGTCTTGTTCCCGTTCACGACGTAGTGCTCGCCTTCGCGCCGGGCAGTGGTCAGGATCGCCTGCAGATCCGAGCCCGCGTTCGGCTCCGTGAGGCCGAGGCTGCCGCGGAATTCGCCGGTAGCCATGATCGGCAGATACTTGTCCTTCTGCGCCTGCGTGCCGCTGCGCTCGATCGCGGACGCCACGATGAGATGCGAGTTGAAAATGCCGGATGGCGCCATCCATACCGAGGCCACCTTCATGACAATCCGCGCGTAGGTCCAGGCGGACAGGCCAAGGCCGCCGTATTGCTCGCCGATCGTCGCACCGAAGAGCCCGAGTTCCTTCATCTGGTCCACGATGTCCCGCGGATACTCGTCGGCCAGGTCGTATTTGCGCGCGACCGGCCGCAATTCCCTCTCGACCCAGGTGTCGACCGCGTCGATAAATTCCTTTTGATCGTCATTCTCGAGAGCCATGAGTGTCACCGTTGCTCAATAGTTGATCTTGTCTTCCACGCTATGGCCGCGTCTGGCGATCAGCATGGTGCGAGTGAACGTGCCGACCACCTTGCCATCCTGGTTCAGCCCGGTCGTTTTGACCGATACGATGCCCGCGCCTGGCCGCGAGTTCGACTCGCGTTTCTCGAGCACTTCGGACTCGGAATAGAGCGTGTCGCCCGCGAAGAGCGGAAAGGTCAGCTTGATATCGGTCCAGCCCAGATTGGCGATGGCCTTCTGGCTCGTGTCGGTGACGCTCATGCCGACCATCAGTGCGACGGTGAACGGACTCGCAACCACGCAACGGCCGAACTCGCTGGCTTTTGCGTACTCGGCATCGAAGTGCAGCGGATGCGTGTTCATGGTGAGCAGCGTGAACCAGGTGTTCTCGGTTTCCGTCACCGTTCGCCCCGGCCGATGCTCGTAGATGTCTCCCACGTTGAAGTCTTCGTAGTAACGCCCGAAGCTCTCGCGAAAACGATGCTCGCCTACCTGCTTTACGTTTTGCACCATGAACCTGTCTCCAATGGAAGAAAAGCGAAGTCACAACGGCGCGTCGCGTACGGCGAGCGCTGCTCGAAGCGGAAGATCAGGTGTGGACCGCGCCCCACCAAATTCATACGGACAAGATGACGTGTTTTGTCCGTACATTATTTTGGCGAGATCAGGAAAAGTCAACCAATTTCGATGTAAGATAGGTCTGTACAATCCCCAATGAAAAATCGCCGCTCGTGGTGAAACTGAGATCCCATGCCCGCCAGCACCGCCGACATTGACTCGACATCGCCGGAAACGTCGCCCGCAGACCAGCCGGAATTGGCGACTGATAGCCAGCCACCGCTCTACGCGCAACTCGCCCAGAAACTCAGGCACGCCATTGCTGCCGGTACGTATCCGATAGGCGCGCGCCTGCCCACGGAACACCAGCTATGCGAGCAGTACCAAGTCAGCCGGTTCACCGCGCGAGAGGCGGTGCGCATCCTGGCCGACAGCGGGCTCGTGGTACGCAAGCAGCGCGTCGGCACCATCGTCACCGCAACCTCCGGGTCGCCCCGCTACACGCACAACGCCACGTCGGTGCGAGATCTGCTGCAGTACGCGCAGGACACACAGTTGCGCTTCGCCTATATCGGCAAGCTCGCCCTGAGCAAGGCGTTAGCTGAGGAATTTGGCGCTCAAGCCGGTGCGGAGTGGGTGTACTGCGTGGGCATCCGCGTCGCGGGAACGCTGGCGGAGCAGGCCGCCGGCGCAGTGCGACCGATTTGCGTGACGCGCCTCTACCTGAACCCCATGCTGGAAGGCATCGAAACGCGGCTACGTGGACGGCGCGACGCAGTACACACGCTCATAGAAAGCAACTACGGCATCCTGATCGAGCGTGTGGAGCAGGATTTGCAAGGCATCTCGCTGGACGCCGAAGACGCCGCAAACCTGGGTGCCACACCAGGCGCAGCGGGACTGCGCATCGTGCGTCGGTATTACAGCGCCAAGGGCGAGCTGCTGGAGATCGCGGACAACGTGCACGCCGGCGACCGCTTCACCTATCACATGGAAATGCGTAAGTAACGCCACACGGCGCGACGCCGCATCCCACCCGCGCGCCGCGCGGGTTCCCCCCCCTTTTTTTGAAACCGCCGCTCGCCGATGAAGCCGGAGCGGCGCGCGCATATTCGTCGCTCAATCCGCGGGAAAACCCCTTGGCACGTCTTATTGACAGGACAAATAAGCGCACCTTACACTGCAAATTATCCGGACATTTTGAGAGCGCAAGCATGAGCCCAGCATCAGAAGTGACTTGCGTCTCCGCCATTCCGGTGCCGAGCAATGCCGGTTGTCTGCCGTGCTTCCGCGCGAGCTAGCCATGGACACGCCGACGCACGATGCCACGCCCGACATCATTGCAACCACGCTAGCCGGTTTCGTCCGGCAAATGCGGCTCGAACGGGTTCCCCCCGCTGTTCGCCTGCGCGCCAAGTATCTGATGCTCGACGCCATCGGCTGCGGGCTTGCGGCTCGGCGCGACCCGTTTGCGAAGCGCTTTTCGGAAGCTTCATATGCGCTCGCCGCCGACGCACCGGGAGACGCGAGTGTAGTTGGCTATGCACGGCGCTTGCCGGTACGTGATGCCGCCATGCTAAACGGCGTATTGCTGCATGGCCTGGACTACGACGATACGCACATGGCCGGCGTGATTCATTTGACAGTCAGCGTGCTGCCCGCCCTGCTGGCGACAGCCGGACAGTTCAGCGCAAGCGGGGCCGATCTGCTGGCCGCCTATATCGCGGCCATCGAAGCCGGCTCGCGGCTTGCCAGCGTGATGCGGGGCGGCCTGCACGCGCAAGGGTTCCATCCCACCGGGGTGATCGGGGCTTTCGCGTGCGCGCTTGCCGTCGGCCGCGTCATGGGCCTGAACGCTGAGCAGCTTGTGCATGCGCAGGGAGCCGCACTGTCATTCGCGAGCGGCAGCCTGCAGTTCATCGAAGACGGCGCCTGGACCAAACGCATTCATCCGGGCTGGGCCGCGCAATCCGGCATTGTCGCGGCCACGCTTGCTGCGCACGGCATCCAGGCGCCGCAAGCGCCTTACACCGGGCGCTACGGACTGTATCGAATCTACCTGGATGAAGCCGCGCGCGCAGGACTGGACTCGACGCTCGCCACCGCAGGCCTCTCGATTGACGGCAGCGCAACGGTTTGGCAAACCGCGAATATCGCGGTCAAGCCTTATGCGATGTGTCACTTCGTGCACGCCGCGATCGATGCGGCAGTCGCACTGCATCGTCGTGGCGCAGGCGTGGCGTCGGTTAGCGACATCGAAGTGCTTGTGCCTGCCGCTGCGGTGCAACTAGTGTGCGAACCCGCTGCTCACAAGCGCCGTCCTGAGAACGAGTACGACGCCAAATTCAGCCTTCCCTATGCGGTCGCATGTGGGCTGTTGCGCGGGCGACTCGGACTGAAGGAACTGGAACCCGCTGCTTACCGGGACCCGCAAATTCTGGCGTTGATGGACAGGGTGCGCTATGTCGAAGATGCCGATTCCACTTTCCCTCGCCATTACACAGGCGAAGTCCGTGTCACGCTCACCGATGGCACCACGTTACGCCATCGCGAAGCCGTGAACCGCGGCCACGTGGACAAGCCACTGAGCAACGAAGACGTCCACGAGAAATTCATGCAAAACGCGACGCTGCACTTCCCGTCTGCGCACGCGCGCGCGCTAAGCGAACTGATTCTGAGTCTCGACGCATTGCCCAGCCTGACGAGTCTGGACACGCTGCTCGCCCGCGATCCGCCGGACGCGGCTTCGGCCCCGGGAGCCTGATGTGACACGCGCCTAAGCGTGTGCCGCCGTCGCGGCTACCAACATACCGCCCGAGAGCTGGACACGTTCGAGGGGCATCAAATCCTTAAGGGAGACAGCATGAGCCAAGTCATCGGCAGTTCCATAACCGCCGATTCCGCTGCGGTTACGTCGTCGGCGGTCAATTCGGGGGCTCGCCTCGACCGCTTGCCGATTTCGCGTTTTCACTGGCGAATCCTATGGCTGATTGCCGGCGGCGCCATGGTGGATGCTTTCGACATCTATCTGGCCGGCGGCGTAAGCGCGGGAATGGCGAAGGAAGGCTTTTCGACCATGAGCCAGAATGCGCTTTTCATTTCGGCCACCTTTATCGGCATGATGCTGGGTGCAGGCTTTGCCGGGTTTATCGGCGACAGGTTCGGCCGTCGTGTCTCCTACCAGATCAACCTGCTGATCTTCGGGGTGGCCTCGCTGACTGCGTGCTTCGCGCCCAACATCCAGGTTCTGTCATTGCTGCGCTTCGTCATGGGCGTGGGCCTGGGCGCCGAGCTGGTCGTGGCGGCGGCGACGTTGGGCGAGTTCGTTCCGCCGAGCCATCGCGGTCGATGGGCCGCGCTGCTCTCGATGATCATTGCAGCAGGCTTGCCGCTTGCGTCATGGACGAGCTATATGGTCATCCCGACCCTCGGATGGCGGTATATGTTCGCGATCGCGGGTATCGCCGCGCTCTTCATCTGGGTGCTGCGCAAGAAGATGCCCGAGTCCCCGCGCTGGCTCGAATCGGTGGGTCGTCACCAGGAGGCCGAAGCCACGCTTGGCGCAATCGAACGTGAAGTCGCCGCCAGCAAGGGCGTCTTGCCGCCCGTTAGCCGCGTCCAAAGCCTTCGCGTCGAGCATGCACCGTTCCGCGCGCTGTTTTCTCGCAAGATATGGCCTCGGTTTCTGGTTGCCGCAACCATCCTGATCACGATCAATGTCACCGTTTATGGCTTCATCATCTGGATGCCGAGCTTCTTCGTGCAACAGGGCATGACGGTCACGAAATCGCTGGGCTTCACGACGATGATGACCGCGGGCGCGATTTTCGGGCCATTTGTCGCCTTCCTGCTGGCGGACCGGATTGGCCGAACCCGGGGCATCGTGGCGTCAGCCGTCGTTCTCATCGCGCTCGGTGTCGCATTTCCGTTTATGAGAGCCGAGGCAATCATCATCGCGATCGGCTTCGCACTCGTCTCATCCTTCTATTTCATGGTTTCACTCGGTCAGTTCGGCTTCGTACCCGAACTGTTCCCCACGGAGTTCCGGCTGCGCGGAGCGGGTGTTGCCGGCATGCTCGGTCGGGCCGTCGCTATTGGCACGCCGTTCGCAACCGTATTTCTCTTCAAGCGCTTCGGTGTATATGGAGTGTTGGCGGCAGTCATCACATTTCTCTGCGTGCTGATCATTTCCATACTGGCTTTGCGATTGGAAACCAATCGGACTTCTCTCGAGGATATTTGAGTTTCTTCGGAAGATCGAGTCGGTCACATTCACGATCGACAGGATCGAGTTGGGCCAGTGAATCGGCCCCCAAGCCCTGGCCGGGGGAGCCACAACGCTTCTTCAGTTGGCGTGTTACTCCGAACTTGACCACCGATTGCGGCCCCGATGCACGGGGCCTCTCTGTGGCTTCCGCGCCCGATCGGACTGCTTCAAGGCGGCCATTGCGGAGCGACTGCTTCCCCGCTCAAAATCGAAACCGTGACCTGCACCACACAGTGCGCCCCTTCATCCGGCCAGCGACCCAGTGCGCCAAGACTACCGCGCCTTTGATGCTGCCGTGTCTTCTATTCGACGCGGCAACTTGCCGCCGAATTCGTGCGAACGACTGGCCCGCCCTGCGATAAGGTCAACGCCGCGCTCCCCGGACCATTCTTCACGGTGTTTGCAACGTTCCGTCTTTCAACCTTGTCTGAGTCCACGTCGTGACGGTGTTCTCGCACGGATATTTCGCCGCCTCCGTTTCGTCGAGATCCACACCGAGGCCCGGCTTGTCATTCGCATAGACGTAACCATCCCTGAACTCGGGCAAACCTGGGAATACATCGAGCAACGCGGCCCTCGGCCCTTTGAGATCCTGAATTACGAAGTTGGGCGGCTCTGTGCCGGACCACTCCTGCACGCCGAAATTACGCGCGGCCAGATCGATATGAATATTCGCCGCGTGCGCCATCGGCGACATGTCGCCCGGTCCATGCCACGCCGTTCGGACACCGAACTGCTCGGCGAAAACCTGCAGCTTGCGCCCCGCGGTAATGCCGCCGATCTGGCTCAGATGCACGCGGATATAGTCGACGAGACGTTCGGTGATCAGGAAGCGCCATTCGTAGGGGTTATTGAAGAGCTCACCCTGGGCCAACGGCGTGGTGGTTTTCGCGCGCAACTGTCGCATCCATTCGCCCTCTTCCAGCGCGATCGCGTCTTCGAGGAAGAACAGGTCGTATCGCTCCAGTTCGCACGCGAAGCGGATCGCTTCAACCGGCTTGAGACGTTCGTGCACGTCGTGACACAAGGCGACATCGAAACCAATCTTGCTGCGAATGCCGTCGAACAGCTTGAGGGTTTCGCGCATGTACTTTCGGCTGTCGAGATAGACACCGTCCGCCGAACCAGAAGGTGCACTCGACGGCGCCCTGCCATATCCACCCCCGCCATAGCCGCCGCTTTGACAGCGGATATGCGTGATGCCCTGCTCGCGATACTTCTGGATGTTCTCGCAAAGCTCATTGAGGTCCCGGCCATCGGCATGCCGGTATATCGGCACGCCTTCACGGCACTTACCGCCGAACAACTGATACAACGGCATATTGGCCAGCTTGCCCTTGATATCCCACAACGCCATATCGACGCCGGAGATCGCGTTGTTCTCGATCGGCCCATTGCGCCAGTACGCGTTCTGATGCATCAGTTGCCAGATTTCCTCGATCGCCTCGGCATCCCGTCCAATCAGCAGCGGCCGCAGATATTCCTCGATCAGGCATTTGACCGCCAGGTGCCGGTAAGCAAATGTCGCGCAGCCAAATCCGACCAGACCCGGCTGGTTGGTCTCCACCTTCACGACGATCAGGTTGATACCTTCCGGTGCGGTCAGGATGACCTTTACATCGGTAATCAAAGTTGCCATTTTTCAGTCTGCCAGAAACGAATCAAAGAAAACCAGGCGGTCGACCAACGCCTTACGTGCGATTCAGCGACAGCGGCACTTCGCGCTTCGTACGTTGATCGGAATGCGCGGGCACGGTCATCATGAGAATCACGGAGAGCAGCAGGCCGCCCGCCATGAAAATGTACGAAGCCGCCGGGCTGCCGGTCGCGCCGTTCAGATAACCCACCACCCATGACCCCGCAAAAGCACCGAGGGCGCCGCATGCGTTGATGAGACCGATCGCGCCGCCCAGCACGTTACTCGGAATCAGCTCCGGCACCAGCGCGAAGAACGGACCGTACGGCGCATACATCGTCGCGCCCGCCACGACCAGCAGCGCGAACGAGATCCAGAAGTGTGAGCCGCCAATCAGATATGAAGCAACGAACGCAACCGTGCCGACCAGCAGCAGCGGCCACACGAACAGCTTGCGGTTACGCGTCTTGTCCGAGAGCCATGACGCAAGCAGCATCAGGATGATCGCGGCGAGATATGGCACGGCGGCAAGCCAGCCGACCGAGACGATATCGATCGTGGACGCCGCCTTGAGGATCGACGGCAACCACATGATGAAACCGTACACGCCGATGCTCCAGAGCGCATGAATCGCGCAGAACTTCATCACGATCGACGAACGCAACGCCGTCTTGTAGTCGCGCACCGGCGCGATGTCGGCCTGCTCGGCCTTCAGACGCGCAGTGAGTTCGGTCTTTTCGGCTTCGCTCATCCAAGGCGCGTCGGCCGGCCTATCCTTCACCGTGAACCACCAGACGAACGCCCAGATGAGCGCCGGGGCACCTTCGAAGACGAACATCTCACGCCAGCCGAAGCTGTGGACCAGATAGCCGGAAACGACCGACATCCACAGCACCGTCACCGGATTGCCAAGAATCAGGAATGTGTTGGCGCGCGAGCGTTCGGAGCGGGTGAACCATCGGCTGATGTACATCAGCATCGACGGCATCACGGCCGCCTCCACCACACCGAGGATGAATCGCAGCGCCATCAGCATCGGAATGTTGCTGACGATGCCGGTAGCCGCGGCACACAGGCCCCACAGGATCAGGCTGAAGAAGATCAGCTTCTTCACGCTATTGCGCTGCGCGTAGATCGCCCCGGGCACCTGGAACAGGCAGTAGCCGAGAAAAAACAGCGAGCCGATCAAGGACGACGTGCCGTGCGTGATACCCAGGTCCCTGTCGATCCCGGCCGCCGCGGCAAAGCCGTAGTTCGCGCGGTCGAGATAGGCGAGGCTGTAGGTGATGAAGATGATGGGCATCAGATACCACCATCTTTGGGTTGCTACGGGCTTGACGCTTTCCATGATGTCTCCGGATCGGTACGGCGCATACAACGATTGACTGGCGCGAGGCGTTTTATTGTTCTGCTGTACTCGCGTGTCCCTGCATTCAAATCGGCTTCAAAGCACGGCGAGCCAGCCGCCGTCCACGTAAATGATCTGACCGTTCACATAGCTCGACGCGTGCGAGGCGAGAAAGACCGCCGTGCCGACGAGTTCTTCCGGTTTGCCCCAGCGCTGCGAAGGGTTGCTGCTTTTCACCCAGGCGTCGAAGGCGGCGTTCTCGATCAACGGTTTGTTCATGTCGGTCAGGATGTAGCCCGGGCCGATCGCATTCGCCTGGATGTCCGAGGCTGCCCACTCGGCGCTCATTGCGCGCGTCAGCATCTTGATGCCGCCCTTCGCCGCCGTGTACGCGCCCACTGTCGCCCGTCCGGCTTCGCTCGTGAGCGAGCCGATGTTGATGATCTTGCCGCCCGAACCGCGTGCGATCATGCGGCGAGCGGCCTGCTTCGCGACGATGAACGCGCTCGTCAGATTGGTGTCGATCACGCGCTGCCAGTCGTTCAGCTCCAGATCGACGAGCGGCTTGCGGAACTGAATGCCTGCGTTATTCACGACGATGTCGATCTGCACGCCCTCCTTGTCCCACTGCGCGAAAGACTCGGCGACAGCGGCCTCGTCGGTGACGTCGAATGCACGGCCCAGCGCCTGATAGCCTTTGCCCGCAAGTTTGCCGACCGCTTCAGCAACCGTGTCCGCACGCGTGCCGTTGAGCACGACGCGGGCGCCGGCCGCCGCCAGCCCCTCGGCCAGCGCATAGCCAATGCCGCGTGCCGAGCCGGTAACGAGCGCCGTGCGGCCGGTGAGATCGAATAAATGGGTCATGCTGGATCCTCAGTGCAATAGGGGGAAAGGCGCGAGTACGCCATCGCGACGGCTCTGCGCGTCGCGTTTCAGGTTCATACGGCCGCTATCAGCCTGGCAGGCTTGCATCAGGCCGGTTGATCGTTGGCGGTGTTGTTCAATGCGGCACGGTCTTCGAAATCCTGTTCGGCGCGTCTGATCAGCGTCAAAACAGCCTGTTCAGCGGCATCCGGATCGCCCTGCTCGATCGCGACGCACAGCGCCTCGTGCATGGGCAGCGAACGCGCCGGGCCACCGGCGATTTCCGAACTGAGTTCGAAGCTCGTGCGCAGAATCGCCGACAGCGCGTTCTGCATCTGCTGGACGAACTGGTTGTGACAGGCGGCGAGAATCGCGCTGTGAAACGCAAGGTCGGCGGGAACGTATTCGCCGTGGCCCGCCACAGCGCGTTCCATCGCTTTGAAGGCCCGGCGCACCGCGACGCGATCTTCCGGTGTCGCGCGTTTCGCGGCGAGTTTGGCGGCGTTCGGCTCGATGATCAGGCGCAATTCCATCAGGTCTTCGATCAGACCCGGTTCGACCGCGCCGGCCCGCGCGCGCCAGGTGATCACATCGGGGTCGAACAGTTGCCATTGCGAACGCGGCAGCACGATCGTGCCGTAGCGGCGGCGCACCTCCAACATGCCCTTGGCCGAGAGCGACTTTACCGTCTCGCGGATGGTGATGCGGCTCACTTGCATCTGCTCGGCCAGAATCGGCTCGGCGGGAAGAATATCGCCGGGCATGAACTTGCCGGAACAAATCTGCTCGCCCATCTGATTCAGGACCTGTCTGTGGAGTGTCGCCATAATTCGCCTCTACATCATACGTATGATGTAGAAATGGCTTGAAAAGGCAATTGCACAACCAGGGTTCACCCTTCGCGACGCTACAAGCGGGCACATGGCTTTGTCAGGTTGATCGGGAGGCGGCGGTCGAACGAAATCATGAAGCAGACGAAATCGCTGGATCACCGCCACCGCTTCCCTGCCTTCGTGATCAGCTGCGCGGTTCGCGGATATCTTTGGTTCAGCCTGAGCCTGCGCAAAATCGAGGAGTTATTGCTCGAGGGTGGTGTCGTAGTCACGTACGAAACGATCCGTTCATGTAGACAAGTTCGGTGCTGGATTCGCCCAGTGCGCTAAAGCGGCACGGAGCAAGCCGGGCGGCGTATGGCATCTGCATGTGATGGTCGTGACGCTGCGCAGTGGGCCGTATCTGTTGTGGCGCGCGGTCGACGAGCATGGTGCTGAGCTCGGAGTGCTGGTGTAAAAGCGACGCGGCAAGGCGGCGGCAATACCCTCCTTTAGAAGGTGCCGCGTTCAAACCCGGTGCCGTGCAGGAGCGTTACCGACCAGCTGCGCAGCTATCCGGCGGCTAAAGGTGACATTCCCGAGTTCGCTCATGTGAAACGCATATTGATGATGTGAAGCGCAGTGCATCGAATCGAAAAAGCAAAGCGGAAAAAAGCGTTTGTCACAGCTAGGGCAAACCGCCTCTAATAGGCAATTCGCCACTACGCAAACGCGGTCTTTTCAATGGGGCGGTCGCGCTGGCGCAACGCTCGCGATCTGCGCTCTGGGCCCTACCCGGCGCAGTTCGCTCGCCCGCTGCGGGCAACCCAAGCCCTGCGAACCCAAGTCGAATCGTCCCCCCGCATGCGAGGGCTTTTCATCACTGGTTGTATCTGTTCAGGGCAATTACGGAACCGACATGGCTGACGTTGCTTCTTCCTCAAACAACTATGTTGCCTCTTCGCGGGCAAGCTCGGGGCGCTCGACCGATCGCTTTTACTACTGGCTTTCGTGGGCCATCCCGGCATTGATCGTCGTCCTCTGGGAGCTTGCGGCGCGCGCGGGATGGATCACCGCGCAAGTGCTGCCGGCGCCGAGCAGCGTCGCATCGACGGCATGGAGTCTTGCCGTCAGTGGCGATCTATTCGTACACCTTAGCGTCTCGCTCCTGCGGGCCGTGGCCGGCTTCCTGATAGGCGGCACGGCAGGCCTCGCCCTCGGCGTGCTGGTCGGCTTTTCCCGGCTCGCGCAGGCGCTCATCGACCGGTCGATCCAGATGGTGCGCGCGATTCCTTTTCTCGCCATGCTGCCGCTCGTCATCGTGTGGTTCGGCGTGGGCGAAGTCGCCAAGGTTTTTCTCGTCGCACTCGCTGTGCTGTTTCCCATCTACATCAACACGATGCTCGGCATTCGTCAGATCGATCCGAAACTGATGGAACTCGCCAAGGTGATCGGGATGAAATGGCCCGCGGTCGTGCGCCGGATCATTCTGCCCGGCGCGATGCCCGCAATCCTCACGGGCGTTCGTTATGCGCTGGCGCACGCGTGGCTCGCGCTCGTGATCGCCGAAACGCTCGCGACGACCAAGGGTATCGGCTTTCTCGCCATGGACGCACGCGAATTCCTGCAGACCAACGTCATCCTGCTGACCATGATTATTTACGCGATCATCGGCGTCACCGCCGACGCGCTAGTTCGTTCGCTCGAAACGCGCTTCCTGTCGTGGCACGCGAACTACGCCAAGGGAGAGAAGAAGTGAGCGCCACCGCAACGTTGTCCCGCCACGCGAACGCCGTGCCTCGCCGCGAAAGCGAAGCCGTCGCGTCGCCGTTGGCCGTATCGGTACGCGGACTCCAGCGCCGTTATGGCACGCGTGTCGTGATCGATGCACTCGACCTCGATATCCGCAAAGGCGAATTCGTCGCGCTGCTCGGCGAGAGCGGCTGCGGCAAGACCACGCTGCTGCGCGCGCTCGCCGGCCTCGACACGCCGGATGCCGGGCAGATTCGCGCCCCCCAGCGGCCTTCCGTGGTGTTTCAGGAGCATCGTCTGCTGCCCTGGGCCACCTTGTGGGAGAACGTCGCGCTCGGCCACGAGTCGAGCTTCGGCCGCGCGGGCGCGTCCCGCGCGCTGGCCGAAGTCGGCCTCGCGGGTCGCGAGCTCGACTGGCCGCGCAACCTTTCCGGCGGACAAGCGCAGCGTGTCGCACTGGCGCGCGCGCTCGTGCGCGATCCCGCGCTGCTGCTGCTCGACGAACCGTTCGCCGCGCTCGACGCGCTCACGCGCATCAAGATGCACGGGCTCGTCAAGGAACTGGTCGAGCGTCACGCACCGGGCGTGCTCATCGTGACGCATGACGTCGACGAGGCGCTCGCGCTCGCCGATCGCATTCTCGTCATGCGCGCCGGGCGCATCGCCGCTTCGTTTCATCCCAAAGACCACGCGCCGCAGGCATTGCGGCTCACGCTGCTCGAGGAACTCGGCGTTCAGTCCCACTGAACCGCTTCCTCCACCCCACACAAGGAAAGGCCACGAATGAACGATGCTTCACTGACTCGCCGCCAGCTCCTGCGCGCGGCGGGCGGACTGCTGGCCGGCGCCGCGGCCGCGCATCTGCTTCCCGCGCGCGCTGCGCAGCCGGCCAGGCTCACGCGCAACACCGACACGGTCCGCATTGGCTGGGGCTACGGAAGCCTGCCCGACATCGCCAAACAACGCGGCGTGTTCGAGAAAACGCTCGCGGCGAAGGACATCAAGGTCGAGTGGATCGGACCGTTTCCGAACCATGCACCGTCGATCCAGGCGGTAGTTGGCGGCAGCGCCGATTTCGGCTTCTGGGGATCGACGACACCCGCACTCGCCGCCATGCTGGCCGGCTCGCCCATCGTCTTCACCGCCTTCGACGTGTATTCGCCACGCTCCACCGCCATCATCGTGAAGAAGACGAGCGGCATTAACACGGTCGCCGACCTCGCCGGCCGCAAGGTCGCGGTGAACCGCTCGGGGCTGGGCGAATTCCTGGTCATCGCGGCGCTGGAGAAACATCGCATCGACCGCAGCAAGGTCGAGTTCGTCTACCTGAATCCGCCCGATGCCGCGCCGGCATTCGCGCAAGGCAAGGTCGACGCGTGGTCGATGTGGTCGCCCGCCGTAGATATCGCGCGCTATTCGAACGACGCGAAGGACATCTTCAACGAAGGACGCGATCTCGACTTCCTCATTGACTACAGCTCGCTCGTGACGCGCCGTAAGTTCTCCGAAGAAAACTCAGAACTGGTGCGCGCCGTGCTCGACGCGTATTACGCGGAAGGCGCCTGGCAGTCGCAGCACCCGGCGGAGTCGGAACTGCTCGTGCAAAAAGAGGTGAAATATCCGGATCAGGTGCGTGACTATCTGACGAGCCTGAAGCGCGTGAACCGGTTTCACGAGCCGGACGACGCGGCCTTCATGGCGCAACTGCAACGTGCGGCGGACTGGCTCGCGCAACGCAAGATCATCGGCGCGCCCATCAAGGTCGCCGATTACAGCGTCAAGGTATGACGCGCCGCCGAAACACACGCCACGCGCGCCCCGCACGCGAAGGCGCCATGCACCGGAAAGCGTATGTCTGAAACCCCCACCCAACCGCCTGGCGGAATCTCGCTCGTCTCGCCGTTATCGGCGTCGCTCGGGTTTTCCGAAGCCATAGTCGGGATCGCCGCGACCGCGGCGCAGCGCGAGCGCGAGCAGCGCCTGCCGCACGAAGAGATCGCCGCGCTGAAGGCGCTTGGCTTCGGCGCGTTGCGCCTGCCCGCCGATGACGGCGGCCACGGCGTGTCGTTGAGCGAGCTTTTCGCCGTGGCGCGCGACGTCGCCGCGGCCGATTCGAACATCGCCCACGCCTTTCGCAATCACCTCTGGCAGGTGGAGGCAGCACTCGAGCGCCGCGGCCATCCTTTCCATGCGCACGTGCTCGACCTCGCGCGCCAGCGCAAGACGATCGGGCTCAGCTTCGTCGAAAGCGATGCGACGGCGGCGGGCGCGCGGCCAAGCCGCGTTTTGAGCCGACTG
This sequence comes from Paraburkholderia sp., assembly GCF_035501035.1. GTDB lineage: Bacteria > Pseudomonadota > Gammaproteobacteria > Burkholderiales > Burkholderiaceae > Paraburkholderia. The sequence continues at coordinate 14,733 of NZ_DATJWR010000399.1, forward strand.
GAATGGGACGAGCGCAGGCAGGTCTACGTGGGCTCGGGCGACAAGGTCTACGCGACAGGCAATCTCTACAACGACGCATTCGTCGGGCTCGCCGTCGAAAACCGCGCGAACGAGACCGTGCAATACGTGCTCGAACGAGGCGGAGGCGTCGGCACCGAAGACGACTGGCAGGGCTTCGGCCAACGCCTGACCGGCTCGGGCACCGCGCGGTTTCGCGACGTCGTGGTGAAGGCCGGCCATGTCTATCCGCCAGACCCGCCGAAAGCGCCCGAAGCCGCACCGTGGGGCTTCACCTTCCACCAGGTCTACCTGACCAACTGTATTGCCGGCATCGTGCGGCGCGTGGTTCTCGACGCGGCGGAGGTGCTGCGCGCGCGGCGGCGCAACTTCTACCATGGCGAGGCCGCGCAACCCGCTGACGAACCGGCGCTACAGGCGTTGCTGGGGCGCATTCGCGCCTACGCCGCGAGCATCGAGGCGACCGTCGGGCGGGCCGTGCAGGCGCTGCAAAGCGCCCTGGGGAGCCATGGCACGCGCGACGAATATGCGGCCACCCTCGCCGCGACGCTCGCCGCCTCGGAAGCCAAGGTCGTGATCGACGATCTCGCGCCGCAAGTCGCCAACTGGCTCATCGACCTCGGCTCGGGCTCGGTGGTGTCGAACGTGGCCGCGCTGGACCGGCATTGGCGCAATATCAAGGTGATCGCCTCGCACAATCCGCGTCTCTACAAGGAGCGTCTGCTCGGCCAGAACCTCCTGACCGGGCAGCTCCCGCCAACGGGCGCGTTCTTCTGACCCAGGCTGCGCGCCCGTTGCTTCATGCAGCGAGTTCGCGGCGCACACGCGGCACGAGCTCCTGTGCAAAGCGGCGCATGTCGTCCTCGAAGGGCTGGAACTCGAGCATGAAGAGTTCGACCCCTGCGCGATCAAATTCGGCGATGCGCCGCGCGACCGTGTCGTAATCGCCCACGAGTCCCGCCGCCGTTCCCCCATTGGAGCCGACGCGCGGCGAACGCGCGAAGGATGCGCGAGGTGAGCGCCGCCAAAGCGGCCGAGGCCGTCCACGCCTCCAGCTGGTCGAGCGTGGGATCGTGCGGATTGACCGTGTGCTGCGCGACGAGCACCGAGTCGAAGCCAAGGCGCTCGGCTTCGAGCACGAGCGCCTTGTTGCGGGCCCACGATGCGTCCTGGGGTTCGGCGGGGTCCTGCAGTGCTGCGCGGCTTCCATGCACGAGCGCCCAGATGCCAAAGCCTGGGAAAGAACGGGACATTGTGTGAAGAAGTCCAAAGACGGGAATGACGGGACGCTCATGCTAACGCCGCACGCGCGGCGATAAATCCAATATCTCCTGATATCCAAGCCGCCAAAACGCATTAAGGCCCGTCTCACAGTTCGAGCGACTCGCTTTTGTACTTAGTCCCGCGTCTCTAGTCCCGATTAAAGCACCCTCGCGCGAATCCTTAGCACAATCGCTTCGTTGTGTTGCGCGCGGGCGTCGTCCACGATCACCGCGTCGCCAACTGTCTCTACTGGGTCCGCCATGTTCTCTCCCTCCCGCCGCCGTCTGCTCATTCGTGGATCGATTCTCGGCGTCGCGGCGACCACAGGAGGGCTGGCGTTCGCCGCGCCGGCTTCGACACTGCGCATCGGCTATCAGAAGTCGTCCACGCTCATCACCGTGCTCAAGGCGCAAGGCAAGCTCGAAGCCGCGCTCGCGCCGCTCGGTGTGAGCGTGAGCTGGAGCGAGTTCGCCAGCGGCCTGCCGCTCACCGAAGCGCTAAACGCGGAAGCCGTCGATTTCAGCGCCGACGTCGCCGACACCGTCCCCATCTTCGCGCAGGCCGCGCATGCGCGCTTCGTCTACGTCGCGCAAGAAGCGCCCTCGCCCGGAGCGCAAGCCATCATCGTCAGGCGCGCGGGCGCGCTGCACACGCTCGCCGACCTGCGCGACAAGGACATCGCCGTAACGAAGGCGGCAGGCAGCCACTATCTGCTGCTGGCGGCGCTCGCGCACGCGAACGTGCCCGCCGACGCCGTGCGCATCCACTACCTCACGCCGGCCGACGGGCGGGCCGCCTTCGAGCACGGCAGCGTCGATGCCTGGGTGACCTGGGACCCCTACGTGGCCTCGGTCGACCAGCAGCCCGATGTGCGCATCCTCGCCGACGGCAAGGGCTTCGCGACTTACCAGCGCTACTATCTCGCCTCGACGCGCTTTGCCGAAGCGCGGCCCGAGGTGATCGCCGTGGTCTACGCGCAGTTGTGCAGCGCTGGCCAATGGGTGCGAAGCGCGCCGCAGGACGCCGCGCAGTTGCTCGCGCCGATCTGGGGTCTCGACGCGTCCACCATCGAGCGCGCCAACGCGCGCCGAAGCTATCTCGTGCGCGAGGTGAGCCGCGCGAACTTCGGCGAGCAGCAAACAATCGCCGATACATTCTTCAACGCGCATCTGCTGCCCGCTGCCGTGGACACGGCGCACGCCGAGCGCTGGGACTTCGCGCAAAAGCACGCGGTGGCGGTCGGCGCGTGAGCCACGCCTTTGCGTTGACGCAATGGCGCGAGCCTCACGCGCGCGATTGCGCCTACCGTGGGTCCACCCGCTCGGCGCGGGCTTCGTCCTGCTTCGTTTCGTACTGCGTACGATGTAGGGACAGCGCCCAAACGCCAGAACCCCGGCTCTCTT
>NZ_DATJWR010000400.1:0-4777 GCF_035501035.1 Paraburkholderia sp.
GCCGCCAAGTCGGGCAAGCCGGTCGCTTCGATCGAGAAGCTCGCCGTGTGGGGCAACCACTCGCCGACGATGTACCCCGACTACCGCTTCGCCACCGTCGACGGCCAGTCGCTCAACGCGCTGATCAACGACGACGAATGGAACCGCAACACCTTTATCCCGACCGTTGGGAAGCGCGGCGCGGCGATCATCGAAGCGCGCGGCCTCTCGTCGGCGGCATCGGCTGCCAACGCTGCGATCGACCACGTGCGTGACTGGGTCCTCGGCACGAACGGCAAGTGGGTCACGATGGGCATCCCGTCGGACGGCTCGTACGGCATCCCCGAAGACATCATCTACGGCGTGCCGGTGATCTGCGAAAACGGCGAATACAAGCGCGTGGAAGGCCTCGAAATCGACGCGTTCTCGCGCGAGAAGATGGACGGCACGCTCAACGAGCTGCTCGAAGAGCGCGACGGCGTGGCTCACCTGCTCGGCAAGTAAGCCAGCTGTACGAACGGAATGCGCGTCGCACGCCGTGCGGCGCCGTTTCGTTCCGGTATCATGCGCGCGGCCCCGTGAGCGGAGCCGCGCGACGCTGTACGCGGAACAATATCCGCGGAACGCCCTGCGCGGCCCGCCCGATCCGCATGCGCCTTGCCAGACGGCCTCGCTGGCAGGACGCATCCGAATCCGGTTTCTCCCCCAACATTCGACTCCGACGCCGAAGATGCGCGCCATTCCCCCCGCCGAAGTACTGTTCGACGGCGAAGCGCCGCCCGCCATCCTGCCCGCATGCGATCACTACGCGGGCAGCGAGAAGCTGATGCTGAAATCGCTCGCGCTGCAGCAGCAGCTCGGCCCGGTGTTCGACATCACGCTCGATTGCGAAGACGGCGCCCAGGTGGGCCGCGAGGCCGAGCATGCGGAGCTCGTGGCGTCGTTCATCGGCGGCGAGCACGACCGCTTCGGCCGCGTCGGCGTCCGCATTCACGACTTCCATCACCCGCATTGGCGCGACGACGTGCGCCTGATCCTGCGCGCCGCGAAACGCGCGCCGGCCTTCATCACGCTGCCGAAGATCCGCGCCGTGGGCGACGCCGCCGAGATGACGGCATTCATCGAGGCCACGCGCGTCGAGATGGGCATCGACAAACCCATTCCCGTCCAACTGCTCGTCGAAACGCATGGCGCGCTCGCGCGCGCGTTCGACCTAGCCGCACTGCGCGGCGTCGAGGCGCTGAGCTTCGGGCTCATGGACTTCGTCTCCGCCCACGACGGCGCGATTCCCGACAGCGCCATGCGCTCGCCGGGCCAGTTCGATCACCCGCTCGTGCGCCGCGCGAAGCTCGAAATCGCAGCGGCCTGCCACGCTTTTGGCCGCGTCCCCTCGCACAACGTGAGCACGGAAGTGCGCGACATGGACGTGGTGGCGAACGACGCGCGCCGCGCCCGCAATGAATTCGGCTACACACGCATGTGGAGCATTCACCCGGCGCAGATTCCCGTCATCGTGGCCGCGTTCGCGCCGCGCGACGAGGAGATCGCCACCGCCACGGAAATCCTGCTCGCCGCACAGCACGCGCAGTGGGGCCCGACGCGCCACGGCGACACGCTGCACGACCGCGCGAGCTACCGCTATTACTGGGCCGTGCTGCGCCGCGCTCGCTCGACGGGCCGCACCGTGCCGCTCGAAGCGGCGCCGCTCTTTGGCCCGGGCGCCGCGACGCCGGGCGAACTGGCGCAGGAGTCGCCTTGATGCGTGCCGCGAGCCTCCGCGCGGAAAACGTTTTCAGCATGTTCCGCCGCGCAGGCATCGCAGGTATCGCGCCGCGCGGCGCGGCGATGAAAAAGAAGGGTACTGCGGACGAACAAGCAGCGTGAGCAACACCGGGCCGGAGAAATTGAAGTTCATGGCGATAAATAGGTGAAAATAGCGTCCGCTGCGCGCTTTCGGGGCGCGCGTCGTGCAACCGGCGGCCGCATACTGCGGCCGCGCACTGATCAACCGATTTAGAGAGATAAAGGTCTGATTCCCATGAAGAAATTGCTGATCGCCGCTGTCATCGGCACGCTGTCCTCGACGATGATGCTGGCCGCGACCGACGCCGCCGCACAAGACACGACGTCGACCACCACTGCCAGGAAGCCGGCTCCGAAGCATCGCATCATCAAGCGCAAGGCCAACCCTGCCAAGGAAGCGAAGGTCGATCCGATCCCGGAAGGCTCGGAGCACTGGACCTGTGCCGAAGGCATGCAATTCGACCTGAAGGGCGACATGGCGCGTGACCAGATCGTCACCGTTCACTGGGCGAACAAGAATTACAACCTGCCGCGCCAGGTCACCACCACCGGCGCTGACCGCTTCCACGACGCCGCAACCGGCCTCGACCTCGTCGTGATCCCGACCAAGGCCATGCTGTTCTCGGACAAGGACAGCTCGCGTCTGGCCGACGAGTGCAAGACCGTTGCCATGCAGCAAGGCGCCATGGCGCCGACGCAGGCCAACGCTCTGAACCCGGCCAACCGTGCGCCGGCTCAAGGCGCTAGCGGCGCAGCGGGCCAGTAAGGCTCCGCCGGAGCGCCTCGATGTCCGCGCCGATCGCCAACGTCAGGCCGCAGCCGGATCAGGTACTCGTCGACATCGTCGACTACGTCCTGAGCTTCCGGGTCGATAGCGCGCTCGCGCTGTCGACGGCCCGGCATTGCCTGATCGACACGCTCGGCTGCGGGCTCGAGGCGCTCTCCTACCCCGCCTGCACCAAGCTGCTGGGACCGATCGTGCCGGGCACGGTCGTCCCGCATGGCGCGAAGGTGCCAGGCACCCAATTCCAGCTCGACCCGGTTCAGGCCGCGTTCAACATTGGCGCGATGATCCGCTGGCTCGACTTCAACGACACGTGGCTCGCCGCCGAGTGGGGCCATCCGTCGGACAACCTGGGCGGCATTCTCGCGACGGCCGACTGGCTCTCGCGCACGGCCATCGCTCAGGGCAAAACGCCGCTCACCATGAGGCACGTGCTCGAAGGCATGGTGAAGGCGCACGAGATCCAGGGCTGCATCGCGCTGGAAAACTCGTTCAACAAGGTCGGCCTCGACCACGTACTGCTCGTGAAGCTCGCCTCGACCGCCGTCGTCGGGCAGATGCTCGGGCTCACGCGTGAGGAGCTGATCAACGCCATTTCGCTCGCGATGGTCGACGGCCAGTCGCTGCGCACCTACCGCCACGCGCCCAACACCGGTTCGCGCAAGTCGTGGGCGGCAGGCGACGCCACCTCGCGCGCCGTGCGCCTCGCGCTCATGGCGAAGACCGGCGAGATGGGCTATCCCTCCGCGCTGACGGCGAAAACGTGGGGCTTCTACGACGTCTCGTTCAAGGGACAGCCGTTCAGATTCCAGCGCCCCTACGGCACGTACGTAATGGAAAACGTGCTGTTCAAGATTTCGTTCCCGGCTGAATTCCACGCGCAGACCGCCGCCGAAGCCGCGATCACGCTGCACCGCGTGCTCGCGCAAAAGGGCTTGACGGCCGGGGATATCAAGCGCATCACGATACGCACGCACGAAGCGGCGATGCGCATCATCGACAAGAGCGGCCCGCTCGCAAACCCGGCCGACCGCGACCACTGCATCCAGTACATGGTCGCCGTGCCGCTCATCTTCGGGCGGCTGACCGCCGCCGACTACGAAGACGAAGTCGCGCGCGACCCGCGCATCGACGCGCTGCGCGCGAAAACGGCGTGCGTGGAAGACGCGCAGTTCACGCACGATTATCACGACCCCGACAAGCGCTCGATCGCAAACGCGCTCACCGTCGAGCTGAACGACGGCACGACACTGCCGGAAGTCGTGGTGGAATACCCGATCGGCCACAAGCGGCGCCGCGAAGAAGGCATCCCGCTGCTGATCGAGAAGTTTCGAAGCAACCTCGCGCGCCGCTTCCCCGCGAAGCAGCAGCAGGCGATAGTCGATGTCTCGCTCGATGCGGCACGATTCGAAGCCATGCCGGTCAACGAGTACGTCGACTTGTACGTGATTTGAGCAAGCAGGCAACGATCAGTAAGAGCAGCAAACGTGCAGTAAGCGTTATTTCCGCGATTAAACGAAGGAAAACACCATGGCCCACAACCTCCATAAAACGCTAAAGGAATTCGACAGCGGTTCCGGCAAAGGCAAGTTCTACTCGCTGCCGCAACTCGGCAAGCAGCTCGGCGTGAAGATCAATCGCCTGCCGGTCTCGATCCGTATCGTGCTCGAGTCCGTGCTGCGTAACTACGACGGCAAGAAGATCGCGGAAGAGCACATCGAGCAACTCGCGAACTGGAAGCCCACGGCCCCCCGCGTCGACGAAATCCCGTTCGTCGTTTCGCGCGTCGTGCTGCAGGACTTCACGGGCGTGCCGCTGCTCGCCGACATCGCCGCCATGCGCGGCGTCGCCAAGCACGTCGGCCGTGACCCGAAGGTCATCGAGCCGCTCGTGCCGGTGGATCTCGTCGTCGACCACTCGGTCCAGATCGACTACTTCCGCCAGAAGGACGCGCTCGACCTGAACATGAAGCTGGAATTCCAGCGCAACAACGAGCGCTACCAGTTCATGAAATGGGGCATGCAGGCGTTCGACACGTTCAAGGTCGTGCCGCCGGGCATCGGCATCGTTCACCAGGTCAACCTCGAATACCTCGCACGCGGCGTGCACAAGAAGGCCGAAGGCGGCGACACCGTCTACTACCCGGACACGCTCGTCGGCACGGACAGCCACACCACGATGATCAACGGCATCGGCGTGGTGGGCTGGGGC
>NZ_DATJWR010000401.1:0-3705 GCF_035501035.1 Paraburkholderia sp.
CCTGCGTCCGCGACACCATTTCCTGCCCCCTCATCATCGGCGCCTTCAGCCAGCGTTCCACGTACAGCTCTACCCATTTGCAGCGGGCATGTTGCCGCACCGCTTTCATCATGAGTTCGTGGTCAACGTGGTCAAACGCACTGAGCTTGCCCCCGAAAAACGAATCCCTTGCTGAGCAGGTAAACTCACGCAAGGAGAAGAACGATGACAAGCAAGGCAAAGCGAGCGCAGTACACGCTCGAGTTCAAGCTGGAAGCGGTGCGGCTGGTCAAGGCCGGGCAAAGCATGGCGGCGGTGGCGGCGACACTTGGTGTGGTTGAACAGACGCTGTACAACTGGGTGAAGGCTGACCGGGAAGGCAAGCTGGCGGGAGCAGGCACGAAGCCCGTGAGCCCCGAACAGATGGAACTGGCGCGGCTGCGTGCGGAAGTGGCTCGCCTGAAGATGGAGCGGGATATTTTAAAAAAAGCCGCAGCGTACTTTGCGAAGGAGTCGATGTGAAGTGCGCGTTTATCGACCGGAATCGACACCACTGGCCCGTCTCAGTCTTGTGTGAAACGCTGGAGGTCAGCCCCAGCGGATATCATCAGCGCCGGCAGCGCACCGCCGGTGACAAGCCGCACAGAGGCCGCGTAAGCAACGATGCCTTGCTGGCGCACATCAAGGCAATTCACGCGCAGGTCAAAGGCGAATATGGCTGGCCGCGCATGTGGAAGGAGCTGGTTGCGCGCGGCGTGCGCGTGGGTAAGGAGCGGGTTCGCAAGCTGATGGCACAGCATGGCATTCGGGCCCGCCACAAGCGCAAGTACATCGCGACGACGAACTCGAACCACGACCTGCCGGTCGCAAAGAACCTGCTGAAGCGCAACTTCACCGCCACCGCACCGAACCAGGTCTGGACGACCGATATCACCTATCTGGCGACGGCCGAGGGCTGGGTGTATCTCGCTGTCATCATCGACCTGTTCAGCCGGCAGGTGGTGGGCTGGTCGATGCAGCCGCACATGAAGGCTGAACTGGTCACGGATGCCCTGCGCATGGCGTGGTTCCGGCGCCGCCCGGAAGCTGGCGTAATCGTGCATAGCGACCGGGGCAGCCAGTATTGCAGCGACCTGTTTCAGGACACACTGAAGGCCTATGGCATGCGTTCGTCGATGAGCCGACGGGGTGACTGCTGGGATAACGCGCCGACCGAAAGTCTGTGGGGTTCGCTGAAGGTCGCACGGATGCATGGACGGCACTTCGCCACGCGGCGTGCCGCGATGGATGAAGTAATTGACTGGCTGGGCTTTTACAATGCACGCCGGTTACACTCGACACTCGATTACGTCAGCCCCATGACATTCGAGAAAAACTGGTTCGCAGCCAAGCAAGGCGAGGCTGCGTAATTTCCTCGGTTAAGGGATTCGCCAAACAGGGGCAAGGTCAAAAGACTCATCCGGCTTTACCCCAATCCTATCAACTTAAGCCGCAGAGGCTTGTAAACACAGGGCTGAGCGGGTAGGATTCGGAATGTCGTAATCCTCACTATTTCACGATATGAACTCGGGTTATCCCTATACTGAGCGGGTTCATCAGCTACCTTCATTCGGCGGAACTGCGTACGCGTCATGTTGCCGATCCGAGGCATTTCAGCCGGCGCCGCAAGCTGGACTTCGCCACACTGATCAGCTGGTTTCTCGGCTGCAACCGGGCCTGTGTTCAGACTGAGCTCGACCGCTTCTTCGCGGTGCTTCATAACCAGGCCGAACTGGTGCGAGGCGCAAGCGCCCAGGCACTTTCGAAAGCCCGGCAGAACCTGCCGCACACCGTGTTCACCGATCTGACGCAGCATCTGCTTACGCTCGTCGAACAGCACATCGGCATCCCGCGCTGGCACGGGCTGCGTGTGGTGGCCGCCGACGCGAGCGATGTGCGGCTGACTACGCGCGATGCCACGCGTCGCGTGATCCAGTTTGCCAAGGTCTTCGCACTGTACCTGCCCGGCGTCGAGATGATGCTGCATGCGACACTGTACGGTACTGATACCGGCGAGCGGCAGATGCTGTTCGAGCACCTCGATCTGCTGGGCAAGAATGACCTGCTCGTGCTGGACCGCGGTTATCCCGCCTCCTGGCTGATGGCCGCACTCCAGATGCGCGCGATTCACTTCTGCATGCGCATTGACAGCATCGGCGGCGCTGCCGTCACAACGTTTCTGCGCAGCGGTGCAGGCGAGGCGATCGTGACGTTGCCACCGCCAAACCGTCCGGACGCGAGCGACTACGAAATTGAACGTGCGCCGGTCACGGTGCGCCTCATCCGGCTCGTGACACCCGAGGGCCGCGTGCGTGTGCTGGCCACCAGTCTGCTCGATACCCAAACATGGCCCGCTGCGGACTTCGCCGCCCTGTACCACCAGAGGTGGCGAATTGAGGAAGCGTTCAAACGGATCAAGCATCGATTGGCGCTTGAGGCCGTCTCCGGACTGAGCTGGCTGACGCATCAGCAGGATCTCGCCGCGAAGGTCCTCAGCGACAATCTCAATGCGCTGCTGTGCCTGGAAGCACTCGGTGAGCGCGACGGACAGATCAGCGAACACACGCCCACCTTGATCTGTTCGTCCACCGACGCGCTGCTCAAGATCAACCGCACGCGCGCATTTGCCCACGTCCGGCAGTGCCTGCCGCGCTGGCTGTGCGATGGCGTTGCGCCTGCCATCGATGACCTGACTCGCCTGCTTCGTCATATCGCTGACAATGTCATCCGCTTCATGCCCGACCGTAGCCGACCTCGACCGCTGCAACTCAAGCCACACAAGGCATTCGCCTCCAAAGCCGTCATGTAGCCCTCCTTAAGTTGCGAGGATTGCTTCTGGAACATCAGTTCCAGATGAATTCAGGCAGCAGATGACGGCGAGTTGCCCATGGTATCGCCATTAACCCGTCAATTAGCTGCCATCCCTTCTGGATTGCGTCAAAGCAACCCCGGGCGCGCCAAGGGCACCTTTCCAGTGTAGGTCATAATCGCTCGACTGCGCCCCGATGACCGAGCCTCGCGCCCATGAAAAATCCTGCTTGTGTATATAAACGTAGTAGTATTTAACAACCGTTGCGTGTTCCTGCCGATTTTGCCGACGTTGGCACTCGCGTATCTGCGCGCAAGATGCGGCGCACATGCATCGGCGGTCGTATCCCACGGATATCGGACAGATGGGATGATAATTAGTTATACGATTCTCCGTTCTCAAATAGAATGTCGTTTTTCGCTGCGACGGCTTCAGCGGACCACCTTTCCGCGAGCAAACACTCGCAGCGGAATCTGGAGAATTGGAAGTCTGAACTACGGGATATTTTGCGATTGCCGGGATCGGCGTGCCGGAGGTGCGACCACGCCGCCCCAGCGACTGTCAGTTCGCGGGCATCGAACATCGGATGTCGACGTGCAAGGACACGCGGTCAATAACGAACCGAAGACCATGAGCGAAGGCGTATACGGAGAGCAGGCAACCGGGCGGGTGACTCACAGCCTGCTGCGACTCAGCACGGCGATGCGGAGCCAGGCATGGGAATGGGCGGAAGGCGCAGGTCTGACGCCGACGCAAGGCGAAATCCTGGTGCTGCTGATGCAGCGCAAGGGCCCGATGCGTCTGGGTGAGATCGCACGCCAAACGGCGCTGACGGCGGCGACCACGAGCGATGCCGTGAGCACGCTGGAAAGCAAGGG
>NZ_DATJWR010000402.1:0-12936 GCF_035501035.1 Paraburkholderia sp.
AAATCCGCGTGGTCGCAAGACACCCAAACGCGGACGCAGGCAGTACTTTGATCCTGCTATATTCGAGGAACGCTTTCGCACCATCGAACGCGTCTTCGCCTGGGAAGATAAATTCCGCCGTCTGCTGCTGCGCTTTGAACGCATCAGTGACGTGCACTACGCGTTCAAGACGCTCGCGTATGCGATGATTAACCTTCGGCACTACGGCTGACGCCCTCCCTTCGGGCAGCTACCACGGTGATGTGACCCCGCGCCAGGTACTGGCGCGCACATTTTCATCTGTTATCCTGATGAAATCACCATGCACCATGGGTGTCGGTCGCTTTTCCCCGCATGTGACCCCCTGAAATCACTCGCGGATTCGCATCACTGTGTGCCCGCGTGTTTTCAAACACGAAAACGCGCAACCAGTTGTTCACTCCACGTGCCGCCTCCGAGCCGACCTTCGCCTTGAATTCCGGCGTGTGTACCCTGCATTTTTTCCTTCGCTCATTCTCTGCCATCCTGTCGCGGACGACAGCTTAAACTACCGTCTCAAACTCGGGGTCCACTTTAATGGGCTTCAAGGATTTCCGATGTGTTCGCATTCTGCTCGGCGTTCATATAGATGCACATGATCGCTAGGGGCAAATGCAGACCAACGGTTTGAACCACACACCCGCCGACCAATTTTACTCGCTAGCCAAATAAGGATTCCTATTGGCTAAGGAGTGCCTCTCATCGCCACGCCTTATCGCGACAAAACCTTCGGGCTCTGTTTCATCGATCACATCGTTCGTCTTCAACTTTTGAGCAACGCAGAACGCCTTACTGCGATAGATCCAGGCCCGGGCCCTGGAGGATGCGGTCAACGTGCTGATGTGCCGAGCGGAGGTGGTGCGGGGGGATCGTATGAAGTATCTCGCTGCGAGCGTAGTGGACAACTTCGCAGGGCATATGGATTGTGCTCGCTGTGGACCTTTTTCACCTCAACGCGTTCAAGCTGCGATTTTTGTGATTTCCATAGGGGGTAGCGTACATAGTTTCCCGTCCCCCTCTTATACGCTGCAGGCTGGAACGGATGCTTGATAGCGCGATTACTTCCAGCACAAAAGTCCTTGCGACAATCGAGCTGCGACGAGCTTGCTGCGCGTAAAAAGCGATTTTTCATTGCACTACCAGCGTTTAGCGGCCAAGAGAGAATGGAGGATAGGAAGATGGAAAGCTTACCTTATCCGATTCGGTACCAGGTTTTTGGCGTCTCCAGACCATCGGAGTCCAGTCTGTTTATCGATTATGTCGCCGGGAGCATAGAGCAACGTCGCGCGAGCATCATAAGTCTCATATTGCACGGAACAGACGCGGCGTTGAAGGGATGGTGCGTGTTTGGACACCTTTCAGATTCCGATGTCTTTGAGATCGAGTGCCTTCCCGATCAGACGTCTGCGGAAGAGGCAGTGCAATTTTGGCGGGCATACTTCGCAAGTTTGGGCGAAGAAATCGTTTCCGCGAAGCACATATCCGACGATACTCGCTGACCAGGGCGCTCAATGGTCGTGCGTTTGATCGGACTGTGTGGCTGAGATCCTCCCCGTGCGCAGCCACGTGCGGGACAGGCAGGGAAAAGTGCGCGTGCATGCTGCGAGGAATGGTGATATGGGCCCAGGCGTTTCTTCGCGGGGACTATCCCTGCCGCCCTTTATCACACGCTCAAGTTGGCTATGATCAGGCGATAAAGGATCAGCCTTTACTGCCTCCTTTCCAGCGTTAGTCGAGGTATCTTTCGCCAAACGCCCAGATAAGTATCACGACTAGCGCGGCGCAGCACGATATCCATTGCGCCACAACGGAACCCCATGCCAGGTTGGGGGTGGAAATCGGCATGTTGTGGATCGCCCGGCCAGGAAGCGTACCTGGCTTCAGATGGCGGCTGCTCGATGTGCAGCCAGTTCATCGGGAGCCGACTGGCCGATCAGCAGGAACCGACGAGGAGGCAGTCGATCACTGAAAAATCGAACGGCCTGGCCGGATTCTTTGCGACGTTCATCGCGACTTGTGAGGTCGAGACCATCACAACAAGAACGGATTGGGCAACAAACCACATCGGATACCGAAGCAGGATGGCAAACAGGAAGCCGAACATCGTGGCGAGCTGAGGCTTGCCAGGCGCACGAGCGCGAGAGTCTCGCGCAGGTCGCCAGAATCGTCGTATTGCATGGTCACGGTCCCGGTGGATCGAGACATCGCGCGGCGCTTACGCGCCTGGACGACGTCCCTTCACTGAATTTCATATCTCTCGCTAACGCGCCCGGCAGGCCGTCAGGATGCCTCGCAGCAGATCGACGGGAGGCGGCGGACATCCGGGAATTGCAACATCGACCGGCAGGATCGATGAAACCGGTCCACACACTGCATAGCTGCCGGCAAAAATGCCGCCCGTGCACGCGCATTCACCCGCCGCAACAACGAGCTTCGGGGCAGGCGTCGCGTCATATGCGGCGAGCACAGCCGCCTTCATGTTCAACGTCACAGGCCCGGTCACGAGCAGCAGGTCAGCATGCCGGGGGCTCGCGACGAACCTGATTCCCAGACCTTCGATGTTGTAATAAGGATTGTTCAACGCGTGGATCTCCAGTTCGCAGCCGTTGCAGGAGCCCGCATCAATCTGCCGGATGCACAGCGCGCGCCCGAGGAGATCGAGTATCTCGCGACGAACCTTTTGCTCCTCATGTCGCCATGTATCTTCTGTTGTTGGCGCCGGTTCGTCCGGTAAGCCGCTGCGCGCGAATTGACGGATAAGCTGCCACATCAGAGATCGTGCCCCGCGTAGTTCAGGTTGAACGACTTGTTGATCAGCGGGAAATCAGCAACGATGTTGCCGATGATCGCATGCTCCAGTGCTGGCCAGGCCTGCCACGACGGATCGTGGCAATGGCAGCGCGAAACCACATCGCCCCCGTCCACCTCGAGTGCTACGAACACATCGCCGCGCCATCCTTCGACCCAGCCTGTCCCGCGCGAAGGTGCGGTTGCCGGCTCCATGTCGACCACAACCGGTCCGGCTGGAAGGTTGGCCAGCAGTGCACGTATCAGGCGCAGGGACTCGTCTATTTCGGTGAAACGCACGGCAACGCGCGCTGCGACGTCGCCCCGCGAATCGCTTGCCGCCTTAACGGCCACGACGTTATACGGAGCGGGTTGCAAGGCCGCGCGCACATCAAATGTGTGGCCGCTGGCGCGGGCCGCCATGCCGCGCACGCCAAAATGCCCGGCAACATCGGCAGTCAAACGGCCCGCGCCGGCAAACCGGTCCTGCAATCCCGACTGGTCCTCGTAGATCTTGCGCATGATGTCGACTTCACGCTCGATACGGTCGCACTGCCTGACCAATGCCGTTGCAGTCTCGGGGTGAATATCGACTGCCACGCCCCCCCGGCAAGATCCGGTCCATCAGATAGCGATGTCCGAAGGCGTGAGCGTTCATGCGTATCCAGTCTTCCTTGAGTCGTGAGAACTGGGCGATTCCGAAGGCGAATCCCGCATCGTTGCCGAGCGCGCCGAGGTCGCCCAGATGATTGGCAACTCGTTCCCGTTCCAGCAGGAGGGCGCGTACATACAGCGCGCGGTTCGACACTGCGACACCAGATGCCTGCTCAAGTGCCATGCAGTAGGCCCATGAAAACGCCACCGTCGAGTCGCCCGCAATCCGTGCCGCGAGCCGATGGCCACCTGAGGCTCGAGTTCGTTCGAACAGCCGCTCGACACCCCGATGCGCGTAGCCGAGACGCTCCTCAAGGCGCAGCACCTTTTCCCCGACCACCGAGAACCGGAAATGCCCCGGCTCGATGATGCCAGCGTGGATCGGCCCAACTGCGATCTCGTGCACGCCATCTCCCGCGACCTGCACGAAGGGGTAGTCTGCCTCGCTCGACTCGAACCGTTCGGCACCCGTTGCCTGCCTTTGCAACGGGAAATAGTCACTGGGCCAGTTGCCGTGGTTGAGCCACGGGCGGGTGTCCTCGGCACCAGGGGCCCGCAAGCCGGTGAGATCGAAGATCGCGCGCTGCATGCGCGCCGCGTATGGAAAAATCGCAGCAAGATCGGGGAAGCTCCCTCCGGGATGCGGGCTACGCTCCGTCGCAAGACGCACCCACAGTATCCCGTCTTCACATTCGTATGCGGCGTTCGCCGAAAAAATCCCTCCAGAAGCTTCGCTACCCCACATCGCAATGAGCCGGCTCCCGTCGGATTGCGCAGTACGCGCGATCCCGAGCCAGCCCGAGTCATCGACGTCTGCAACCCTTGCCGGAACCTGACCGGGACTGCACCCGAGGCGGGTCGCCGCGTCAATCTGCAAAGATTCAAGTCGCATGCTTCAGCCCCCCAGCATCGTTGCGGCCTGGCGATACCACGTTGCCAGGTAAGGCGGCACATAGAGACCGAGCATCAGCCCGAGGCCCAGATGGACGAATACCGGCAACAGCGCAGGGCGGTGTTCGAGCGGTTTTGCTGTTGTCGTTCCACCGAACACCATCCGCTGCACGCGCGCGAAGATTGCCGCAAATGCGACGGCGAGGGCGAGCAGGAGCAAGGGTGCCGTCCAGGGTATCGTATTCATCGCGGTCGTCAAGATGAGGAACTCGCTTGCAAACACGCCGAATGGAGGTAGACCGAGAATCGCGAGCGCGCCGAGCATCATTCCCCAGCCGACTATCGGGCTGACCTGCAGCAGCCCGCGAATACCCTCAATCGCCTGCGTGCCTGCTTTCTGAGCCGCGTGGCCCACGGTGAAGAAGATCGCCGACTTGACCAGGGAATGGACGGTCATGTGGAGCAGCCCGGCGAACGTCGCAATCGGACCGCCAAGTCCGAACGCGAAGGTCATCAGCCCCATGTGTTCGATCGAGGAATAGGAGAAGAGCCGCTTGACGTCCTTCTGGCGGAGCAGCGAGAACGAGGCGATCAGCACTGAAACGAGCCCGAACCCGATCAACAACTGCCCTGGCAGCCCATTGCCCAGTGCGCCGTCGGCAAGTACCTTGCAGCGTAGTACCGCGTACAGCGCGACATTCAGCAGCAGCCCCGAAAGCACTGCCGAAATCGGCGTCGGGCCTTCGGCATGGGCGTCCGGCAACCAGCTATGCATCGGCACAAGTCCGACCTTGGTGCCGTAGCCGACGAGCAGGAACACGAAGGCGATCGATACGATGTTCGGGTCAAGGTGTGTCTTCGCGGCGGCCAGGCTCGTCCAGAGCAGCGCATCATCGCCGGTCAACTGCCGGCTTGCAGCGAGGTAGAGCAGGATCGTGCCGAACAATGCCTGCGCGATGCCGACGCCGCACAGGATGAAGTACTTCCATGCGGCCTCGAGGCTCGCGGCTGTCCGGTACACGCTGACGAGCAGGACGGTCGCGAGCGTGGCCGCTTCCATCGCGACCCACAGCACACCGAGATTGTCGGTCAGCAGCGCAAGCAGCATCGCGAACATGAAGAGCTGGTACATGCTGTGATAGAGCCGCATCCGCTTTGCCGTCATCCGGCCGCGCGCCTCTTCGACCTGCATGTACGGTCGCGAGAACAATGACGTCGTCCAGCCGACGAAGGCGGTCAGCGCAACCAGGTACACGTTGAGGGGGTCGACAAAAAATGCCCGTCCGAACGCAAACGACGGCCCTTGTTCGACGGTGCGCGCGGCGAGCACGAGTGTCGCCGCGAACGTCGCGAAGCTGAAGGCGACGTTCAGGTGACGTGCAACACGGCTGGGTCGCGTGCCCGCCAGGCATGCGGCGGCCACGAGCGGAATGCCGAGCACGGCGAGCACGACGTGGGCGTCACTCATCCTTGAGTTTCTCGATGTGATGGATGTCCAGACTGTCGAACTGCTCCCGGATCTGGAACATGAACACGCCCAGAATCAGGAGCCCGACCAGCACGTCCAGTCCGACGCCGAGTTCCACGATCATCGGCATGCCGTTGGTCGCGGCCGTTGCCGCGAAGAACAGGCCGTTCTCCATCGACAGGAAGCCGATCACCTGGGGAATCGCCTTTGCGCGCGCGATCATCGCCATGAACGACAGCAACACGCACGCGAGCGCGATCCCCAGTGTGCCGTGCGCGACCGAGGTTGCGAGCTGGCTGATTGGCGAGGCGACGTTAAACGCAATGATGACCAGCACGATGCCAATCAACAGCGTCGTCGGAATGTTGATGAGCGGCTCGACATCGGCCTGCACGTCGAGCCTGCGCACAAGCCGGTACAGGATCCACGGAATCACGCCGACCTTCAGCGCAAGCGTCAGGCCGGCGGACACGTACAGGTGCGCATCTCCCGTCACAAATCCGAGGATCAGGTTCGCCAGCACGAGCGCGACACCCTGCAGCGTATAGAGGTGAATCAGCGACAGGACCCGGCGCTGGCTCAGCATCGCGAACGACAACGCGAGCAGGATGGCCGCGAGGAAATTGATGAGTTGCGTCGCGTAACTGTGCATTCATCCCCCCAGCAGAATGTGCACGAGCATGCCGATTACCGCGAGCAGGAAAGCGGTGGCGAGAAACTCGGGAACCCGGAAAATCCGCATCTTCGCGTTGGCGGTTTCGACTGCGGCAAGCGCCGCACCGCCCGCCATCAGCTTGATGAATAGCACGGGCAGCGCGAGCAGCAGTGCAAACGGGCTGCCTGCCCCGGCGATGCCCCACGGTACGAACAGCGCCAGACCGATACACGAGTACGCGAACAGCTTGAGGCTCGCTGCCCATTCCATCAGCGCGAGGTGTCGTCCTGAATATTCGAGGATCAGCGCCTCGTGAATCATCGTCAGCTCGAGGTGGGTGGCCGGATTGTCGACGGGCAGGCGCGCGTTCTCGGCGAGTGACACCAGCGTGAACGCGATACCCGCGAAGGCCAGGCTCGGATAGATCGTGAACTCACCCCGACCGAGTGTCGCGACGATGCTCGTGAGCAGCGTCGACTGCGTGATCAGCGAAGCCGAGAACAGCACCATCAGCAGCGCTGGTTCTGCGAGGAAGCCGATCAGCATCTCGCGGCGGGCGCCGAGCGTGCCGAACGCGGTGCCGATGTCCATCGCGGCGAGCGACAACGCCACTCGCGCGAGCGCGAACAGGCCGACGAGCGCGATCGCGTCCGCGGCGGGCGACAGCGGCAGTTCAGTCGACAGCGTCGGCACGATCGCACACGCGAGCGTCATCGCAGCCCAGACGACGTAGGGGGCACCACGGAACACCGGGCTTGCGCAGTGCGCGATGACCGATTCCTTGTTGAACAGCTTGTGGAGCATCCTGTACGGCTGCCAGATGGATGGCGCACGCCGGTTCTGCAGCCATGCGCGGCACTGGTTAATCCAGCCCGTGAGCAGTGGTGCAGCGGCAAGCGCCACAACAATTTCGAGCGCCTGCGAGATGACTCCGGACAGGCTCACCATCGTCTCACCAGCATCAGAAGCAGGATCAGTACGGCGAAGCTGTAGCTCAGGTACACGGCAATTTTTCCCGTCTGCAGCCGGCCAGCCCATTGCGCCGCGCGTTGCGTGAGTGCCGCGATACGGTCGTAGAGAATGGACCACGTACGGTCGGTGACCGACACCCGGTAGACCGGCTGCGCGTCGTACGGCGACGGCAATTGCCGTTCGACGCGTAGCAGCGGTGCGAAGATCTCCCGGATCGGTTGCCCGAACCCTTCGGCCGTGTCCTGCGTCCGTGCTGTCGTGAACGGAAAGCCGCAGCTCCAGGGTGCCGCGCGCCGCAGCCGGCCGTGGTAGAAGCGCCGCACCAGGACCCACGCGAGAGCGCAACAGGCAATTAAGAAAAGCATGAACACGGCGGGCATGTAACTCGCCCGTGCATTCGACACCGGCGCGAACAACAGCCAGCCTTGATTGTTCGCGGCGACGCCGGTCCCAACAAGTGCACGCGTGACCGGGTCCAGTACCTTGACGAACTGCACGGGCATCAGCCCAAGCAGCACGCCGGCCGCCGCGAACCAGCAGAACGCGAGCCGTTCCCACGCATTCGCGTCGCGTGCGCGAACCAGTTTCGCTTCCCTTGGCTGCCCGAGGAACACGATGCCAAAGAACTTGACCATCGTGTAGCCGGCGAGAGCTGCCGACATCGCAACCAGCGCGGCCACGATCGGCACCGTCATGGCGAGCACGGAATTCGGCAAGCCCGGCGTGAACAGGAAACTCTGCAGCAGGAGCCACTCCGCCACGAAACCGCTCAGCGGCGGCAAGCCAGCGCTGGCCGCGACGCCTGCAAGCACGGCCCACGCGGTCCACGGCATGAAGCGGATCAGGCCGCCCAGCCTGCCAAGATTGCGCTCCCCGGTGGCATGCAGCACAGCGCCCGTACCAAGGAACAGCAGACTCTTGAACGATGCGTGTGCAGCGATCTGGTAGAGCATCGCGGTCAGCGCCAGGGCCGACAGGTGTGGCATGCCGCATGCACGAAACAGCACCGCGAGTCCGAGCGCGGCAATCATCAGGCCAATGTTGTCGATCGACGAATACGCGAGCAGGCGTTTCATGTCGACCTGGATCGTGCTGAACACCACGCCGAGCAGCGTGGTGCCGACACCGAGCACGAGCAGCAGCACGCCCCACCACGCGATTTGCACGTGCAGCAGGTCAAACACGGTGCGCAGCATGCCGTACAGGCCGACTTTCAGCACGAATCCGCTCAGGAGTGCCGATACGGGAGACGGCGCCGCCGGATGGGCATCGGGCAGCCAGACATGCAGCGGGAACACGCCCGCCTTCGCGCCGAATCCGATTAGCGCGAACAGGAACGCGAGCGATGCCCAGAATGCGTCGGGCGACTGCGCGCGCATGTTGGCGAATGTGTAGTCGCCGGTGCGAGCCTGCAGAATGCCGAAGCACAGGAGCAGCGCGAGCGCACCGACGTGCGAAATCAGGAAATACAGATAGGCGGCGCGACGGATCTCGCCGATCCGGTGGTTGGTCATCACGAGGAACGTTGCGGACAGCGTCAGCGTTTCCCAGGCAACCATGAACACGTAGGCGTCGTCCGCGACGAGCACAAGCGCGATGCTCGCGACGCACACGTGGTATTCAAAACAGATGAACCCAGGCGCGGTCCCTTCGCCCTTGCGGAAATAGCCGGCGGAAAAGGCGCCGACGCCCGCGCTGACGACGCCGAGCACGAACAGGAAATAGGCGGACAGCCTGTCCAGGCGCAGATGGAATGGAAGACCGGGGAGGCCGACCGGCAGGACCAGGGTGCAAGGTTCGGCGAAGATGCCGGCAAGACCTGCCGCGCCCAGCAGCAACCCAGCCAGCGCGCCGAGCGGGAACAGACCGTGTGCGACAAGCCGTGTGCGATGCAGAACCCCAAGACCCAGCGCGCCGATCGCGAGCCAGGCAGCCACGACCAGCAGGACGAAATGGACGACCGGCACAGGTGCCATCCGGAATGTCTCCAGTGCGCTCGGATTGGACGAGGGGCATGGACTGAGCCGGGCACACCGGCTCAGTCCATGGCCGTAATATTACATCGAAAGTTTCATATGGATAGCAGGATATGATAATCACGTTATCATATGAGCCACATGAGGCCAGAAAAGCGGGCATTTCCAGTGGGCAGGCTCGCCCGTCGCCGTGCCTCAAAGCCCCGTATGCCGGATATGTGCCCACGATCCGGGCGATCGTCTGAAGATCCTATGCCAGCACAGTACTTTCGAAGTCTCACGGGAAGAAGACGCAGTGCAAGCGCAAACCGTCAGCTCGGGTTGTCGCTCGCCTTTGTCGCAGGCGCGGCCAATGCCGGTGGCTACCTTGCGGTCGGACAATACACATCGCACATGAGCGGCGTCGTGTCAGCGATCGCCGACCAGACCGCGCTCGGGGACGCTCGTCTTGTGCTTGCCGGTATTGGTTCGCTCGCATCGTTTCTTGTCGGAGCGGGGTGCTCTGCCATGCTCGTCAACTGGGGGCGACGGCGCAACCTGCAAAGCCAGTACGTCCTGCCGTTGCTGGTAGAGGCCGCGCTGCTCCTCCTTTTCGGCCTGCTCGGCAGGCACCTCGCGCTTTGGGAGGCGTTCTTCGTACCTGTGACTGTCATCCTGCTGTGCTTCATCATGGGGCTTCAGAACGCGATGATGGCTAAGCTGTCGGGCGCGGAGATCCGTACGACGCATATGACCGGCATCGTCACAGACCTCGGGATAGAGTTGGGCAAGCTCTTTTACTGGAACAGGTCGGCAGTTGACGCGCACACGCACGCGGTCATCGCAAACCGCGCGAAGTTGAGGGCATATGGCACGATGCTGGCTTCGTTCTTCGTTGGCGGCCTGACAGGCGCATTCGGGTTCAGGAACGTGGGTTACGTGTCGACCGTCCCGCTTGCTGCGGCGCTCGTCACACTGGCAGTTGTGCCAGTAGCCGACGATGTGCTCGCATATTGCTGCGGGCAGGAGCGCAGGCAGTAACCGGGCATGAGGTGGGGCGCATCCCATGCCTTTTGAACATGACAGGCAAGCGATTCTTCGCGCAACCCCCAGCACACGCCGGAGGAGACGTTCGCTTCGGGCGTTGCCGGGAGCCTCGGACACAAACCTTGTGTGCTGAATCCGGCGCAATCGTGCATGGTATCTTGCGGGCCCGGATGTAAATCAGGCAGCCCGGATTCGAGTCTGCTTGCTCCCGGTCACCGTTCCTGCCTGAATCGCCGGCGCTGCGATTGGATTTGATGGCGAGTGTATTATAATCTGATTATCATACTTGCCTTTCCTGCTCCCAATGGAAACGAAAACCGCGCGCCTGACCATCCTGATCGATCCCGCCAAGAAGGAGGCATTCGAGAAGCTCTGTGCCGCGCAGGATCTGACGTCATCGCAGGTTGTCCGGCAGTTGATCCGCGAATATCTCGAACGTCATGGTGTGACCTACAAGACGAAGAGCACGCTCGGAAAGCGGGTCGGGCGTAACGCTGACTGAAACTGCAGGCAAGATCAGGCGCCATGCTCCCAGTGCGCGTGGCCGTTTTCGCGCCAGATCAACCGCTTCGGGTCGAGGCTCATACCACCCTTCAGGCGTCTGGCAGTTGAGGACAGCCTCAGGTCGTCCGCCCACGCATGCGAGAAGGCGCGATCGAGCAGGACGCGCGAAGACGGCAGGCGGCCTCTGCCTTTCCAGGCGAAAGCGACGAAATTGCTGTCGTCCGCGCATTGGACCACCGTGTATGAGGAACCGAACACGGATTTCAGCCGTTCGACGTAGAGGTCCAGTGCGGGCTCGTCATCGGTGAAATTGATCGCGAGAACGCCCGTCTTCGTCAACCGTTCGTGGCACGCAGAGAAGAATGCGATATCCGTGCACTGGCTTGCGATCCCGCCCGACGCGTAGGCGTCAACCAGCATGACGTCTGCGGCTACGTCCTCGTTCCGGATGTAGTCTGCACCGTCGGCGCACAACACCCTGAAGCGTGCGTCGTCTGCAGGAATCCTGAATACGTCACGCAGCGCAATCACTTCAGGGTCGATCTCGACCGCGGTGATCTCCACTTCAGGCAGATGCCGATAGCAGTACTTTGCCAGTGAGCCTCCACCTAGCCCGATCATGCAGATGTGCCTGGGGGCAGGCTGCAGCAGCAGGAATCCCATCATCGTGCGCGTATAGCCGAGCGTGAGCCTGTCCGGCGCGCGAAGCGACATGCAGCTCTGGGTGGCAAAGTGATCGAAGTGCAGGGACACTGCGTGCTGCGTTTCCAGCACGAATGGTCGCCTGTCATTCAATGGCGTAGAGAGGAACTCGACGAATGTGTCACAGGATGTCTGGTCGCCGTCCATTCTCGATATATCCAGGTAGTCAAACGAGTGCGTGAGACGCCGCCGCGTTTCGCGGGGGGTAGTGCTGTAGGTCAAGCCTTCCTCAAAAAGCAGGCCTTGAGCATGAAGCTGCCGGTATCGGTCCTGCAGTCAATCTCGTGATCGCCACCGACGATCCGGATATTTTTCACCCTGGTGCCCATCTTCAGCGTAATCGACGAGCCCTTGACGCGCAGATCCTTGATCAGCACCACCGAGTCGCCGTCCGAGAGCACGTTTCCGTTTGCATCCCGGACAACGCTCTTTTCCGGTTCGCCCGCGGTGTCGATACCCCCGTTCTCTGACCATTCATGACCACAGTCCGCGCACACGTACAGTGCTCCGTCCGGGTACGTGTTCTCCATTGAGCATTGCGGGCATGCGGGGGCGGCGTTCATTGCGGCTTCCATTGAAACAGTTTCGGGTCGGTCGGGAAAGAATGGGGCGCACCTCGCCGGAGGCGATCATTTGACGGTGCACACGGTATTATAATAGAAGACACATGAAATTGCTTCCGCATTACAATGAGATTCGCTGTCCTTCAGCGAAATTGCGGGCGGATTCGCTGAGGATGTCGTCATGTTCGATCTGGATGGAGCGCTGCTGTTGCCTGACCGGCGCCTGGTGCGCCTGCGGGAAATAGCTGGAAGCCGGGGGCTGATTGCGGTGGGAGTCGGGCGCGGCGGAGAACGCGGGTTCCAGATGGCCCACCGGTTCCATGACGCTGGCGAGCAGCTCGCGACGGCCGGGATTCACCTGGCCTTCGTTTATCCGCGGGAATCGGCCCGGCACGTACTGGATGCGATCTCGGTCGCCAGCGCGCGGTTCCGGCGCCATCCATGGCTCGTCCTGGACATGGACCGCCGGTGTTTTCCGCAGGCGGTGTGGCCCCGATCGCTCGAAGCAGTGCACCTTAACCTCGAAATGAAGCGACTTGCTGGCGTCAGCATCGATCTGCAGGACACGAAGTGGGAAGGCGAACAACTGGTTGCGCGTTTTCGTGTTTGAAAACACGCGGGCACACAGTGATGCGAGTCCGCGAGTGATTTCAGGGGGTGACATGCGGGGAAAAGCGACTGACACCCATGGTGCATGGTGATTTCATCAGGACAACAGAT
>NZ_DATJWR010000403.1:0-4467 GCF_035501035.1 Paraburkholderia sp.
CGCGGGGGTTGCAAATTGTCGGATGGCGCGCGGCGTTCAGCGCGCGCCGATGACGTCTTCGAAAGCCTGTTCGAGGCGCGCGAAGCCCTCGTTCAGATCGGCTTCCGGAATGACGAGCGACGGTGCGAAGCGCAGCACGTCCGGGCCCGCGATCAGCATCATCACGCCGCGATTCGCGGCCGCCGCGTTGAAGTCCTTGGCGCGGCCCGCAAATCGCTCAGTGAGTTCGGCGCCGATCAGGAGGCCCTTGCCGCGCACTTCCCTGAACATGTCGAAACGCTCGTTGAGTTTCGCGAGCTTGCCGCGAATCGCTTCGCCGCGCGCGCGCACGCCCGCCAGCACCGCCGGGTCGCTCACGAGCTCGACCACCTTGCCCGCAATCGCCGCGCCGAGCGGATTGCCGCCGTAGGTCGTGCCGTGCACGCCCACCTTGAAATGCGCGGCGATGGGCTCGGTCGTGAGCATCGCGCCGATCGGGAAGCCGTTGCCGAGCGCCTTCGCCGTCGTGAGGATGTCGGGCGTCACGCCCGTGTCCTCGTAGGCGTAGAAGTGGCCGGTGCGGCCCACGCCGGTTTGCACCTCGTCGAAAATCAGCAGCGCGCCGTGCGCGTCGCAGGCTTCGCGCAGCGCGCGCAGGAATGCCGGATCGGCGGGAATCACGCCGCCTTCGCCCTGCACGGGCTCGACGATCACGGCGCAGGTCTGCGCGCCGATCGCGCGCTTTGCCGCCTCGATGTCGTTGTACGGCAGATGCGTGATGCCCCCGGGAACGGGGCCGAAGCCTTCGGAATATTTCGGCTGGCCGCCCACGCTGACGGTGAAGAACGTGCGGCCGTGGAACGACTGCGTGAAGGAGATGATTTCGAACTTCTCGGCGCCGTGGCGCTCGAACGCCACGCGGCGCGCGAGCTTGAGCGCCGCCTCGTTCGCTTCCGCGCCCGAGTTCGCGAAGAACGCGCGGTCGGCGAAGGTGAGCGATTCGAGCTGGCGCGCGAGGCGCAGCACGGGCTCGTTGGTGTAGCCGTTGCCGATGTGCCAGAGTTTGCCTCCCTGCTCGTGCAGCACGCGCAGCAGCTCGGGGTGCGCGTGGCCGAGCGAGGTCACGGCGATGCCGCACGCGAAGTCGATGTAGTCGCGCCCCTCGGTGTCCCACACGCGCGAGCCGACGCCGCGATCGGGTACGAACGGCGCGGGCGAGAAACACGGCACCATCACTTCGTCGAAGGTCTTGCGGCTCACAGTCTGGTCGTTCATGGCGATTCCTCTCTCACTCAATGCGTGGCTCAATACAGCTCAATACGGCTCGAATTCAGGGTCGATGCGGCTCGGGGCGGCGCCCTTCGCATCCGTTAGCAGAAGCAGTGTAGGCAAGCTCGGCACAAACGTCTTGCGCAGGGGCGACGCGTTCTTTCGTGCACGGCGTGATGGCCCGGTCAATGTTGGCTGTACTCAGCCGAACCCGGCTGAACCGGCTGAACCCGGCTGAACCGCATAAACGGCGCACCCTGCGGCGCAGCCACACGCTCATCCGGCTTCAGGCGGCTCGACGAGCGCGCCCGCGCGCGGCTCGGCGGCCGCCGCCCCGCCGTGCTGGCGCTCGATCCAGTTGCGGCGATCCTCGCGCGGCGTCACGCCGAAGCGCTCGCGATAAGCGTTCGAAAAATGCGCGGCCGACGAAAACCCGCACGCAAGGCTGATCTGCACCACCGACTTGCTCGTGCGCTGCAACTGCGAGCGCGCCTTCGCCAGCCTCAGCCCGAGGTAGTACTTCGACGGCATCGCGCCCAGATACTGGCGAAAGAGCCGCTCGAGCTGGCGCCGCGACACGCCCACGAGATTCGCGATGTCGTCGGTGGTGAGCGGATCTTCGATGTTGGCTTCCATGAGCATCAGCGCGTCGTTCAGGCGCGGATGGCGCTCGCCCGGCGCCGTCACGAACGGAATGCGCTGGCGCTCGTCGCCGCTCCTGAGCGTGCTCGCGCCGAGCGCGTCGGCGATGCGATCGGCAAGCTCGGGGCCGTGATCGCGCCCGATCATCGCGAGCATGAAGTCGAGCGTCGCCTGGCCGCCCGCGCAGGTCGCGCGGTCGCGGTCGATTTCGTAGATGTGCTGCGTGACGATGGTGCGCTCGAACTGCTCGGCGAACTGCTGATAGGTTTCCCAGTTCACGGCCACGCGATAGCCCTGCAACTGCCCCGCCATCGCGAGCCACCAGATGCCGTGGTGGATGCCCGTGACGAGCGGCGTGCGCTGCCCCACGCGCGCGAGGCTCGCGAGAAAGAGCCGGTAGTCGGCGAACTGCTGGTAGCGCTCGGTCACGACGATGAGCCAGTCGCACGATACGGCGTCGCCGAACGCACAGTCGGCGGCCCATTGCGCACCGCCCGCGAGCGGCACCGGGCGGCCGTTCCACGAACACATCTGCCAGCGGTAGAGCGCGCGGCCGTCGATTTCGTTGGCGAGATTGAGCGCGTCGACGATCGGGCCCACGCCCGACATCGAGACGGGCGGGAGCGCGACGATCGCGACCTGCGTCGTGCGCCCCGCGCGAGCGGCCTGCGCCGGGCCGCCCGGCGCGGCGACGGGAAGGGGAGCGGGAGGAGGCACGGCGGAACGGACCATCGGCAAGGCAACGCGCGAGAGCGGCAAGAACGCAGCGCCGCTTACTTGAGGCTGCCCGAGAGGAACTGGCGCAGGCGCTCGCTCCTCGGCGCGCC
Organism: Paraburkholderia sp.; assembly: GCF_035501035.1. Classification (GTDB taxonomy): domain Bacteria; phylum Pseudomonadota; class Gammaproteobacteria; order Burkholderiales; family Burkholderiaceae; genus Paraburkholderia. The sequence continues at coordinate 2,718 of NZ_DATJWR010000403.1, forward strand.
GAGCACGTCCGCGGGCGTGCCCTCTTCCTCCGTGCGGCCCTGATGCAGGAACATCACGTGATTCGACACATTGCGCGCGAAGCCCATTTCGTGCGTGACGACGATCATCGTGCGGCCCTCCTCGGCAAGCTTCTGCATCACCTTGAGCACCTCGCCCACGAGTTCGGGGTCGAGCGCCGAGGTCGGCTCGTCGAACAGCATCACGTCCGGATGCATGGCGAGCGCGCGCGCGATCGCCACGCGCTGCTGCTGGCCGCCCGAGAGATGCGAGGGATACTGCTTCTCCACGCGCGGCGCGAGCCCCACTTTCTCCAGATACTGCCGCGCACGCTCCTCGGCCTCCTTGCGCGGCACGCCGAGCACGTGCAAGGGCGCTTCCATCACGTTCTCGATCACGTTCATGTGCGACCACAGGTTGAAGTGCTGGAACACCATGGCGAGCTTGGTGCGGATGCGCTGCAGCTGCTTGTGGTCGGCCACGTCGAGGTCGCCGTTGCGGCCGGCCTTCGTGCGCACGGTCTCGCCGTCCACGACGATCTCGCCCGCATTCGGCTTCTCGAGGAAATTGATGCAGCGCAGGAACGTGCTCTTGCCCGAGCCGCTCGCGCCGATGATGCTGATCACGTCGCCCTTCTTCGCGTCGAGCGAGACGCCCTTGAGCACCTCGTTGTCGCCATAGCGCTTGTGGATGTCGCGGGCAACGAGCTTGCTCGCTTCGGATTGCGTCGCGCTTTGCGTCGTGTGAGCCAAGATGGTCTCCTTTGGGAATGGCGTGCCGGGCGAGTCCAGGCGGGTACGCACGGGTCGTGCTCAGTGGGTACGCACGGAACGTGCTCGGTGGATACGCACGTGACGTGTTCAGCGGCTACGCACGGCGAGGTGGCCGAGCCAGCGCTTTTCGGCGCGGCGGAAGGCAGCCACCAGCACGAACGATACCGCACAGTAGATCAGCGCCGCGAGGCCGAACGACTCGAACGAGCGGTACGTGGCCGAGTTGGCGTCGCGCGCGACCTTCAGGATGTCGGGCACGGTCGCGGTGAAGGCCACCGTGGTCGCGTGCAGCATCAGGATCACCTCGTTACTGTACAGCGGCAGCGCGCGGCGCAGCGCCGAAGGCAGGACCACGCGCCAGTACATCGTAAACGGGCTCATGCCGTAGGCGCGCGCTGCTTCGACTTCGCCGTGCGTGGTCGCGCGAATCGCGCCCGCGAAAATCTCCGTCGTGTACGCGCAGGTGTTCAGCGCGAACGCGAGAATCGCGCAGTTCAGGCCGCTGCGAAAGAACGCGTCGAGGAGCGGCTCCGAGCGCACGAACGCGAGACTGTACACGCCCGTGTAGATGAGCAGCAACTGCACGTAGAGCGGCGTGCCGCGAAACACATAGGTATAGAAGCGAACCGGCAGCGAGAGCCAGCGGCGGCTCGACACGCGCGCCACGGCGAGCGGCACCGCGCACACGAAGCCGAAGGCCACGGAAATCACGAGCAGCCACAGCGTCATCGCGAGGCCCGACACGTGCTCGCCGTCCCAGTAGAGGAACGCGCGGCCGAATTGCTGGAGGATTTCGTTCATGGCGGGGCTTTCCTCAGAGTTGCGCGTGGCGCACGCCCACCGAATAGCGGCGTTCGAGCCAGACGAGCGCGAAGTTCGAAATGGTGGTGATCGCGAGATAGATGAGCGCTGCGATCGTCAGGAAGAAGAACAGGTTGAAGGTGCTGCGGCCCGCGTCCTGGGCGGCCTTCACGACGTC
>NZ_DATJWR010000404.1:0-3203 GCF_035501035.1 Paraburkholderia sp.
GCGGTTCTTCAAAGAGCACACTGGCGTCTCGCCATCTGATTACCGGCGTGCAGCGAACGCCGCGTCAGTGCAGCCGCTGACTGGTTTGCCGCTGTAAGCGCACTACTGGATGAGACTCTCGTGAGAGCGCTGTCGCTGGCCTGAATACACAGGTGCGGCGCATTGGTAAACGGGGGCCCGCGTCTCGACGTGGCAATTGACCGTAGCAGTGCGAACAGTCTCTGCCAGGTCATCGGTCTCGAATAGCTCGGTGGTTCTGCTTTTACTTGTCGTGACGCGGTGCTCTTTGACACCACGGGCACACATCTGGCCGTTTGTGGCTTCGGCGAATACGGCGTTGGTAAATATGGCGGAGCCTTGAGGAACTGTTCGCAGGCCGCCACTTTGACCGCGAGGTGATCATTCTGTGTGATCGCTGGTATTTGCGTTACAAGCTCAGTTGGCACGATCGCGTCGAAGTGATGGCGGAACGAGGTCTCTCGCTGGCGCACACGACGATCCTGCGCTGGGTGCGGCGCTTCCAGACAATCCCAGGCCATGCGCAGCCGATTACCTTGAGTTTGCCGGTGATCAACACCCGCGGCGCGCGCCCGTGCTGGTCCACCGCACTCCACAGCCAGTGCTTCCTGCCATTGATCGTGACGACCGCTCCATCGAGGTGCCGCTTGTTGCCTCGTGCCTGGGAGGTGGACCGGATTCGCTGGGCAATGCCCAGCCCGAACTTCACCGACCAGCGTCGCGCCGTCTCGTACGTGAGTTCAATGCCACGTGCGGCCAGCAGTTCCTCGGCCATGCGCAGGCTCAGCGGGAATCGGTAGTAAAGCCATACCGCGTAGCTGATCAAGTCGGGCGGAAAACAGTAGCCGGCGTAGGAAATGGTGCCGGTGGCCGGCGCGCGCTGCGGCAACGTGGTTCGTTTCATGCCCGAGATCGTCGCCGCGTCTCCCTCAACCCGACAACAACGTGACAATACGCAGGGCAGTAGCGCAACGTGGCGGCGAGCGCGATCTGCAGGTCACGTGCCAGTTAGTTCTCGGCTTCGGATGCGGTAATCGGTGGATGCTTCTGATCGCGGGGCTGTGCCCGCGTGCAGCAACCGAGGCTCAATGCAGCGTTGTTGCAGCACCGCAGCACTTCTTGAACTTCTTGCCGCTGCCACAGGGGCACGGGTCGTTGCGACCGATTTTCGGCTCGGTCCGTTGGATGGTGGTCGCGATTTGCCGCTCGTGCACGGCTTTTCGGTAGGGGAGCCAGTAGCGATAGATGGCGGCGATGCTTGAGGGGATTTGCTTTGTCAAAGCCTCGCGCTGAGCAGGCCAGCGGGTAAGCTCCTCTTCTTCGGGGGAAACGTCGTCGGCGCCGAGTAGATGGAGAGGGCGCAGCCATGCTTGACCGTGGAGATCATCGAAAAGTGGCTGCCAGTCTTGTCGGCATAGCGCAATGCCCTGCATAAAGCCGAGCGCCCACGGCTCACCTTCGATGTATTCGTGAGGGTCGTCGGGGTAGGTGACGGTATCCCATACCGGTTCGAATGCATCGGCGTCGCCCTGCAGACTCCAGATGATCCCGTTATAGTGCCGCAGAATGAGACCGATGACGTGTTGGGCCTGATCCATCGTCTCGAAATGAGGTGCGTCCTCCTCTGCCGGCCCCCACAGACCATGCAGCCAGTCGCTTAGCTGCAAGCTCTTTGGCCCGATTGCGATCGCCGTCAGATACCCGTCCAGCATATCGAGCGTCATCGTTTCATCAGATGTTGCATCCGACAGCAGAAACTGGTCGAGCTCATCTTGCTCTTCGTCGGACAGGGGCGCCATCATTCGGAGGTCGTTGGACGACAATTTCGACATGGTTGCAGCTTCCGGAACCTAAGAACCTGATTTTACCTGCCGGCGATGGGAACCTGACGATCCCGATGGCACCTATGACGGACATTCCCTCATTGCGTTGTCCATCGGTCATGCCGCGTGTAGAGGGGGCGGCGCGCTGACACCGTCGTCAGATAGAATGGCGCGCTTTGCCCGTTCAGACTCTTATGTGGTTCAAAAATCTTCAGATTCATCGTATTCCGGCCCCTTGCTCCATTACCGCCGAGCAGATGGAACAATGGTTGGCGCCGCACGCGTTTCAGCCGGGCAGCAGCCTCGAGATGCAGCGCCACGGATGGGCCTCACCCCGTGACGATGGCGCGCTCGTCTATTCGACCCACCGCCAGATGCAGCTTGTCTTTCGATCTGAAAAGAAACTGCTGCCTGCCTCGGTGGTCAACCAAGTGACCAAGGCACGCGCGCAGGAAGTTGAGGAGCAGCAAGGCTTCAAGCCGGGCCGCAAACAGCTGCGCGAACTGAAGGAGCAGGTCACCGATGAGCTGTTGCCGCGCGCGTTCAGCATTCGCCGCGATACTCGGGTGTGGATCGATACCGTGAACGGGTGGCTCGTGATCGATGCGGCTGCACAGGCAGTCGCCGATGACGTACGGGCGCTGCTCATCAAATCGATCGATCAGTTGCCGCTCGCAAGCTTGCGCGTGGCGCAATCGCCCGTTGTCGCGATGACTAACTGGTTGATTTCAGGCGAAGCGCCGGCCGGTTTCACGCTCGATCAGGAAACGGAGCTGTGTTCGAGCGGGGAGGGTAACGCTATGGTGCGGTACGTCGGGCACGCATTGGACGCGGATGATATTCGGCGTCACATCGAGGCAGGCAAACAATGCATGCGGCTGGCGATGACCTGGAACGACCGGGTTTCCTTCGTGCTGACGCCATCGCTGATCATCAAACGCGTCACGCCGCTCGACGTCATCAAGGAAGCGGCGGATCCTACCGCACAAAATGATGACGAACGCTTTGAGTCGGACGTGACGCTGATGGCCGGCGAATTGGGCCGAATGCTGGCCGACATCGTCGAGGCGCTCGGCGGCGAGCAGGGCGAGTCGATACGCCAGGCGGCTTGACGTTACGGGGGCGGTAGCGTGCCAGACGGTGCCGGCGTTTCCACAACGCCGTCAGCGTTTCGTCACTCCCACGGCTAAGCTCTCAACAAAAAGTGAATCTGTAGTCTGGCCCGAATCCCTGAAGGATTACATCGACATCAGCCTCAAGGGTTCGGGTGTCGCGGGCCTTGAAGGCCAGCCACTCGTATTTCATCTTGTGCCAGAGCTTCTCGATGCGATTGAGCTCCGGGCTGTACGGTGGCAAGAAGTA
>NZ_DATJWR010000405.1:0-3430 GCF_035501035.1 Paraburkholderia sp.
TTCGCCATCGAGAAACCTCTGCTCACGGCACTGCCCGATGTGCCGCCGGTGCTCGCGGTGTGGAGCGAGGTCAAGGTACATACGGATGGGCACGTCGTCTACAAGAAGGTGCTGTACTCCGTGCCATTCACGCTGGTCGGCAAGCAATTGTGGCTGAAGGCGACCGACACGGTGGTGCAGGTGTTCCACCGGCATGAGCTCGTCGCGACACACGCTCGCAAGCGCAAGCCCGGCGATCGCTCGACAGTACGGGATCACCAGCCGCCTGAAGCGCAGGCCTGGCTCGAGCACGACCCGCAGTGGTGTCTGGCCCGGGCAAAGGAGATCGGGCCGGCCTGCCACGCAGTGATTCTCGCGCTGTTCAACGACAAGGTACTCGTGAACCTGCGCGGCGCGCAGGGCATCGTGCGTATGCGCGAGAAGTACGGCGATGCACGACTGAACGCCGCCTGCGAACGCGCACTCACGTTCTCCAGCCCGAAGTACCGCACCATCAAGACCATTCTCGACAAGGGGCTGGACAGCCAGCCTGCGGCGGCCCCCGCGCAAACGCCGGCGCCCGCTGACACCTATCTGAACGGCGGCCGCTTCGGCCGCGATCTCCAATCTATCCTGCTGCATTGAACACCATGAATCCGAGTCCAGAACTGAATTCCATCCTCAAGCAACTGCGCCTGTCGGGCATCCTCGACTCGCTCGAACAGCGCAACCGCCAGGCCATCGACGGGCAGCTCGCCTACACCGAGTTCCTCGCCATATTGCTGCATGACGAGGTCGCGCGGCGCGACCAGAAGAAGCTCGGCGCGCGGCTCGCCCGCGCCGGTTTCGCGCTGGGCAAGACGCTCGAGAGCTTCAACTTCGACCTGCTGCCCAAACTCAATCGGGCACACATTCACGATCTGGCCACGGGCCGCTACATCGACGAGAAGGTCTGCATTCTGATGGTCGGCCAAACGGGCGTCGGCAAGTCGCACCTGGCTCAGGCCCTGGGCCACTGCGCTGCCCGCCAGGGGTGCGACGTGTTGTTCATCACACAGACTGACCTGCTCAAGAAACTGCACGCGGCGCGTGCCACAGGCCTTTACGAGCGCAAGTTCCAGCAGTTCGTGCGCTCGCCCCTGCTGATCATTGACGACTTCGCGCTCAAACCCCTGCATCCGCCCCACGACGAAGACTTCCACGATCTGATCGCCGCCAGGTATGAAAAGGCCGCGACGGTCTTGACTTCGAATCTCGACTTCAGCGAATGGGGCGACGCATTCCACGATAACCGCATTCTTGGCGTCGCCACGCTTGACCGGTTACGCCACGGCGCCTATCGGGTAGTGATCGAGGGCGAGAGCTTCCGCAAGCCCAAACCAATGCCTGAAAATGGCGAAAACGCCGTTGCAAAATCCGGCAAAAAACCGCATTCTTGAGTCCCTTCAAAATCGCGTTTCGGGGCCACTTCTGGTGGCCTCATTATGCCGATCATCCCCGGCTCGATTACGCCGATCCGTGACAGCGCGTGACAGACGACGCGCGAGCGGTCATCGAGTAGGCACAGCAGCATCGGCGTGATCCACTGGCCGTCGTTCGAGAGCAGCTTGCGCGAACCATGATGGAAATCGAGATGCCAGAGCGCGTTGACGTGCTCGACCTCGAAGCTGCGAACCTCGAGCTACTCCAGGCGGTCGCGGGCGAGCATCGCGCCGGCGCTGGTATGGCGCGGCTTGCGCTGGCGAAACAGCCCGTTGGCCATGAAGTAGCGCCGCACGGTCGCATACGAAGGCAGGTTCGCTTCGCCAAGTACGGCCAACAGGTTGTCGTAGTGCAATTGACGGGACCATCCCGGATGCTGCTGGTATTGCGCATGAATTGCCTGAACGGCTTCGGGCGACAGGCTTGGACTGGTACCACGGGGGCGTTTGCGGTCCGCGAGACTGGCCACCGGATCGTGTGCAGCGCGACGCGCCTGGTAAAACCATCTCTCGATCGTCGAGTAGCCGAACCGAACGTCGGCGCCGGTGACAGGATGCCGCCAGCATTTGCGGGTGAGCGTATTGATAAGTTCGCCCAGTTCGCCGGGCTCGGGCGGTGCGGCAAGCAGGGGGCCGACGACAGCGAAGCGCAGGCGTGCCCAGCGATCCCGCACAGGTAAATCGCGATGTTCAGTCATGAGGTCTCCAGAGATGCGGCGACATTGCCGCGATTCATGGGAGACGCGAGACTACCGGGGGCCTCTGGGGGCAGGCGAGCGAGAACTTCTGCGGGCGAGCTACCGTCCCTCACGCACGTTGCTCGCGGCGCTGCCGCTGGTGAGTGGCGCGAGCCAGCGCAGCAGCCATATCAGGGGCGTGGGCGCCTGTGTGGCGGTAAAGCGTTCAAGCAGGCTTGCGGGAATCTGGTCAGTCTCGACGGGCGGCACGAAATCAGCGCGGCCAAGTGTCCAGAATGGTGTCGACACAAATTGCGTGCGCCACCATGTTCGCCATTGCGCGACGGTGGAGCGCGGTACACCTAACGTGTCAAGTTGCCGCGAGGCCGCAGCCGTGCCGGCGCTGGCGCGCGCGGCGCTGACGACGACCATGATCGCGGCGACATACACGCGTCGGCCGAGAAAGCGCACCGAAAACGGCGTGGTGCGACGCCGGCATTTAGCGCAGCAGAAGCTGTAGCGGAAGTCGCAGTCCGAGCGGGCTTCGCACGGAAGTCCACGGGGTTTGCGGGGATAACGGGCGCTGTGAAGTACACCGCCGCAACAGCGACAACGCTGCGTGCGGGCCTCGCTGGCGAAATCCTGATCGATGTGTAACAGCAACTGATAGAAATCTGGATGAAAGATACTCACGTGGCACACTGGGAACGTTTCAGATTCTGGCGAACCTGAGACTCTCCCTTGGGCATCGTTTGGTCAAGATGCCTGAGGGAGATCCCCCTGCGTCCCTCACGCAATTTGCAAAAAACGGCCCAAATCCCCATCGACTTCCGTGCTCACGCTCACTGACGGTTGCCTGAATATTCCAGAACTGCGGCACATCGCGCATCACCTGCAGGTTAAACGCCGCGGCTGCGGCTTCCATAAACGCAGAATCGACGGTTCTGGTCTTGTCGACCAGCCCGACTTGAATCACAGTCATATCTCTCTCCGAAAAAGAGGAAAAGGACGTCCCAGTGCCCACTCATGATGGATAGTTAATAGTACGTATTACGTTAGTAATCAATTTGCACCGACGTACACATCGACAAAACGCTCTGCTGCACAATCAGGGATCGGGTACTGTGCATGTAGTACGCCGCGTTCAGCAGGACGCTGCAATGAGAAGGCGGCAAAAGAAAAGCGGACAGCGAAGATATATAGATACGCTTCTTCTGGGTTTTCTTACTTCGCCGGATCGACGACGATATGCAGTTACTCTCATACTGCACGTCTGCCAGTTCATCGTAGATT
>NZ_DATJWR010000406.1:0-6846 GCF_035501035.1 Paraburkholderia sp.
CATTTTTAATGTTATTTGCGTTGTAGAAGATTTACCGGAATGGAGATCGAATAAAGCGGTGACCGGTAAGCCCTACTGCCCAACCAGGACCAGGAATCGAAATGCTAAGCCCTCATGAGTTCGCCACGCTAATGCTGGTCAAGGATGCCCCAGACGCAATCGCCGACCGCGCCGAACTGGACGCATTGGTAGAGCGCCAGCTCGTCGCGCTCGAAGAACGGGCTGGCGGCAACCTCCTCCCTCGTCTGACACAGGAAGGCGGGAGCATTCTCGAAGCGGTCGCCCGCATGCATTGAACACCTGCGAGGTCCTCGTCCGGCATCAGGTTCGCTGGAGCGAAGACGGTGACCCGAAGCTGCACTCCCATGCGCGTGACGACGTCACTCCTCGACCCCGCCCTCCCAACGCGATGAAGTAACCGCGAGCACAACGTTCTCCGCTCATCAAAGCCTTCAATCGCACATACCCGCCCAGGCGCGCTCAAGCAATGCAGCAAGGGCGCCGGCTTCGACCGGGCGTGGATTTTCATATGGATTCCTCAACGCCTCGTCGACCGTACGCGCGATGCCTTCATACGGCATCCCGATGTCGAGCAATGCGAGCGGAATGTCACAGTCACGTGCGAGTTGCAACAGCGCACCGACAGCATCATCGGTCCCCATCGCACGACACAGCCGGGCCATGGCGGAAGGGATCATCGGCGCATTGTAGGCGAGCGCGTGGGGCAACATGACGGCATGCGTCTCGGCATGCGGCAGATCGAACAGGCCGCCCAGCGTATGACACAGCTTGTGATGCAGCCCCATTGTGGTCACACCGAGACAGCACGCGCAAAGCCAGGCACCATAAAGCAGCGACGCACGCGCCTGCGCATCGCCCGGTTCTTTCAGCACACGTGGCAGCGCACCGACAATCGCGCGCACACCCTCCTCGGCCATCATCGAGACGATCGGATTGCCATCCGGCGCGTAGAGTGCCTCGACTGCGTGCGCGAGCGCGTTGAATGACGAAAGGGCCGACATCGCCGGTGGCAACGAGAGCGTCAGATCCACGTCATAAATCACCACCTCCGGCTGGATCTTCGGACTACGCTGCGTCGTCTTCCGACCGCCTTGCGTCTCGCCGAGGATCGGCGTCATTTCGGAACCTGCGTAAGTAGTCGGAAGCACGATCTGCGGCAGATCGGTGCGCAGTGCGATGGCTTTGCCAAGCCCCGTGGTCGAACCGCCCCCCACCGCGACGACGCCGTCGATCCGCTCAGCTTTCACGACTTCCAACGCGTGCGCCGTCACCTCGACTGGCGTATGCATCGTAGCGTCATTGAACGCACCAGCGGCACGTTCGCCGAGCAGTTGCCGGACTTGCTCCGCCAGCACGACCTGTTCCGGCGTCGACAGCACCAGCAGGCGGCGCAAGCCGAGCCGCTCGGCCTCGGCAGGCAAAGTCGCACTGGTGCCGCGACCAAACACGACCCGCGCCGGGAGCATCTGATAGACAAACGAATCCTGCATGAGGCGGCTCCCTCGATGAATGACTCAAATGCGCTTTTACAAGAGCGAGCAGGCTACGTCGAACGACAGCCGCGGCAAGCGCTCGAACACCTTGCCCGGATCTCCGTAACCAATGTTACAAAGGAAATTGACCTTGACGTCGCCGCCCGGAAAGAACTCGTCGTTGATTCTCTGCGGGTCGAAGCCCGACATCGGGCCACAGTCCAGCCCGAGCGCACGCGCAGCAAGGATCAGGTAAGCGCCCTGCAAGCTACCGTTACGAAATGCCGTGCTCTCGATCAGATCCTCCTTCCCATCGAAGATCGTCCGTGCATCGGAATGATGGGGAAATAGCGCCGGCAGGCGGTTATAAAAGCGACGATCGTAGGCGACAATCACACACACCGGGGCAGTGAGCGTCTTGTCGATATTCCCCGGCGCTAACGCCGGCAGCAGGCGCGCCTTGGCTTCGGGCGTACGCAGGAATACGAAGCGTGCCGGCGAGGTGTTCATGCTCGTCGGGCCGTATTTGGTCAGATCGTAAAGCGCGCGTACCTGCTCATCGGTCACCGGTTTATCGAGCCAGCCATTGTGTGAGCGGGCAGTGCGAAACAGTGTGTCGAGCGTGGATGCAGACTGCGTGTTCAGCATGTTCAATATCCAGAGAAAGTAAGGGCTAGGTGCGCGTGGCACCGGAGGCTATAGGCGAGGCCGGATAATCCACTTGATGCCGTGCGATGCGCAGGTCGCCCAGTTCTGCTTTCACGCGCAAATGCTCGGCATGGACCGCATAGGCCGAAAGCGATTCGTGCGAGTCGAATTCGGAATACAGCACGACATCGCACGCGTAGTCGACGCGACTCATGTCCACGCCGATTTCCATGTGCAGCAGCCCGGGAATCTTGCCGACCAGCCCTTCGAATGCCGCCTTGAGGCGGCTGATGGAACTCGCTTTTGCGTCAGGTGTGTCGCCCTTCAGGTTCCACATCACGATGTGCTTGACCATCAAGCCCTCCAGCTTTAGTCCATACGCCAGTTTCCGGCTGCGGCACGGGATTCCGATGCTCCGCCCTGATCACTCTGACGCGGGGCCACAATTGCCGCTCGGTTGAGAACGAATGTAAAGTCAAGCGTGCTAAACGGCGTGTCGATGTTCGTGCCATCGGGCGCCTTGCCCGGCTCGTGGTGCCGCCAGTCCGCAATCAGCGACGAACGCACACCGAAGACCGCATCGGAGTCGAGGTATTGATCGCCCGCGCGGAATACATGCGTGATAAGCCGTTCGTAGCCGGGCGCTTCAATCATGAAGTGCAGATGCGCGGGCCGCCACGGATGCCGGCCAAGTGCCTCGAGCATCCGGCCCACAGGGCCGTCATAGGGAATCGGATAGGCTACCGCCGTGATCGAGCGGAAGTGAAACGACCCGTCCTCGAGGCTGCGCAACGTGCCGCGCCCCTGATCCGCAGTCGCCCCGTCGTATTGCACGTCGTAGAAACCCGCCGAATCAGCCTGCCAAACCTCGATGCGCGCATTGGGCACCGGCTCGCCGGCAAGCCCTGTCACCCGCCCACTCACGAAACAGGGCTCGCCCTTCGCGCCGTTCGCGACGTCATCGCCGTTCTCGTACCGAGGTGCGTTCGCAACGAAGAACGGCCCGAATACCGTCGACTCCGTGCAGCCGGCCGGCTTGCGGCTGTTGAGCGCCGTCACCAACATCGACAGGCCCAGCGTATCCGACAGCAGGATGAACTCCTGCCGCTTGTCATCGGTGATGTGGCCCACGTCCGTGAGGAACTGGATGCCTTGATACAACTCGTCCTCGGTCAGCTCGACGTCGCGGGCAAGCGCGTGCAGATGCTGGACGACGCTCGTCATGATCTGCTTGAACCGTGGACCCTGAGTCCCCGCCTGACTCGCAAGGACGATTTGCGTAATCGTGTCTTCATCGACGTTTCTCATGGTGCCTCCCAATTGCCTGAACCTGCCTGAACCTGCCGGGCGTGCGACGCATCATGGGTCGCACGCCGTTGCCCGTCAGACCGTCAGTGCGCTGTGGATCGCGAGCTGCTCCTGATGGCGCGCCTTGTCTTGAGCCTTCGCGTAGTCTGCAGAGGCGGCGTATTCCGTCAGGAGTTCGTCGTGATGTTCGATGCCGCACACCTTCGACGCGAGCACGCCGTATGGGCCCGACGCAGCGAACTCTGCGCGCTGCATCGTCAGCGAGCGGATGGTTTGGAGCGGCGTGCCGTTGAAGTTCTCGAACATGAAGAGCCGGCCGCCCCATTCCGAGAGGAACAGATCGCGCACGACGCGACCGATCTTCACGCGGTCATACGGCTTGCCCGTCGGACCGTTGTTCATGCGCTCGAGCCACGGACCCAGGTTCGTGTCCTTCCATTGCGCTTCCGTCGGGAAAATCAGCGCGCTGCGGCCGCACAGATCGACGAGTTCATAGATCATCGTCGAGAAGTGTTCGAGGTAATATGCGCGACCGAAGTCATAGATCAGGATGTTCGGCTTGAAATGGCCGCCCGGCGTATGAAAGCCGAGTTCTTCGGCTGCGATCATGTGTGCGAGCGTCGCCTGATGGAAGCCGATCAGCTTGGCGACGCGCGTCTGCACCTGCGGAATCTTGTTCGTACCGATGTGCTCCGTGATCAGCACGGCAAGGCCCGCCATCAGCTCCGCGCGCACCACCTGGCGAATGAGCGCGGCATAGTGCAGCCAGTCGAAGACACGTTGCGGATACAGCTTGGCGTGCTCCGGATTGCCAATGTGAAACACATGGCTCCATGGAATAAAGACGTTGTCGAACACGGTCACGCCGTCGAGCTCGTCGCCCTGCGCGGCAAGCGGGTGTTCTATGTCATCGTCTTTTACCGTGCTCTCGCGGCAAACGATGGTCACGCCTTTCGTATTGACCGGCGTGGCGGCAAAGATGATCTGCTCGCCCGGAATGCCGGGACGGAAGAAAACGCCGATATGAATCCAGTCCGCAAACGGGACACCCGTGCCGATCGCCTTGACGCCGGTGACGGTAATGCCGTGCTCATCCTTCTTTACCACGCGCAGTCCGGGCGATTTCGCTTGTGCCTCCGGGCCAGATCGATCCATTTGCGCATCGACGAATTGCGGCGCGCAATTCAGATCGTTGTCTCTTGCGTGCGTCACGAATTCCATGATGTTCTTCGCAAGATTCTGGCCTTCCGCGCCGATGGCCTGCGTTTCCCAAGGCGTCGGGTCGTCGGCGTAAGTCATCAGCACGTAGTTGTTGACGTCGGGTGTGCGCGGGAACGAAGCGCCCGCGAGCTCCCGCATGACCGTCTCGTGATACTTGCGTTTGCGGCGGTTGTCAACGTACTTGTCGCGTCACTTCACGCGAACTGCTTTAGTTCTTCCGGCTGCATGCGCTCCGGATTGAGCCAGACTTCATCCTTCAATTCCCAATTGCGCGTCGATCGGGACCAACGCCGTGGATTGCGCTGCCTGGCCTCTGCATAAACAGCTTCACGTTGCGCAAGCACTGCGGCGGCGACGCCGTTGTGGCGCTGCGCCGGCGTGACGAATTTCAGGCCGCTGTGTTTGTGCTCATGGTTGTACCAGCGCACGAACTGCTGCGTCCAGGCCCGCGCTTCATCAATGCTGCCGAACGGTCTGCGCGGATAGTCGGGCCGGTATTTGCAGGTGCGGAACAACGACTCCGCGAATGGGTTGTCGTTACTCACACGCGGCCTGCTGAACGAGGCCACGACCCCCAGGTTTTCCAAAGTGGCGAGCATCGTCGCGCCCTTCATCGGGCTGCCGTTATCCGAGTGCAGCACCAGGGGACGCCCGGCCAGTCCCTCGGCCAGACTGGCACGTCGCATCAGCAACGCGGCCAGTTCCGCCGATTCGGCTTCATGCACTTCATGAGCGACAATCTTACGGCTGAACACGTCCAGCATCATGTACCAGTAGTAGTACTGTCCTTTGACCGCCGCCGGCAGCCACGTGATGTCCCACGACCAGACCTGGTTCGAACCAGTGGCGCAATGGCTGGTCACCACCCGGGTCGAAGGCTTGCGCGCACGACCCCGGTGATGCTGCTGCGAGGCGCTGCGCAGCACGCGATAAAAGCTCGATTCCGACGCGACATACACGCCGCGATCCGCCAGCCTCGGCACGATCTGGCTGGGCGGCAGGCTGGCAAACTCCGCACTATTGGCTACCTCAAGAATCTGTTGCCGTTCGGCCTCACTCAGCTTGTTACCCGGTGACGGCCGTTCGGTCGTGGTACGACCATCGGCACGCACCGCGTCACCGTCACCCACCCAGCGCTGGAACGTGCGCAGGCTCACGCCCAGCTCGGCGCAAGCCTTCTCCAGCCGGCAGCCTGACTGCGCTGCCTCGCGTATCAACGATATACATAACAGGCGATCCGGGACGTTGATCAATCGTCCTCGTTGCTTCCCCAGAGTCGAGTAGCCCGGCGGAACTTCCCCGCCAGGCCCTCACAGATCCGTACGTGAACCTCTCGGTTCATACGGCTCTTGTCACCCAGCCGATGGCAATACCCCCTGCTTCCAGTGGTACAGCATCTCTGGTGCGCGCTCCGCCAACTGCCGGAGCCAAATCCGAGCCTTGGCACGACTCCGTTTAAACCGGCGATACTTGCGTACCGCCCATTTCCCCAGAATGTCGTTGAAGTGGGCAATCACGCGCTTGAACTCGCTCATGTAGAACGCCGCGTAATAGTTCCACCATCCTCGCAAGGCTGGATTGGCCTGGGCGGCGATGTCTTCGATCCCAGCCTCCGTCCAGCGACCGATATTCCACGTCCGCATTTTCTCGCGGATGCGTTTCGCCGCCTTGCCGCTGAGGGCAGGACTGAAGCTGTTGAAGTAAACACCGCGCTTGCTTTTGGCCAGCCGGCCACGGAAGGTGTATCCCAGAAAGTCGAAGCTCGTGGTGGAATAGTCTTTCTTGCGATTCCCATCCCGGCAGTACACGATCCTCGTCTTCTCAGGATGCAACTCCAGACCACAGGCCTTCAGACGTGCACCGATTGCCTCCTGCAACCGCCTGGCTTCGGCTTCGCTTTTGCAGTGGACCAATCCATCGTCCGCATACCGCACGAACGACGTGTCCGGAAAGTGCCTCGCCATCCAGGTATCGAAGGCATAATGCATATAGAGATTAAACAGTACCGGGCTGACGACACCACCCTGCGGCGTGCCCTGCGTCCGCGACACCATTTCCTGCCCCCTCATCATCGGCGCCTTCAGCCAGCGTTCCACGTACAGCTCTACCCATTTGCAGCGGGCATGTTGCCGCACCGCTTTCATCATGAGTTCGTGGTCAACGTGGTCAAACGCAC
>NZ_DATJWR010000407.1:0-3687 GCF_035501035.1 Paraburkholderia sp.
GCCCGTGACTTGCCCGTGACTTAATAACCGCCCTTCTTGCCGATGCCGGCGAACGGGAAATCGTATTCGAGCGTGATCGGCTTGAACCACGGACCCACGCCCGTTTCCTTGTCGACGTGACGGCCAAACGCCATGTTGCCCATCTGCATCGGCGGTTCGACGATGAGCTTCAGGTGGTACTTGCCGGGGCCGTCGAGCTTGACGTTGTCGCCGTAGTGCGGACCGTCGTTGGCGACCATCGCCATCAGGTCGCCCTTGTGCGACCAGTTCGAGCCCGGCTTGGTGAGTACGTAGTGGACCTGCAGATAGGGCATCCAGTCGCCTTCGGCAAAGCCGGTCGGGTTGTTCTTGACCGCGTGGATGTCCGACTCGAGGTGAATATCGGACTCTGACGCCTTGCGCATCATGCCTTCCGGCTCCATCGTGATCGGCTGCAGATAGACCGCGCCGATTTCCATGCCGCCCTGGATTTGCTGTTTGCCGATCGGGTATTCAGCCGCGTTGGCCGCAAATGCGGCCGTGGCGGCCGCGATCACCGCGGTGCCGCGCAAGAGAGAGTGAATCCGCATCGAAACTCCTGTTTTCTTGTCTGAGATTGACATCCTGTTGAGCCCGCCCGCATGCAGCTAGAAACGTTAATGCGAACAATTCTCAATAATGCCGAAGTTTAGCACCGATGCCGATGAGGGACAAATTCAGCCACACCAAAAGCCCTGGACGGACAGGGTCTTAGCAGCGCTTGATTAACAGAGCCTTACGGCGCTTCGCGGGCCGGCTTCAGGACACGCAATCGGGAGAAAGCGGGCTGGTGCGCCGTGCAAGCCGCCCCGCCCGCATGAACGCATGGGTTCTCAGATCGGATGGTCGCCCACGTTCGCCCCGAACACGCGCTGGCGCAGCACGGCGAGCTGGTCGCGCGCCTGCGCGGCCTTTTCGAATTCGAGGTTCTTCGCGTAGTCCATCATCTGCTTCTCGAGCTTCTTGATCTCCTTGGCGATCTGCTTCTCCGACATGTCCTCGAACTTCGCGCGCTCCTGCTCCTCGCGCAGCTCGGCGCGCGCGTCGTCCACGTTGTAGATGCCGTCAATGATGTCCTTGATGCGCTTGACCACGCCGCGCGGCACGATGCCGTGCTCTTGGTTGAAGGCGATCTGCCTGGCGCGGCGGCGCTCGGTCTCGTCGATCGCGCGGCGCATCGAATCGGTGATGCGGTCGCCGTAGAGAATGGCCTTGCCGTTCACGTTGCGCGCCGCGCGGCCGATGGTCTGGATCAGCGAGCGCTCGGCGCGCAGGAAGCCTTCCTTGTCGGCGTCGAGAATCGCCACGAGCGAGACTTCGGGAATGTCGAGGCCCTCGCGCAGCAGGTTGATGCCCACCAGCACGTCGAACGTGCCCAGACGCAGGTCGCGGATGATCTCCACGCGCTCGACCGTGTCGATGTCGCTGTGCAGATAGCGCACCTTCACGCCGTGGTCGGCGAGGAATTCGGTGAGCTGCTCGGCCATGCGCTTGGTGAGTGTCGTCACGAGCACGCGCTCGCCCGCGGCCACGCGCTCGTTGATCTCGCCCAGCACGTCGTCGACCTGCGTCGAGGCGGGCCGCACTTCGATCACGGGGTCGACGAGGCCCGTCGGCCGCACGACCTGCTCGGCGATCTGGCCCGTCACCTTTTTCTCGTAGTCGGCGGGCGTGGCCGACACGAAGATCACCTGGCGCATCTTGCGCTCGAACTCGTTGAACTTGAGCGGCCGGTTGTCGAGCGCCGAAGGCAGGCGGAACCCGTAGTCGACGAGATTTTCCTTGCGCGCGCGGTCGCCGTTGTACATGCCGTTCAGCTGGCCGATCAGCACGTGCGACTCGTCGAGGAACATCATCGCGTCGGTGGGCAGATAGTCGACGAGCGTGGGCGGCGGCTCGCCGGGCAACGCGCCCGAGAAGTGCCGCGAGTAGTTCTCGATGCCCTTGCAGAAACCGAGTTCCTGGAGCATTTCGAGATCGAAGCGCGTGCGCTGCTCGAGACGCTGCGCCTCCACGAGCTTGCCTTCCGTATGGAAGAATTCGAGCCGCTCACGCAATTCGGTCTTGATGGTTTCGACCGCGCGCAGCACGGTCTCGCGCGGCGTCACGTAGTGCGACGACGGATACACCGTGAAGCGCGGAATCTTCTGCCGCACGCGCCCGGTGAGCGGGTCGAAGAGCTGCAGCGTTTCCACTTCGTCGTCGAACAGCTCGACGCGTACGGCCATTTCGGCATGCTCGGCCGGGAAGATGTCGATGGTGTCGCCGCGCACGCGGAACGTGCCGCGCTGGAAGTCCTGCTCGTTGCGCGTGTACTGCATCGCGATCAGGCGCGCGATGATGTCGCGCTGGCCAAGGCGATCGCCTTGACGCAGCGTCAGAATCATCTGGTGATACTCGGACGGATTGCCGATACCGTAGATCGCCGAGACGGTCGCGACGATCACCACGTCGCGTCGCTCCATCAGGCTCTTGGTGGCCGAGAGGCGCATCTGCTCGATGTGCTCGTTGATCGACGAATCCTTCTCGATGAAGAGATCGCGCTGCGGCACATAGGCTTCCGGCTGGTAGTAGTCGTAGTACGAGACGAAGTACTCGACGGCGTTGCGCGGAAAGAACTCGCGGAACTCGGCATAGAGCTGCGCGGCGAGCGTCTTGTTCGGCGCGAATACGATCGCCGGGCGGCCGAGGCGCGCGATGGTGTTCGCCATCGTGTAGGTCTTGCCCGAGCCCGTCACGCCAAGCAGCGTCTGGAACGAGAGGCCGTCCTCCACGCCTTCGACGAGCGTTTCGATGGCCGTCGGCTGGTCGCCGGCCGGCGGGTACGGCTGGTACAACTGGAACGGCGAGCCTTCGTAATGGACGAATTTCGACTCGTCGAGCGCGGGCGCGTCGGCGACGGTGTGGTCGGGCATGGGTGACATCCTTGCGCGGAGCAAACAACTATTCTAGCGTTTCGCCAATGGGCGAGCCGGGGCGGCCTTGTGCAGCAGATGGGGCGTGACGGGCGGTAGCGCAAGGGCCGCGCGGCGCGCCGGCAGCGGGCCATGGGAGGCCGCACGTCGAAAATTGTCCATTCGTGCCGGAAATCGCCATGAATACCGCGCGGCGGATGCCAATTGGGCGGAAATGCGGGTTGAGGATTCGTTACAATAGCGAGCTGCGTGGCCGGCTGCCCGGCGCCACTCGAAGCACCACTTCGCGGCGAGACATTCCCGAAGCGAGCGGCGCGCAAAACCCGAAGCAACCAGAAACACCCGGAGCGCGTGCGGCCCACCGAGCTTCTTCCTTCACTTTTGCCGAACCATCATGTCCCTCTTTTCCGCTGTCGAACTCGCCCCCCGCGACCCGATCCTGGGTCTGAACGAAGCCTATAACGCCGACGCACGTGCGACCAAGGTGAACCTCGGTGTGGGCGTGTACACCAACGAAGAAGGCAAGATTCCGCTGCTGCGCGCGGTGCGCGAAGCGGAAAAGGCCCGCGTGGAAGCCGGCCTGCCGCGCGGCTATCTGCCGATCGAAGGTCTCGCCGCCTATGACGCCGCCGTGCAGAAGCTCCTGCTCGGCGACGATTCGCCGCTGATCGCGGCTGGCCGCGTCGTCACGGCGCAGGCACTGGGCGGCACGGGCGCGCTGAAGATCGGCGCCGACTTCCTCAAGCGCGTGAAC
>NZ_DATJWR010000408.1:0-26813 GCF_035501035.1 Paraburkholderia sp.
GCCGATCCTACCGGCGCTTGGGGGCGAGCGTGATCCGCAATGGCGCGAGGTGCTGTACCGCCTCGCCGGTCGCATCGAAGCCGCGGGCGCCGTCACGCCCGCGCTCGCAAACGTGCTCGACGCATTGCGCGCCATGGACCAGGCGCAGCTCGACGCCCAGGCCGATGCGATCCTCGCACAGCGCTACAGCGAAATCGCGCCCGCCACCGCGCCGTTCATCATGGCCGAGCTGCAGGTGGTGTGGACCGACCTGGCAAGCCGCATCGACGTGCGGGACGTGCCCTACGTCGATGCGCCCGGCGTGTGCCCCGTGTGCGGCTCGCCGCCCGTGGCCAGCATCGTGCGCGTGGGCGGCGCGTATCAGGGCTATCGCTACACGCAATGCGCGCTGTGCGGCACCGAGGCGCACGTGGTGCGCGTGAAGTGCACGAACTGCGATTCGACCAAGGGCATTGCGTATCAAGGGATCGACGGCGGCAACGCCGCACTCAAGGCCGAATCGTGCGACGAGTGCCATACGTATCGCAAGATCGGCTATCAGGAGAAGGACCTCGACTTCGAACCGCTCGCCGACGACCTCGCGAGCCTCACGCTCGATCTGTTGATGAGCGATGCGGGCTATCGTCGTGCGAGCCCGAATCCGCTGCTTTGGCCTGAAGTGCCCGGGGACCAGTGAGGAGCCGCGCAAGACATGAGTGAAACCGTGGGGCAGGCAACGCAGCGAGACGCAGGCGCGCTCAATGCGCTGCTGGCGAAGATGCCGGCCGTCGAGCGCGTGATTGCGTCGCCGCTCGCGCAACCGATGATCGCGCAGTACGGACGCACCCAGGTGCTCGACGCCATACGCGCAACGCAGGACACATGGCGGCGCGATGCGCAGGCAGGCGCGTTTGTGCGTGCGCCGGGGCACTCCGAACCATTCGCGCTGGAACGCTTGCTCGAGGCCACCGGGCAGCGCCTTGCTGAGCGCGCGCGAAGCCGCCTTCGCCCGGTGTTCAATCTCACGGGCACGGTGCTGCATACGAATCTGGGCCGCGCGCTGCTGCCCGAGGAAGCCGTGAAGGCCGTGGTGCAGGCGCTCACGCAACCCGCGAACCTCGAATTCGATCTCGAGAGCGGCAAGCGCGGCGACCGGGACGACCTCATCGACGGGTTGATCTGCGAGCTGACCGGCGCGGAGGCCGCAACCGTCGTCAACAACAACGCCGCGGCCGTGCTGCTGCTGTTGAGCGCACTCGCGACGCGCAAGGAAGTCGTCGTTTCGCGAGGCGAGCTCGTCGAGATCGGCGGGGCTTTTCGCATACCCGACATCATGAGCGCCGCGGGCGCGCGCCTGCGCGAGATCGGCACGACGAACCGCACGCATCTTAAGGATTACGAAGCAGCAATCAACGCGCGCACGGCGCTGCTGATGAAAGTGCATTGCAGCAACTACGCGATCAGCGGCTTCACGAAAAGCGTGGAGTTGGACGAACTCGCGCCGCTGGCGCGGCAGCACGGGTTGCCCGTGGCAGTCGATCTCGGCAGCGGCACGCTCGTCGATCTCGCGCAGTGGGCGCTGCCCGCCGAGCCCACCGTGCGCGCGACCGTCGAAGCGGGCGCGGACCTCGTGACCTTCAGCGGGGACAAGCTGCTCGGCGGCCCGCAGGCGGGCCTGATCGTCGGGCGCAAGGAGCTGATCGCCAAGATCAAGAAGCATCCGCTCAAGCGTGCGCTGCGGGTGGGCAAGCTCACGCTAGCGGCGCTCGAACCGGTGCTGCGACTCTATCAAGCGCCCGAATTCCTGCAGGAGCGCCTCACCACGCTGCGCCTGCTCACGCGTCCCGCCGCGCAGATGCACGAAACCGCGGAGCGTGTGCTACCCGTGTTGCAGCGCGCGTTGGAGGAAACGTACGCCGTGAGCGTCGAGCCGATGTTCAGCCAAATCGGTAGCGGCGCGCTGCCCGTGGATGTGCTGCCGAGCAGCGGGCTCGTCGCGCGCCACTCGGGCAAGGGGGGCAGCGGCCGTGCGTTGCTGAAGCTCGAGCGCGCGTTGCGCGGCCTGCCGCGGCCCGTGATTGGCCGTATCGCCGACGACGCCTTGCGTCTGGACCTGCGTTGCCTCGAACCGGCGGACGAAGCGGCCTTCGTGGCGCAACTCGCGGAGCTGCGCCTGTGATCGTAGGGACGGCTGGCCACATCGATCATGGCAAGACGACGCTGGTCCGCGCGCTGACCGGCGTGGATACCGACCGCCTGAAAGAGGAGAAGGCGCGCGGCATTTCGATCGAGCTTGGTTATGCCTATCTGCCGCTTGCCAACGGCGACGTGCTTGGCTTTATCGACGTGCCCGGCCACGAAAAGCTCGTGCACACGATGGCGGCGGGTGCGTGCGGTATCGACCTTGCCTTGCTCGTGATCGCCGCAGACGACGGCGTGATGCCGCAGACGCGCGAGCACCTTGCGATCCTGCAGATACTGGGCGTGCGCGAGGGTGCGATTGCGCTGACCAAGACCGATCGCGTGGATGCGGCGCGGCTCGACGCCGTGCGTGCCGAGATTGCCGCGTGGCTCGCGGATACGATGCTTGCGCACGCACCGGTTTTCGAAACTCGGGCGACACAGCCCCACGACGAAGGCGTGGCGCGCCTCGATGCGTGGCTGCGCGAGCGCGCGATCGCATCGCGGGCGCGGCGCGACGATGGCCTCTTTCGTCTGGCGGTGGATCGCGTGTTCACGTTGACGGGTCAGGGCACCGTGGTCACCGGAACCGTATTTGCGGGGCGCGTGCAGGCGGGCGATTCACTCGTGCTTGCGCCCGCCGGCGTGCCGGTGCGCGTGCGCGGCCTGCACGCGCAGAATCGCGCGGCGCAAACAGGCCACGCGGGCCAGCGTTGCGCGCTCAATCTCACCGGCATCGACAAGGAACAGATCGCACGCGGCGACTGGATTGTCGATGCGCGACTTGCCGAGCCGGCCACGCGACTCGATGTCGAACTGCAACTGCTCGGCGATACGGGCATCACGTTGCAGCACTGGTCGCCACTTCATGTGCATCTCGGCACGACGCATCGGGTTGCGAACGTTGCGTTGCTCGAAGGCGAGACGCTGGCGCCGGGGAATACCGCGCGCGTGCAGCTCGTGTTCGACACGCCGTTGCAGGCGTTACCCGGAGACCGTTTCATCGTTCGCAACGCGCAGGCGAACCGGACCGTGGGCGGCGGGCGCGTACTCGATCCGTTCGGTCCGTCGCGCCGACGGCGCACACCCGAACGCAGGGCATGGCTCGATGCATTGCACACGTGGCTCGACGAAGCCCGCCTCGCACCGCTGATCGAAGAAGCGCCGCGCGGCATATCGCGCACGACGTTGATGCAGCTGACTGGTTACGACGAAGCTGCGCTCGATTTGCCCGACGATGCGATGGCAATCGCGCCGCAGGGTCGCGACGATGCAGGTACGGTGATCGCACGCGCGCACTGGAGCGGGCTCATGGCGCGCATCGGCGAGACGCTCGCCGAGTTTCATGCGCGCTCGCCCGACGAGCAAGGCCCGGACGCGGCCCGCTTGTGGCGCATGGCGGCGCCGCTCGTGAGCGACAGCGTGTGGCGTGCCGCAATCGACGCGCTGGTGGCCGAGGGAACAGTGGCGCGCAGCGGACCGTGGTTGCACCTGCCTTCGCACGCGGTGAAACTCGATGCCGAAGACGAAGCGCTCGCGGCGCGGCTGATGCCGTTGATCGCGCAGGGGCGTTTCGATCCTCCGTGGGTGCGAGACCTCGCACGCGAAACTCGGCAGCCCGAAGAAACGGTACGTGCGTTGCTGCGCAAGCTCGCGCGGCTCGGCATGGTCTACCAGGTCGTGCGCGATCTCTTTTACGAGCGCGACGTGGTGCAAACGCTCGCGCGTATCGTTGCGCAGATCGCGGCGGAGCAGGGCGATGCCGTGAGCGCTGCTGCGTTTCGCGACGTCACGGCATTGGGCCGCAAGCGCGCGATCCAGATTCTGGAGTTCTTCGATCGCGTTGGATATACTCGCTTCCAGCGCGACAGGCATCTGTTACGGCTCGATAGCCGGATGCGCGAATGGTTGTAGGCACATGCGTGTGTGCTTGCAATTGCAGTGTGGTTGGTCAAAGGAAGGCATTCGTATCGGGTGGTACGGCCGGGCTTCAAACCCGGTTGGGGGCGTCAGCCGCTCCCGGGTCGGTTCGACTCCGGCTGCCTTCCGCCCGGCAAGGCTTCCCGGGCAATCCAATATCTTCCGCAGACATCCTCCAGGTTGCTGATTTTAAAGAAGTTTATGGGTAACGACGTGCTTGCTGCTTCCAGTAATGTCCCGCACAATTTCCGCACGAAGTATGGGTAGCGGCATGGGTTTTGTGGGTAGGAAGGGAGGGCAACATGGCAGGACGACAGTTGCATCGGCTGAGCGCGCTTCGGGTCGCCAAAGAGGTGGCACCAGGCCATTACGCCGACGGCGGCGGCCTCTACATGCAGATCGCGGGCAGTGGCGCGCGCTCGTGGGTGTTTCGCTTCAAGCTTAACGGGCGCGTGCGGGAGATGGGCCTCGGTCCGCTTTCGCGAGTCTCGCTTGGCGAGGCGCGGAAACTGGCCGCCGGATATCGTGACATGGTCAAAGACCTGATTGATCCCATCCTTGCGCGACGTGAACAGCAGCGTAGGCAGTTGCTCGATATCTCGTCGGAGGCCAACGTGACATTTCGTGAGGCAGCTGAAGCGTTTATCCGCGCACAGGAACCTCAGTGGCGAAACCGCAAGCACGTCCAGCAATGGGGAAACACGCTCAGAACATACGCATATCCGGTGATCGGCGAAGTCCGGGTGCGCGACATCGATACCGCGATGATCGTGCGGATTCTCCAGCCGATCTGGACGAAAAAGGCGGAGACCGCGCGCCGCGTGCGCGGCCGCATCAAGGCCATCCTCGACGCCGAGACTGTGCTGGGCCATCGCACCGGCAGCAACCCGGCACGGTACGTTGACCATTTGCAACTCGTCTTGCCGCGATCAAAGAAGCGGTCGCAAGTGAGGCATCATCCTGCGTTGCCTTGGGAAGATATCCCGAGATTCGTGCGCGAACTGGAGCAACGTCCCCGGCGCGCAGCGCGGGTCCTGCACCTGCTCATCCTCACGGCAACTCGCACGAACGAGGTGCGCTTTGCGCGGCCAGAGGAATTCGATCTGGACAACCGTGTCTGGACAATTCCCGGCGATCGTACGAAAGGTGGTCGTCCGCTTCGCGTGCCGCTTTGTGAGCGAGCCCTCGAAATCGTCCGCAGTGCTCTTCCCAAGGCGAAATACGGGTATCTGTTTCCGGGCTGCAAGGAAGGGCACCCGTTGTCGAACATGGCGATGCTTATTCTTCTGAGACGCATGTCAAGGCATGGGATCACAGTACATGGTTTCCGATCGACGTTCCGCGACTGGGTGGCAGAATGCACGGAATACCCGGACTCGCTGGCGGAAGAAGCCTTGGCTCACATCATCACTTCGCAGACGGTGGCGGCATACCGGCGCCGCGACCAGCTTGAGCGGCGCCGCCAGATGATGGAAGACTGGGGAAGGTATTGCGGCAAAGGCCAGGAAAACATCGGGCAAATGGCGTCGGCGGTATCACAAGCATTTGCCGCATGATTGCTGTTCGAACGCGCGCAAAGCCCGGCCATTCGACTGGCTTCCTGCAATCTCTCATTGAAGGTACTGGAGGGCGGGCGTTGACACGGGACTTCATCTTTGTGCGGAACATGGCTCTTGCATGGGGTGCAGGTGGTCGGAGGTTCAAATCCTCTCGCCCCGACCAGTATTTCTCCCTGTCTGGCGGGCCTTCGGGCCCGCTAGTCATTTGTGGCGCGGCTCCGTGTCCCTGTGGATGCTACAACAGCGAGCAATGATTACGCCGTGTGTACCCACCTCATCAAGCGCGGTTCCCGGTATTACATTCGCCGTCGCGTACCCTCAGATCTCGTCTCCATCCTCGGCAAGTCCGAAGTAACGAAAGCCCTCGGCACGTCCAACCTTGAGGACGCGAAACGCCTGTGCCGCCTAGAAGGTTCACGCCTCGATGCGGAATGGTCAGCCCTGCGCCACACACACGCTGCCGCCGATGTAGCAGCGCCTTCTCTCACAGCCGACGAGATACCCACGCCTACGGGGGGCGCATGGACGCGGGCGAGGGCGTTAAGTCCGCGCGAATAAGCACATTGAAATTGAGTCCGTGTGTTTATCGCGTGCTCGGGGCGGATGGTGCGCTGCCTTAGAATGGCGTCACCGTGTCCGCCGGAGCAGTGCTTTGCTGAAATTTGCTGAACAACCGGGACGGTTGCGTTCCTGGGCGTTTCAGTTCCATTGCAGCTCCTCCATATCACGCCTGCTTCCGGATGCGCCTGAAGCAAGCCTTCCAGTCTGTCGAAGGGGATCTTCTCCAGCTGGACGTTCACTTTACCCGGCGACTGCTGCGAGCCGTCGCTAACGCTAGCGCCGCCGCAGACACCAAAAGGAGCGTGCTGAAGCCGAAGGTGCTCGCGTAACCGCTAACATCGAACAGCACTCCTCCCACCGTCGAGCCCAGTGCAATAGCCAGCTGGACCACAGCGACCATCAGCCCGCCACCTGCCTCCGCACTTTCCGGCAGCGTTGTTGCCAGCCAGCTCCACCAGCCGACAGGTGCCGCGGTCGCGAGCAACCCCCACACGGCCAGCAGCCCAACAGCAGCGGCGGTTTGTTCTCCAAACAGCACCAGCGCCACGGCCACCGCGGCCATCGCGAGCGGGATGGCAACCAGGGTCCGATACAGGTTGCGGGAGAGGAACCAGCCGATGACGGCGGTGCCAATGAAGCCTGCCACCCCGATCGTGAGCAGTACCAGCGAGACGGTCGAGGCGTTGGTGTTCGTCGTCGTTTCCAGGAAGGGGCGCACATAGGTGAAGAGCGCGAACTGCCCCATGAAGAAAAGACCGACTGCAGCCATCCCCAGCAGCACCAGCGGATCCGCCAGCAGACGCAGTGCGTTGCGCGATCCGGGAGCTGGCGCGTCTGCCCGCATCGACGGCAGGCTCACCCATTGCCAGGCAAAGACGAGCACTGCGACGGGCACGAGACCGAAGAAGGCGCCGCGCCATCCGACCAGCGAGCCAATGAAGCTGCCCAGCGGTGCGGCGATGACCGTAGCGAGCGCATTGCCGCTGTTGAAGACTGCCAGCGCGCGCGGGACCTTCGACGCTGGCACGAGCCGGATGGCC
The DNA here is from genome assembly GCF_035501035.1 of Paraburkholderia sp. Lineage (GTDB taxonomy): Bacteria > Pseudomonadota > Gammaproteobacteria > Burkholderiales > Burkholderiaceae > Paraburkholderia. The sequence continues at coordinate 7,241 of NZ_DATJWR010000408.1, forward strand.
GTAGCGGCGGATATGGACCAGAAGCCGCCGACGGACACCCCGATCAGGACGCGGCCCATCATGTACATCACAAGACCCTGCGCCGAAGCGATCAGGGCGCCGGACACGGCCATGGAAGCGGTCATACACAGCAGGATAGTCTTGCGATCCATCCGCCACGACAGCGCCGGAAGCAGGAGGCTCGTCAAGACAGCGAAGGCGCCGGACACGGCGATCGCCTGACCGGCCACGCCCTCGCTTACGCGCAAATCCGTTGCGATCGGGGTGAGCAGGCTGACCGGCATGAACTCCGATGCAATCAGTGCAAAGACGCACAGGGCCATGGCGAACACGCCACTCCAGTGACTCGGTTGTTGGTCGCCGGTAGCAGCGGCGACACGCGATTGTGCTGGCAGCGGCTTGCTGCAGACTTGGGGGGCGAGGGTCGGTGGAGCTTTAGTCATGTCTCAAATTATGGAGACGACCCGGGTGCCCTACTAGATAATGAAACCTGAATGCATTTAGTAGCCTGGCTAATGAATTGGAGGATGGGATCGTGGCAAGGAGGAACCTGAACGACCTGCTGGGGTTCGTGACCGTCGCGCGGGAGGGCAGCTTCACGCGCGCCGCAGCGAGTCTGGGAGTTACGCAATCGGCGTTGAGCCAATCCATCCGCGGGCTGGAGGAGCGGCTGCAGATTCGCCTCCTGACGCGGACGACGCGCAGCGTGTCGACGACGGCGGCCGGTGAACGCCTGATGCTGGCCATCGGGCGGCGTTTCGACGAGATCGAATCCGAGCTCGATGCCTTGACAGAGCTGCGGGACAAGCCGGCCGGCACGGTCCGCATTACCTGTGGCGATCACGTGCTGCAAAGTATCCTGCTGCCGAGGCTCGCGCCGTTGCTGCAGGACTACCCGGACGTCACGGTGGAATTCGACGTGAACTACGGGTTCCGCGACATCGTGGCCGACCGCTTCGATGCCGGCGTGCGTATTGGCAGCACGATCGACAAGGACATGATCGCCGTCGCGATCGGGCCAGCGCTGCGCATGGCGGTGGTCGCATCACCCAGGTATTTCGCAGCCCACCCGGCGCCGAAGCAGCCCCGGGACCTGACGGAGCATCGTTGCATCAACCAGCGCATGCCGACTTCCGGCGGCCTGTACGTGTGGGACTTCGAACGGCGCGGCCGCAAGGTCAACGTGCGCGTGGACGGGCCCCTCGTCTTCAACACCACGCCGCCGCAAGTGGAAGCGTCGCTCGTCGGCCTGGGCATCGCCCTGCTGCCAGAAGACGAGGTGATGGCTCATGTCAGCGCCGGGCGGCTGGTGCGCGTGCTGGAAGACTGGTGCTCGAAATTTGCCGGATACCACCTCTACTATCCGAGTCGACGACAGCCTTCTCCGGCGTTCTCGTTAGTCGTGGACGCATTGCGTTTTCGTGGGTGACGTCAACGAATCCCGAAAAACGAAATGCGACAGTAGGTTGCGGTCCGTCTGCAACGGCCGGTTCGCGTGATTGACTGGACGTCCAGCAACCAGCGCGTCGATCGTCCTAGGCGGGGGCGATGAGCCGGTCCGCCGCAGCGCGCTTGCGCTACGCATGAGTCGGTAACCGTTAAGGGTTATTCGATGCCTGCCATCGGCCACAGGAATGTGACGGTGCCTCCGCGCGTGTCGGCAGGCGTCGAATAAGCCTCGATGGAGGAAACCGCGGAGTGCCCCGAAGCGCTTGAAGTCTTCGCGGCTATATCCCGTGCCGAGGTCGGCCGTAGTCCGGATTGAGCTCTTTTGAAGGGTAAGGGTGCAGTTCGCGCTGGTGAAGGGTCCGGCGACGCAGGGCAGGGTCACGCCGATAGACCTGATGCGCCGGAAATAATGGCCCGGCCCATCGAGGTCGAATAGCTCCTCCGGGAGAGTGAAAAGGCAGGAGCCGGTGGCGCGGAGCTGGACCAGTGCGAGTGGGGCAACCTGCAGCAGACTGACATGCTTGGTGAGCTCATACTCGCGCTGGTTCAGGTCGTGGTAGGCCATCTCCATGGTTTTCACGTCGAACAGCAGCTTCTCGCCAGCCAGCAGCCCCTCAATGCCGTCGAGATAGCTGAATCCGATGTAGCTCAGCGACGGATCGCCAAGTTCATTCTGCAACGCGCGCTCGGCCTTTTTGGCGACCTCGAAGGCGAGCTGGAACGAGTTGGCGTAGAGCGCTTTTACCTCACGCTTCATCCAGGTGTAGAAGCCGACAGTGGTCTCCTTGTCCGGAACGCCGCCGCCGATCGCGTTGCCGCTGAGAAAGTCGACGATCTGCTGCGCGTTCTGCATCTGCGTCTGATGGTTCGTGTATTCCCTGTTGGCGATGGCTTCGCGGATATTAGGCGACTCAAAGCCACTCAACTGACTCGCCACCACCGAGAAGCCAGAGATATAGCCAAGCAGTTTCTCGCTTACGTAGGACGGCAACTCTTACCCCGAATCAACATGCCATCGGCGAGAAGCCGCTTGTGATGGACTTCCTCCCAGTGAGCAGTCATGCCAGCATAGCGCCCGAGCTCCTCGTAACTCTTGAACCCGTCTATCCACGACGACCATCGGGATGGTGCAGCACCACGCACCATGGTCTACGCGGTCCGACGGCCGGTTTGCAAATGTCGAAGCCGGCTGTCTTCTTGCTGCTTCAGGTTGTTGAGGAACTTTTGACGCCGGGCGGCGCCCCACGCGATGGGCGGAAGCGCCCATTACGGCAGTGGAAAATTGCTTTGTCCGAAAACGCCTGTCGTGACGACGCAAACCAGAAGCAGCAGAAGGCTGTCTTTCTGCTGCAGCCCGCACGCAGCAACTGCGTGACTGCACCTTAGGTGGTTGGGCATCACGGGTGGTTATACATCGTGTTCCAGTCGGCAGTTGAAACGCGGCTGCCACCAGCCTGCGACGCTCCGTTCGACGTACCGCCGTAACTCGTGGCGGCTTGCTGTTCTTGCGCATCTACCTTGGCTTCGGCGGCCTGCAGTTTCGCCGGATAAGTCGCGGCGTCACCGCCGTCCAGGTGGTACCCTGCGTTTTCGAGCTGGACCAGTTCGGCTTGCACCTGCGCGCGAGTCTTGGGAGCATCGGCCTGTGCATACGAAACGACCGGGACGCCGAGCGCGGCGGCCAACAGGCTAGCGATAGCGGCACGATGAGAAGTTTTCACGGTGGATTCTCCGTCGGGGAAATTGATGAATGCAGCTTACGCGGACCACGCTGTCGTATTGACAGCACGCAGATGAAAGTTAATTTAGTAATTTATGCATGGCCTGCGCGCGCGGCGCCGGTTGAGATGCGGGCCTGTACGAACTCCCGTGGGTAAGTCGGCGGCTTAAAGACGACGGCGTAATTTCGCACCATTCAGACTGGACGGCCGCGTCTGGAACCGGTAGTCTGAGACTGCTGGATGACGCAGTCTAGCTATGCTGGTCCTTACCGACGTTGTGGAGCCGCCATGGAAGTGAGCACGGAAACGCTTGTTGAAATGCTACGGGAAGTGGAAGCACAGGACCCCTGTCCGGCGACAATTACTTCTGCCGGCGTGTTGCCTCACGGGATGATGTTACTCCCGGGTAATTGTCACGGTTGAATGCTTTTGCGGTGAAGGCTGACGCTGCGTAGCAGCGTCAGCCTTCACCGCGTCCGCATCGCTGAGTATTCGGATCACCAACTCCCTCGCTCTATTCGATCGCCACGCCTTGACACGGCGCTGCAGGGTGCGCAGCTGGGCGCTGGAATACATGGTGGGAGCCATCGCCATGAGACGCTCATGCAGCTTCTTTGCCGTGATGCCGGGCTCGGTTTCGAGCCATTGCTGTATCTTCGGCCAAGTATGCTCGAACGGGTCCTCGCGAGTGCGCCAGTCATGTGGGACACGCGCTTCTCGGCGATGTGTCGGGCGGATCTCGCCGGCCTGCCAGGCTGTCCCAAGACTTGCCAGAAAGTCTGAGAGCGGCACCTCGCTGGCTCTCCTGATCTCCGTCGGTACTCCACCGGAAGCGCTACATTCGGCGACGCGCTGTTGAGCCTCGCGCATTCGACGCAGTAGATCCACGGGATCGAGCGCACGAAACTGAGTACGTAGTCTGCGTTTGGTTGCCTCCGGCACCGACGCCGAACGCAGGACGCGCTCAAGCGGCGTCAGGGGCGTTTCATAGCGCTTCGTTACCTTCGCACCGTTACGCGTCTTCGATTTCAGCTTGAAGGACGGCTGGAAGAAGTTGATGTACAGACGCGACACCTGATAAAGGGAGGCAAGGGTTGCCGTGGCTTCGAGGCCGCGTAGCCTGCCATAGCCAGCGAGGCGGCGCACGATGGCGCCGTTCTTTTGCTCGACCCACGCCTGATCGTTCTTCTTGTACGCACGCGAGCGCGTCAGTTCGATACCCGTTGCCTTGCAGAAGTCAAAGACGGCTGCGTTCATGAAGGCAGAATCGTTGTCACAATCGAGGCCGCGTAGCGGAAACGGCAACGCAGGGATGACGCACTCGATGTTCTCCAGAACGAATGAGCCGCTGCGAAGCGGCATGGCCAGGCACTCAGTCCAGCCTGTCGCAATATCCGTCATTACCAGGCTGTGTGCGAAGTCGCCGTCGATCTTGGTGCCACCGCAATGCTCGACGAAATCAATCTCGAGATAGCCGGGCAGCGGATCGTTCCAGTCGTTGAAGGTCCGGACCGGCACGGCTCGGCGAATCGCATTGCCGATTCCGCCAGCGCGTCGGCGCTGGCCGGAGAAGGCCTGTTCGCGCACATCGTGCAGCAGCCGGTCAATGGTAGCGGCGCTGATCTGGTTCAGCCGTTGGCGCACGTCCCTCGATAGCGACAGATGGCCATGCCGTGTCATCGAGTCGATCAGCGTCGGGATGAGCGCCTTCAGCCGCTTGCCACAGATCCGGTCAGCAGCCTCCCACAGCGTGATCACCGTCATAGCGTGGCTGCGGGCCTGGCTTCGCCCTTGGCGGCTGCGGCTCCCGGCACAGCACCCGGATCGCATGCTTGCGGTGATAGCCCGTCAATTCAATGAATTCGGCCAGGATCTGGCGTTTCTCCGTCCGGTCAGAACGGCGATACCGCTCGCCGACTGCTTCGGTCAATTCCCTTCGTGTTGTCATGCTGAGCCGCCTCGCCATAAGTCGTCCCCGTCAGCCGTCTGACAGGTAGCAAAATACTTGAGGCAACGAGCCTAGCTCGGTAACAAAAATCTTGAGTCAATGCGCCGGTGGCGACAACTAGATTTGCCGGTTTTCGACGGCTGACCTGTTGAGCACCAGCCAAGCTGGTTCTCGAAAACACGGTCCTCCACGCAAGACTGCTTATGCTCCAGGGGCAATACGTCGATGTGCAGTCGTTGCTAGCTCCCTTTACCCTCAAAGGGAGGCTGTAGGGCGCCCCGCACCGGTGGCACCGAGTAAGCAGAGGAGGCTTACAATCGGAACCTGGCGCTGTCCGCTCGCGCGGCGTAGCGCCAAACTCGGCGGTCTCCGACAAACCCGGCGCGGTTCAGGTCTGATAACCGGACCTCATCAAGTTAGAATCGCCGCTCCCTGCTACAGGGGGGCCGTGCTACATATCTGGCTGCATTGAAGCCACGCTTCCACAGAACGATTCGGGGATGGTAGTTGAAACACAGCAGAATTGCCGCCACTATTGGTGGCATTACGGTTGCGTTGGTGTATCAGTACGCGTCGGCTCAGAGTTCGGTGACTTTGGGTGGCATGACGGACATCAGCATCCGCTATCTGACGAATGACGATGCGGAAAACAACGGCAGGCTGTTCATGACTAACGGCGCAGTCATCAACAGTCACTTCGGGCTGCGTGGCACGGAAGACCTTGGCAGTGGCATGAAGGCAGTCTTCGAATTCGAAAACAATTTCAACCCGCAGAACGGCAGTCTGGGCGACTCGAGCCGGCTCTTCGACAGCGAAGCTTACGTCGGCCTTGCCAGCCAGTACGGTACGCTGACCTTCGGCCGCCAGAATACGCCGTTGTTCGACAAGCTCATCAGCACCTATGACCCGCTGACATACGCCAACTATCCGGAAAACTCGTGGTTGCCGTATGCACTAGGTGCGAGTCTCGCCGCAGACAATGCGATCAAATACGCTGGCGAGTTTCGGGACGTATACGTCGGCGCGTTTTATTCGTTCGGGAGCAACTACGAGTCAACGGGTGCAGGTGGCTTCTCAGGCCAGATTCCTGGCCATCTCGGCGCGGGCACCATGTATGCCCTGCTTGCGTCGTATGCGCACGGCCCGCTGAATGTGGGGGGCGGCATGCAGCAGGTGAGCGACAACTCGAACAACAAGCAGACGCTCTTTCATGCGAATCTGGCCTATACGTACGGCGACACGAAAATCTACGCAGGCTACATGCGCTCGCGCGACAATACTGGCATCGTCGATGCGTCGCTCGCCGAACAGCCGATTCCCGACATCAGCCAGTTGAAGAACACGGATCGCACCGACGATGGACCGTTTGCCGGGGTATCGTGGAAGGCCATCGGTCCACTGTTGTTGACCGGCGCGTTCTACTACGATCACATGCGAAATGCGACGACCACAGTCGGCGCACTGGCGAGTGGCAATCGCTACACAGTCGTCGCGCTAGCGGAATACTCACTGTCGAAGCGCACCGAAGTATACGGCACCGTCGACTTCAACAAGGTGAGCGGTGGTGCGGAAGTTGAGTTGCCAGGACGCAGCAACCAGACAGGAATCGCTCTTGGCCTGCGAAACTTCTTCTAACTGCTGATGTGGGCGTGGACAAATCCGACAATCGGACTTGTCGGTTCAAACGAAATATTGCGGAGGTTTAGGCCCCCTTTGCGGCTTTCGCAAGCGCTTCGGCGAGCTTGTCGAAATGCTTGAGGGCGGCAGGCGTGAGTTCGATCTGTTTGCGGCGCGAGTCTTCCGTGTCGCCCAGCGTGAGCCAGCCTTTTTCGCGCATCGACGTGATGCGGGCATGGAGTGTGGCGGGCGAGCCGAACTCGCTGCGAGCCATCATATCCCGAACCGAAAGCCGCTCATTCTTCTGCGTTATACGCGCGACGAATTCGAGGATTTTCTCTTCGAGCGGATCGAGCGTAGGCAGTGTGGGCAGGCCACGGAGTGCTTCGGTCAGTTGCAGGAATCGGAGATAGATGTCGGCTGGACGTTTCATGGTTCGCGCACCGCATAGGATGGCGCTCGCTCAACGACGCGCGAGCGATGGCGCGGCCAATTAAAACGAATGGGAGGACGCTGGCTTCATGGCTTGAAGCACGGATTCGGACAATTTTTCGAAGTATAGCAGGGCCTCAGACGTGAGATCGATTTGCTTGCGTCGTACGTCTTCCGTGTCGTTGAGGGCAATCCATCCCTTGGCGCACATAGATGCAACGCGCGTGTGAAGTGTTGCCGGCGAACCGAGTTCACTGTGACCCATCATGTCTTTGACGGACAAGCGGTCCTTGTTCTGGAATGCGCGTGCGACGACTTCGAGAATCTTTTTTTCAAGTGGATCGAGCGGGGCCAACTCAGGCGGACCAGGCTGCGCTTCGATCAGCTGCAAAAAACGAAGATAGGTATCGGCTGGACGTGTCATGAGCTCATTTCAGGTGCAAGACTTCCTCACATTTTCAAACCCAATTTCATTTTCGCTAATGTCTAGCTTACGTTTACATTTTTTGTTAGTGGTGGGTACGGCTGTCGCGTTCATCCTTTCTCTCTGGATTAATCAAGAGGTGTTCACGCACACTGAATTTGTGCGCGGGGTGAACTGGATCTATTTGCCATCAGGCGTCAGACTTCTGAGCACCTTGCTCTTTGGTGGAGACGGTGCGATTGGCCTGCTGATTGCGAGCTGGCTTGTTGACTTCTTCTACTTTTTTCCGCATGACCCGGTCCGCTCATTTGCCGGCGGTATTATCGCAACGGTCGCACCCTATGCGGTCTACCGCCTAGCAAGAGAGTGGTATGGATTGCATGCCTCCTTGACGAATCTCACACCGAAGCGGCTGCTCGTACTGGCGCTCGCGTATTCGATTTCGAATCCGCTGCTGCATCACATCTGGTTCGCGCTGCAAGGGAACACGCACAACCTCGTCGAAAGCTTTCTCATGATGTGCGCGGGCGATCTTACCGGTGCGCTCATCATGTTGTATGTCGTGAAGGCCATTCTCGCGCTGCTTCCGAGACCGAGTCGGCCGGTCAATTGAACGATGGTGAGGCAGCAGTCGGTATAGTCGTCGTCCTGGCAGCGTCTTGCAGCAACCCGCTCAACCGATGATGGAAGTCCAGCCAGTCAATCGCGAGCAGCGGGATTGTCCGATCGCCACGCGAACGATACGACAGGAATCGCATCCAGCCATCGAGGAATATGTGACGCCCGGGGCGAAGCAGGCAGGGCCCCCTTGCAATCCCCGGGTAGTCGGTCATCCGAGATTGCGGCGCGAGGCTTTCGCGCAAGGTGGTGTGGTGGTCTCCTCGCGCGTGTCCGTTCGCTTCCTGATTACCCAGATAACTCTGGACGATCTCGTCCACGGAATGGGTCGGAAGTTCGATGAAAGACACGCAGACCCTGTCGAGAATATTTGATGCGGCGGCTTGCTCGGCTACATCGATGGTCGTACGACTGAGGGCCAACTGTCTCGCGCTTTCGGGTAATGCCCCGAACGTGGTCTCGCCGCAGCGCAATTCGTCCTGAAAGAACGGATAGCACGCGAGCCACGGGCCGGGAACGCGACCGGCCGGTTGGTGCAACGGGGTCAACTGGTCGGGCAGAACAGTCTCGCCCACACCAACGATTTCTCTCAGGTTCATTGTTATATAAAATATAACGTTAACGTGCCGTGTTAGCAAGCGTTGTAGCGGAAAGCATCCGCTACAAGGAATGTCGGCCGAGCCGACATTCCCTAGAGCCTGCTCAGATTACCAATTCGAATCGTCGTTCGAGGACGTATTGCCGCTTTCCGACGCATGCCGTTTTTTGACATGGAGCGCGACAACACGCGTGCTTCCCGGCGCGCTTGCCTCTTTCGGTGCCGTTGCAGCTACCTGGGCGCGCAGCTCCATGCTGCCTGGCGTGAACGGAGCAGGAATCTGAATACCGTCTTCGACGATGTGACCGTAGGACAGGTTGGCGCTCACGCGATCGATCTGCACGCTGCAACAAGGCGTTTCCGTCGGCCCCAACGATTGCCCCGACTGTGGGTCGATGATCGGCTTGCCGAGCGACACAGCCTGATAGGTCGCGCCTTCCTGCACGGCGTCGCCGCCCTGATTGATGACGACGTTCTTTCCCTGCACCTGGACGACCGACAGCGGGTAGCTGCTCTGCAGGATCGAAGCGACAATGCTGTGATCCATCGAATCCATCATCCCGGAGGCGAGTTTCTTGCCTTCGACCGACACACCAAGCGTTGTCGGCGCCGCGGACGGAAACTCATACTTGAACGACTGCGACATCACCATTTGCCCGGTGACCGCATTGACGACGCGGAACGCAACTTCGCCGCCACCGGAATAACTCACCAGCGTACGATCGGCCATTTCGAGCTTATGCTCGTGGCGAACGTATTCGAAGCGATTGATGGTGGGGATAACGATCAGATCGGCTGCCAATTGCTGGCCCAGCCGCGCCGTGTCGGCCGGCGTAGTATTGCCCGCCTGAATCCGGCTGATTTCCGCATTGATCTCGGCATCCGCATTACGATCCAGCACGGTAAAGCGATGCGTTTGCGTCAGTGCTTCGGAAATCTTCGACTGCACTTCGGCTGCGATGGTGTCGGACGGGATGACACTGTCGCCAACCTGGTATGTTGCCTCATGAACCTGTGGCTGCGCGACGACCACTCTCGTCAGCTTCGCTGCCTCGGATTCCCGATAGGTTGCCACATCGGCGCCGATGCGGACTTCCCATTGGGTAACGTAGTCAACGTGTTTTTTGTCGTAGTCGACCTGTTGGGCGCCTTGGTGCTGATCCCAGGAGCCCTTCAGTTTGTCGGACTTGCTCGCCGATGCATCGCCGGACGCGCTTGCATCCACGCGGGTGGAATCGTTGCTGCCCGAAAATTCGGCTTGCTGGGCGACCGAAGTTTTGGATGAACTCGATGCATTCACGTCGCCTTTGTTCCAGCTTTCGCCTTGCGATGCCTTCAGGCTTTCCTCATCCGTGCTGGTCGGCGTGCTGATCTGCCGTTGCGAAAGGATCTGGAAATGCGACACGGCACCCGAAGTGGCGGTTGCAACGGCTTCAGCGAAACCCGGGGACGAAACGTTGGCCCCGTTCGCGGAAGCGCCGGTGCCGATCTGCAACGAGGCGGCGTCGATACGCTTGCCGTTGGTCTGCTCGATGGCGAGCCGGATCGCGTTGTTGACGGCCGCTTCCAGCGTTGGGCCGGTAGCTGCGACTTCAACGTGTTGGGTCGTCACGCCGCCGAAGTCCGGCTTGGCTCTGAGCGGCGCAGACGCCGGGGTGGCAGCGGCTTGCTGCACGGCCGAAGCAGCCGGCGCGGAGGCCGCTTCGTTGTCGGCTGCTTTTTTCTGGCAGGCCGCGAGCGAAATGGCGGCTGCCAGAACGCCGCAAGTGACTTTGATCGAAGGAGATATCATGGATATTCGTGGAAAAAGTATTCCCCCGCAACGCGGGGGATACCTCGTTCAACCGTCGAGGCCGCCGAGGGCGGAAGTCGCGTCGGCGGGCACCTTCACGCCATTGCTCTGGCCGATGGTCACGGTCTTGCGGAAGACATCAAAAAGATTCTTCGAGTAGGCCGGCGTGGACTCGGCGATGAACAAGCCCGACTTGAGCTTCGACGTCCCGATGGACAGCAGGCTACCGACGTTCGAGCCTGCATTCTTGAGACCGGCAGTGAACGTGGCGGCCTTGCTCACCACGTCATGCGTCCCGATGATCCCCTTCGCGAAGTGCGGAAGGCTCTGAATGTAGTATTGCTTCTCTTCATCAGAGAGCGAGGCGCCCTTGCTCTGCCGTTCGGCAATCACTGCATTCGCCTTGTTCGACAAATCGACAGTCTTTTTGATCGTATCGGAATCGACGCCGTCGCTTTGCAGACTCTTCACCTGGGCGTCGCAAGCTGCAGCGTCATCTTTCAGGCCGTACGCCTTTTCCAGCAGCGATTGGGCCGTGAGCACCTCGATCTCGGATGCCACGAAGGCTTTCACCAGAGCATCCTGCGACGCGAGGTTGTCGGTCGCCGCATCGGACGACGAACCGCTCGACGACGAACCGCCGATCGCGGAAGAAACGGAAGAAAGACTGAACGCGTATGCCGAAGTGGTTGCGAAGAGGCCTGCCACGACATTGGCGATAACGAGCGCCTTGACCGGTTTCATGATTGTTTCCCTATTGAGTGGTGACTGAAACGAATGGTTAGTGAATGCCTTTGCTGCTTAGCTGGTCGATCATTTGATGCGCGGTCTGATCCGCAGCCTCCTTGAGCGCGTTGATCCGTGCGACCGAAGCGTCCGGTCCGAGCCCGGCGTACTGAATCGGGCCAATGGAGCTCAGCGTGCGCGCGAAGCGGCCCTGGACATCGAGCACCTTGCCGGTGACGACCACAAACACCCGCATGTTGCCGCTGACGGGATCGCGGTCGGCCATGCCCACATCCAGTGTCCCAAGCGCGAGGTAGTTCACGCCGGCGCGCTGAGCGCCTTGCGTGGTGTCGTACATCACGTTGGAGGGCAGGTCATTTCCGTGGCTATAGGCGGTTCGGATGCGCGCGATGTTGACAAGTCCGCCGCTCGCGCCTTCGACTTGATCGGCCTCGACCACGTTGTAACCGGCGTCCGAAAAGACGCCCGTCATTTGGCTGTCGACCTCGCTGGCGTTACTGACGCTCCAGTTCACCTTGTCGGCCTGGCGAAGGGTGCTTCCGCCTGTCGTCACGCTAGCGCTGGTATGAACGCTTTTGCTGTCGGACGTGCCGATATTGCCTGCGTGAATCGACTCTCCCTCGCTTGTGCGCTGGGAGAAGTTGCTGTCCGTGTCGGCACGCTTCGTGACACGGTCGTCGAAGCTTTGCACGCTGCTCTGGCTTCGCGCGAGGAACAGGAACGTCATGCTGCCATGGCCGCTCGCCGACGCGTCCGCCGCCGACGTCGAGCCCGTTCCGAGGTCATTCATCAGCTTGTTGCTGTTGACGTCGGCGCGTATCACGACGCTATACGTTTTGGCGTCCTTGTCCTGCTGCTCGTTCAGCGTCGTGCTTCCCAGAATGTAATCGTCGATGTGCGAGACGATGCTGTCCTTCTTCGCGTCGAAAATGCGCGACTTCGCTGCATCGGCATCGGCAATGTATCGCTCAAGCGCATTCACTTCGGCCTTCTTGATGGCTTCCTGCCGGTCGGATGCGCTCAGCGACCAGCCTGTATAGGTGACGCTGCCCATTCCTTTTTCGGAAACAGTTCCGGACCAAGCGGAGAAGGTGCTGATGCACAATCCAGCCGCAAGCGCGCTGCTGATCCACGGTTTCATCGACATGACTTGACTAGTTCCTCGAGAGATGAAAATTGATCGCGAGCCTGCCGGTTATCCGGCAGTCCTGAATTCAACCAGGCACTCCGGGAGTTGGACATGGCCTTGGTGAAGTTGTCGAACAGACTAAGCAGCGTGTCCGTTGAAAGAGACCAGTCGTCCACTGATGCCTGCGTCAAGGGAATCGTCTTGGACTCGCCCTGCTTGATCCGCTGCGAGAAGTAGACTTTTTGTGAGAGCGGTTCGAGTACGTCCACGTCGACGAAAGCGCCATACAAAAGCAGTGCATCAACGTTGGAGCGGGACTGCTCGAATTTCTTGAAGCCGGCCACGTTCAGATGAATTTCATAGTCTGCGTCCGGTATCTTCAGACTGACTGCGTCGCCCTCGATGAATCGGGCGGCCATTGATTTGCCGATGGCCTGATTGCTGCCATAAGGAAGAATGGAGAGCTGCTGATTGGCGCCCAGGTACTCGCCAAACTCCCTTGCAACCTCTTGCGTGAAAGCCGCCTGGTCCAACTGCGGGGCAACTTGTTGAATGTATTCGACAGCCTTCGGGCCAAGTGTCGAAACGGTTACGCGCAGATGTTTGTTGGCTGCATTGGGCACTTGCGAGCGTTCCAGTACCTTGACGAATTCGCTGGCCACGTCGTGCCTGTTCGGCGCGCCGACGATCATTTCGTGAAACGCCTTTCGAATGTCCGCATCGCCTGGCGGCGTCGAGCTGACGTCGATGTAGTCGATAGTGAACGGAAAGCCGCCCAGTACCTGCTTTTCCTTGAAGTCGAAGAACAGCGCTTCGCCGGAAATCTCCGTGCGCAGCTTGTAGACATTCCCTATGTGTTCGACCGAGGTCGTTTCCCCGTCGAGCGCCAACGCCAATGCGGTGGCTTTCGATGCATCATTGATCGAACCGAGAGAGTCGAAAGCGATCGATTCGGGCAGTGTCTGCCCTTGGATCAGGCTTCTGATCCGGCTGTTCAGCGCTACCGCGCCGTTACCGGTCAGTTCTATCGAAAGATGCGGGTAGCTGCGCGCGATGTCCGAGTCGTTGCTCGTATAGGCGACACCCGCAAAGTAGATCGTGCCTTCCGGAGCTGCGATTGCACTATGCGATGCAAAAACCGCAGCGCCGATTCCGGCGCTGCAGACCAGGCGGCGTAGCGCCGCGCCAGTCGTGTGCACTACGCGTGATGCGAATCTGGCGTGAATGCGAGCTGCAATGTCCAAAGTTGTCATGTTGTGAGGCGTTATTCGACATCGGTTGGGTCGACATAGTCGTGACCCGGTATGCGGAAGCTCCGTGTTGACTTGATCAAAACGCTATAAAAAATATAGCGATGTAGCCAAAGCAACACACGCTCAGCCGCTAGTGGGGTAACGACAGATTTTGATGAAACTTTAGGGGGCGCAGGGGGAGCCGCTTACGCTAAACCGAAAATCGATCGCAACTGCGAATCTGTCCGCCGCGGGGGAGTTAAACGAAAATAGTGATCAGAATGGCCAGTCATCGAGGAGCCCGAGCCTGTCAAAGGCGGCGCGGAGCTCCGTGTCTGTGTAGTCGACCACCCGTTCGATTTGAGCGTTCGGCACATCGGCGGTGCGCGAAATAGGGGGGACGCAAGCAGGCTGGAGCGGTGCCTCCTGGCCGATCGCGGCGAAGGCCGGTTCATCCCCGGCACATGCACGAACGGCGGCCGCCTGTGTAAGCGCGGGCGCCGCTCCGACCTTCAAACCCGTTCTCTGTCGCGCCGTTAGCGACGGTTCATGAGATAGTCTGATCCGGGCGCGCGTCCGTCCGCCTTCGAGCCGTCCGCCGGAAATTGCTGCCGCTGAGGCCGTTCTCCTCTCACGCAGCCTGGCGTGCGGACTGGTTGTTATAAGCGCTGTTCAACGCCACTTGAATGCGGAACATGCCGTTCGAAATGCGGGAGTTGCCGGGCCCTTGTGGCAACAAGGTCAAAATGCCCTTCATCGCATACAGCATGATCAGCGCGCCAGTGAGATCGCCTACAAACATGCTGAAGAGGCTCTCGAACCAGTTTATCGTCGCACCAGTCAGCGCAAACCACAGGTGATGAAACAGCGGATTCGCTACCGAATAGGCGACGGCGAGAGCAAGAAGTCGCTTCGGCGTCAGATTCGTTAGCGCCGCGCGCAATTCGTAATACTCCAGTGCGAGCCGGTAGACCAGATAGGGCGCCAACGACCCGAGGACAGCTCCCGCGACCGCACGTACCGGGTCGTGTGGAAACCAATACAGAAAATCGACGAGCAGACCTGCAGCCAGCAATCCCAGAAAACCATCGACACCGACCAGCAAAGTGCTAAGGAGCCGTATGCCGGACGGAAGATATACCCAGTTGATGCCCCGTACAAATGAGGTATGTGAAAACACCTCCTGGTTGATCCATAACGACACAATAAATGCAATCACAGTCCCCGTTATCGACCAGAAATGCAAACGTAAGCTCGACATGAGGTGAACATCCTCTACGTAGTTTTGATCAAAAATTTAAGGTACCGATTGTTACACGAGCGTCATCCACGCGCACTTGTTTACGGCATTTCGAAAGACTTTCTGAAAGTCTGCGGCATCGAAACTGGCAACCAGTTGTTCGTTATCCGCCGATCTTCCTGATGGACGCTCCCCGCTTCCAGGAGCCTGCTGGCGACTTCCTCGCCGGCGCGACGCCGGGCATGACACCTGAGTAGCGGACATGGCGGGGTGCGTGGCAGCAATGCTGACCCTGACCATTGTGCATATCGCCGTGTGTGCGGCGCCCCTGGCCTCCTGCTGGCGCAGCCGAAGTCGCAGTTCGCGTTCTTCGGGCAGGCGCGCGAACAATTGCAGGAAGGCCATCTGCCCGAAGTGATGATCTCTCGATCAAAATGGCGTCCACCGAACAGCTCTCCCGATTTTTCAGTTTGCTCATCGCAGGTCATCGGTTCGTTTGGCAGCGCGAACAGTTTCGGGCTCAACTACGAGACGGGTCCGCTCGGCATCGGCGTGGCGTACACCGAGGTCAAGTACGGCGGCGCGGCGAGCGCCGATCCGCTCGTGCCGATCCGCAACTGGGGCGTGCGCGCGCAATACGACTTCCGCAACCTGATCGGCGCCGCGCTCTACACGACAGCGCGCAACTGCGCGAGTGGTGCATACGTCTATCAGGCCGAAGCCGGCGCGAGCTGGCGCATCACTGTGGCCTTGTCGTTTGGCGCGAACTGCACGTACATGAAGGGCAACGAGGCGTTCTCGAACAATCATGCGAATCAGGTCCGCACGGCACTGAGCTACTCGCTGTCGAAGCGCCCGCTCGTCTTCGCGCAGGGCGTCTATCCGCGCGCGAACAGCGGCGCGCAGGCGGTGATCGTGGGTATAGTCGACGGCGAGTTGGGCTCGGCGACACAGGCGATCGCGCGTATCGGCATTCAGACGGCCTTCTGCGCACGCGCCTTCGCCCAAACCAGGCTATAAAGCTCGCCGCCTGCGCGTCACGTCGTTGAGCAGCCGGTCGGCAGCCTGATCGGTCAGGCCCTCCGTGAGCTTCGCTACGCATGCGCTTACCTCGGACGCTTCCGAGCGCAGCCAGGCGGCGATCGTGTCGATCCGCTCGGGCTGCATGCGATCCGTCACCGCCGCAATCCCAAGTGAGGCGATTGCAGGCTTGCCGGTGGCGCTTACTACGGCCACGGCCACGGCCGACATGCCCTGAATCACGCCGCCATTGTTGATCGCATAGCCACGGCGGCGTGTGGCCTCGACTTCCTCGAACACACGCGACGGCGTGCGTCCAGGATAGTTCTTGAACCGCTCGGAATTGTTCTTCACGACCAGTTCCACGTCGGCGTCCGCCAATGTCGAGAGCAGCGCCATGCCGTTCGCGCCCGCACCCAGCGGGCGGCGATCGCCGACATCGAGAGTCAGCACCTTGATCGGGAAGCCGCCCTCGACACGATCCACGCACACCGCGTCGTAGCCGGCCCGCACGGTCAGAAACGCGGTGTCGTCGGTTTTCTGGGCAACGCGCAGAGCGAGTCTCGGCAGGTTGGACGCCTCCGGGGCGTCATCGGTACTGCTGACCAATTACGGCAGCGCGGGATTCTTCAATGTGCGCGCGAGCCAGCCCACCTACCGCAACCTGGCGATCACGGCCGGCGGCGCCTCGCTGTAGGCCAACAGTCTGGAGACAGCCAGTGCACTCAACGACTTTTCCGCGAATACGAACGCGCTGCCGCTGTTGATCGATGGAGCCAAGCGCGACCGCACTGTCTGGTCCGGCGACATCGCGATCGAAGCCCCCACCTTGTTCTACACGTCTGCGCAAAGCGATGCCGTAGCTGGATCGATCAGGCTGCTGGGCAGCTATCGGCTTGCGAATGGCGAAGTGTCGACGACGCACAGTCCGCAAGATCCCCTGATTAGTGGCACCGCCGACCCGTATGGATCATCGAGCTTCTATTCGGCGCAGTACTCGATGTATTACATCTCGATCGTGCATTGGCAAGCTCACCCCGCTGCAAGCCCTGCCGCGTGGAAGAGGTGAGGAGGTAGAACGGGCTGCTGCGGCCCTCGCGGCACGCCAGGGGCCTGTCGGACTTTCAGCGCCCGCCGAGCAGGTGCCTAAATGTTGGGCATATTTCGCGAGCTACGGGGCAATCAAAGAGCTGCGTGTGCCGTTTTGAATCGTTTGACCGCCCTGTAGCGCGCATTGGATGGTCAAGTCCGACAAGCGCCTCGGCGTTGCCTTTGACCCCTACTGCCACGAGCCCGGCATTTCGCGAACTGCATTGCGCCGTCGCCGATTTTCCTGCGGCAATATTCCCGGGACCGATGCTGGAAACGTGGCCACGCGCCCCCGCCCTTGCCAGCGGCCGGGCATCAGGCGTTTGACTCACCCCGGCGGGGAGCCGGTTCCTGCCGTTTCGTTGTGCCCAAACCATGAAGACAAGGGCATGCAGATTGCGGATGCCCTTGATAGTGTTGACGCCGACGCCCCTTTGATCCACATGCCGAATTTCCCGCGATCCGCCGCACTGCATGTCGAATCGCTGATCTGGGACGAGTTTGTCGGAAATGATGGTTCAGTGCGATCCCGGCATACGGGTCAATCGGACATCGGCACCGATAGTCTTGAAAAGCTGGGTCCTCGAAGCCCGTCAGAAACGGCTGATGAAGCTGGCCGCCTGAACTGCAAAAAGCGTGTCCAAACAACCGGAGCCGGTACACTGCGTGTCGCTGATGACACGCCGGGTGACAACGCGGTTCTCTTTCACAAAGCTGCGCTCGTTTTGCATTCAAGGGCAGACGCACACCGGCTTCTTGTATCCTGGAGAAGACGACGAGCGGTTCGGGCTAGGTACCACAGGGCAACCGACGCTTTGGGAATTGGCGCGAGCGCTTTCGCAAATCCGTGTCTACTTTTAGCGCCTGACCGTAGTACGCCTTGTCTCCGTCGCGCAGATGCACCAGCGATGCAAACTGGCCGAACCGGGTCCCCTTCGTCACCAGGATGGCTGCAGTTGTGCCTGCCCTTGTATCGATCGCCAGGCGTATCAGACAGGCGCGGGGTTCGTGGTCCCGAGGGATCCGATGAAGATTGCAGTATTTTTCATAAAATTACTGCAATCATGAGCTCGCGTTTTGCAGTAAAATTCTAAAAAATACTGCAATTCGCTGACATGCACGGACTTCCTCTTTACCAGCGACACGACCAGGCATTTTGCTCCCAGTACGCGAACGTCGAGCAAGCGGCCGCCAGCCAGGGGCGGGTTCTCGTGGGCGCGCCGGGCACGATCATCGAGCACCATCGCGGGAACGCTGTCTACTATTACCGGCAGTTCATGAACGCGGAAGGCAAGCGGCAGCAGGAGAGTCTTGGCGGACCCAAGGGCGATCCGGCGGCCGACGAGCGCGTCGCTGCGGTGATGGCTCAGATTGAGCAGTCCAAAGACCTCATCAGCCGCATCCGGGAACTCGCGAAGCTCGGCTTTCAGATTGCCGACAACAAGACCTACGCGACCATGGCGGTCCTCCACAATCACGGACTTTTCCAGGCCGGCGCGGTGCTCGTGGGCTCTCACGCGTACGCGGTTCTGCTCAACAGCCTCGGCATCAAGGCGCTTGCCTACGAGACCGAGGACATCGATATCGCGCGCGCCCGCCAGCTCGCGCTACAGGGTGTGCCGTCGGGCGGCCTGCTCGAAATCCTGAAAGAAACGGGAATCGACTTCGTGCCGGTGCCGGGGTTCAACAGGGGCGATCCGTCCACGTCGTTCAAGCAGGCGGGTCGGACGCGTTTTCACGTCGATCTGCTTGTGCCTTCGAAGGACAACACATTTCCGACCGTCGCCGTTCCAGAGCTCGGTGCGCATGCGAGCGGCATGCCTTATCTCGCCTACCTGCTCGGCCAGTCCCACATGGGCACGCTGCTTTCAAGGCACGGCGCGGTGCCGGTTCGCGTGCCGGACCCCGCACGCTTCGCGATCCACAAGATCCTCGTTTCACGCCTGCGCACCAACATGTTGGTCAAGTCGCAGAAAGATATCCAGCAGGCGTGCGTGATGCTCGCGATGCTCGGCGAGCACAGAAGCGGCGATATCGAGCTCGCCTGCTCGAATCTCCCGAGGTCTGCGCGCCCGATGGTTCGCCGTGCGCTGCCCGATGTACGCAGCATGCTTGAGGCTCATGAGGGAGCACTATTCGAGTTTGAGGATAGCATCGGTGCGTGACACGCCGTGCCGCGCTTCGATCGGCGCGGAACCGCATATGGCCAACCACCGGTGCTGTATGCCATCCCGTCACAGCTCATTGCGTGTGTGGATGCCGTCGTTCCGGTTGTTTGCGCAATCCACAGGCACTCTTCTTTCTCGACACTGCCGTCGCGTCGGACCGTAGCCTCTACCGCGGAAGCGGTTTAGTGTACGCCCGTGATGGCGTGCCATTTGCAGGGTGCAAGTCCCTGCCGGAGTTGGCCACAGCTCCGTAGCCGAAGGTAACTGCGTCGTCGTGAGACGGGGTGGGGAGTAACCGGAGGCGAACTGTCGGTCCGTAGGCTAACGAACCTGTTTCGGCGGAGTATCG
>NZ_DATJWR010000409.1:0-7960 GCF_035501035.1 Paraburkholderia sp.
GCGGATTTCGAAGTCCATGCCCTTTTCGAACAACACCAGCCGGCAGCGCTGGGAGAACGGGCAGGTAGTGCCGGAGTACAGAACCATCATGATTTACATTTCCTCAATAAACCCAAAAGGCCAGCGGGCGAAAAAACCGCCTGACGGTTCCTGAACTGTCAGACGGCTTCTCGTCGCACCGGCCCCACGTCGGTCAGGACGTGCCTATTTGATATCTTTCCAGTACGCGGCGTTCAGTCGCCACGCAAAAAAGCTCAGGATGCCAAGGAACAGGAGCACCCACACACCAAGCTGCTTGCGGGTTTTCTGCTCCGGTTCGGCCATCCAGCCGAGGTATGCCACCAGGTCGGCCACGTCGGCATCATAATCCACCGGCGAAAGCGTGCCGGGTGTCACCTGCTGGAACCCCGTGAAGCGACGGACTTTTTCCCCGGATTCCTCGTCCACCGCATCCTCGAACTTCGCCGTACGTATGCCCTGCAACTGCCACAGCACGTGCGGCATGCTCACGTTCTCGAACACCAGGTTGTTCCAGCCGGTCGGGCGCGTGTCATCACGGTAGAAGCTGCGCAGGTACGTGTACAGCCAGTCGCGCCCCCTCGCCCGTGCCTCCACGGAAAGGTCCGGTGGCGCCACGCCAAACCACGCTTTCGCGTCGTCAGGGCGCATTGCAATGGACATCGTGTTGCCGACCTTGTCGGTCGTAAACAGCAGATTATCTTCGATTTGCTTCTGCGGAATGCCCAGATCCTGCAACCGGCTGTAGCGCATCAAGTTCGCACTATGGCAATTCAGACAATAGTTTACAAACAATTGGGCGCCGTGTTGCAGCGAAGCAAGATTTTCGCCGTTATCGGGAGCGCGGTCGAGCGGAATGTTCTCCTGCGCCGATACGGATCCAACCCCAATTGCGCACGAAAGCGCCAGCGCAGCCATGCCGATGCGCACGCCAGCCCTCGCGAGCGTCGAAAAGAGAGATTTTCTGATCATGTCTTCCTCGCTCAAGATTAATGGGGCTTGAATCGCACGCGTTCGGGTGGCTGCTTGAAGGTGCCAAGCCGCGTCCAGAACGGCATGCCGAGGAAGAAGGCGAAATAGACGAGCGCGCAGATCTGGGCGATCAGCGTCGCCGCCGGAGACGGCGGCTTCGTGCCAAGGAAAGCGAGCGTCAGGAACGCGAGCACGAAGATGCCGAGGAACACCTTGTGGAAGAACGGCCGGTAGCGGATCGACTTCACCGGTGAGCGGTCGAGCCACGGCAGGAAGAAGAGCGAGATGACCGCCGTGCCCATCACCACGACGCCCCAGAACTTCGACTCGGTGAAGTACATGGCGAGGATCACGAGCACCGCCAGCACGGGCAGCCCCGCGCGCCACTTGCCGCGCGCACGCACGAGCGCAAGCAGACCGAGCAGCGCGATCACGATCATGAGCACGATCTTGAAGGGGTCGGTGGTCGCGCGCAGCATCGCGTAGAACGCCGTGAAGTACCAGACCGGCGCGATCTCGGGCGGCGTTTGCAGCGGGTTGGCCGGGATGAAGTTGTTCGCTTCGAGGAAGTAGCCGCCCATTTCCGGCGCGAAGAACACGATCGCCGCGAAGATCATCAGGAAGATGCACACGCCCATGAAGTCGTGCACCGAGTAGTAGGGATGGAACGGAATGCCGTCGAGCGGAATGCCGTTCGCGTCCTTCTTCTCCTTGATCTCGATCCCATCCGGGTTGTTCGAGCCCACTTCGTGCAGCGCGACGATGTGGCAGATCACGAGCGCGATCAGCACGAGCGGAATGGCGATCACGTGCAACGCGAAGAAGCGGTTGAGCGTGACGTCCGACACCACATAGTCACCGCGAATCCACAGCGAGAGGTCCGGCCCGATGAACGGAATCGCCGAGAACAGATTCACGATGACCTGCGCGCCCCAGAATGACATCTGGCCCCATGGCAGCAGGTAGCCGAAGAACGCCTCGGCCATCAGGCACAGGAAGATCGCGCAGCCGAAGATCCAGACGAGCTCGCGCGGCTTGCGGTACGAGCCGTACAGGAGCCCCCGGAACATGTGCAGATACACGACCACGAAGAACATCGAGGCGCCCGTGGAGTGCATGTAGCGGATCAGCCAGCCCCACGGCACCTCGCGCATGATGTACTCGACCGACGCGAACGCGAGCGTCGAGTCGGGCTTGTAGTTCATGGTGAGGAAGATGCCGGTGACGATCTGGTTCACCAGCACGAGCAGCGCAAGCGAGCCGAAGAAGTACCAGAAGTTGAAGTTCTTCGGCGCGTAGTACTCGGAAGCATGCGCGCGCCAGGTCGCGGTCATCGGAAAGCGCTTGTCGATCCAGCCGACTAATCCAGCAGAAGCGCCAGAAGAAGCGCCCGTGGTGTTCACCTCTTTTTCGGTTCCCGTCGCCATCACGCTTCTCCTTTTTCGTCCCTGCCGATCACGATCTGCGTCGGGGACACGAACATGTACCGGGGAATGTCGAGGTTTTGCGGCGCCGGCTTGTTCTTGAAGACACGGCCGGAGAGATCGTAGGTGGAACCGTGGCACGGGCACAGGAAGCCGCCCGGCCAGCTGTCGGGCAGGTTAGGCTGCGGGCCTTCCTGGAAACGCGGCGTCGGCGTGCAGCCCAGATGCGTGCAGACGGCCACGGCCACGAGGATGTTCTGATGCTCGACGCGCGAGCGGAACTCGTTCATGCAGTACTCCGGCATCGGCATGGAAAACGGATGCTCGGAGTTGGGGTCGGCCAGATCGGGATCGGCCTTCTTGACGTCGGCCATCATGCGGTCGGTGCGATTCAGGATCCACACTGGCTTGCCGCGCCAGGCCACGGTCATGAGCGAACCGGGCTGCAGATTCGTGATATCGGCTTCGACGGGCGCGCCGGCGGCGCGGGCTTTCTCGGATGGTGCAAATGAACCTACGAAGGGTACGACAGTGGCTACGCCTCCTATGCCACCTGCTACGGACGTCGCAATCAGCCAGGTTCGGCGGCTGCCATCGACGCGGTCATTCTCGTTGTCTCGCATCACATCGCCCCACTTCTGAGTTGGATTTATCCGTCACGCCAGCTTACCCGCGGTGCTGCCGAACGCTAGTTTGCGCGAATGGAGTTGGCATTTACAAGGGGCGATCTCTAAAAAGCATCCGAAGTCCTTGATATCTCGGGGTTTTCCCGCAGAAAAGAGGGCCACTTTCTTTTCCGTTTGTAAATGCCTCACGAATAAAATGATGCTGCACGACGACAATTCCCACCATCCCCGCTGCGCCATGCGCGATATCGGGGCGCGCGAAAAGCGGGCCTGAAACGCAGTCAAACGGGATTGTGGATGTCGATGAAAAGATGCTCGATGTCGAACGCCTCGGAAAGGTGCGCGCCGAGCGCCTGAACGCCGAATCGCTCGGTCGCGTGGTGACCCGCCGCGAGGAACGCCACGCCGCTTTCGGCGCTGGTGTGAGTGATCGGCTCGGAAATCTCGCCGGTGAGGAAGACGTCGGCGCCGGCGTCGATTGCGGCGTCGAAGAGGCTTTGCGCCGCGCCCGTGCACCAGGCCACGTGGCGCAGCTCCCAGTCCGGGTCGCCGAGCACGAGCGGCGCGCGGCCGAGCGTCTGCTCGACCTGGGCGGAAAAATGCGCGAGCGTGATCGGCATAGGCAGCGTGGTCATCCAGCCGAGATCCTGCTCGCCGAAGCGTTTCTCGCCGATCCAGCCCAGTTTGGCGCCCAACTGCGCGTTGTTGCCGAACTCCGGATGGCTGTCGAGCGGCAGGTGATAGGCGAAGAGATTGAGATCGTTCGCGAGCAAGGCCTTGAGGCGCCGGTACTTGCGCCCCGTGATCGGCGGCGCCTCGTTCTTCCAGAAGTAGCCGTGGTGAACGAGCACGGCGTCGGCGCCCCACTCGAGCGCGGCTTCCAGGAACGCGAGCGAAGCGGTCACGCCGGTGGCGATCTTCTCCACGCGCCGCCGGCCTTCCACCTGCAGGCCGTTCGGGCAGTAGTCCTTGAACCGCGCGGATTCGAGAAGATTGTTCAGATACAATTCAAGTTCGATCCGATCCATATAATCCTCTAATCTTCAGATGCTTAGACGCTTTTGGCTGTTCTTCGCCCAGGCGGTGACGGTCCTGCTGGCGTTGATGTTCATCGTCGCGACGCTCAAGCCCCAGTGGCTGCAGCACCAGGGGCAGTTCGGCAAGCAGCTCGCCGAGCCGATCGTCGCACTCAGGGAAGTGGCACCGGGCATCGGCAGAGGCCACGCCGAGGGCTCCTATGCGGACGCCGCCACGAAGGCGATGCCCGCGGTCGTCAATGTGTTCTCGAGCAAGGACGGGTCGCTGCCGCCCGATCCCCGCCAGAACGACCCGCTCTTTCGTTACTTCTTCGGCGATCGCAACAAGAATCACAAGCAGCAGGAGCAGCCTGCCGCCAACCTCGGCTCGGGCGTCATTGTCAGTCCGGACGGTTACATTCTAACGAACCAGCACGTAATCGACGGCGCGGACCAGATCGAAATCGCGCTCTCCGACGGCCGCACCACCAACGCGAAGGTGATCGGCATCGATCCGGAGACCGATCTCGCGGTGCTAAAGATCAACCTGCCGAGCCTGCCTGCCATCACGCTAGGCCGCATGGATCAGGCTCGCGTGGGCGATGTCGTGCTCGCCATCGGCAATCCGTTCGGCGTGGGCCAGACGGTCACGATGGGCATCATCAGCGCACTCGGCCGCAATCACCTCGGCATCAACACGTTCGAGAACTTCATCCAGACCGACGCGCCGATCAACCCCGGCAACTCGGGCGGCGCGCTCGTCGACGTGAACGGCAACCTGCTCGGCATCAACACGGCCATCTATTCGCGTTCGGGCGGCTCGCTCGGCATCGGCTTCGCCATTCCCGTTTCGACCGCGCGCAGCGTGCTGGAGAGCATCATCACCACGGGCTCGGTCACGCGCGGCTGGATCGGCGTGGAGCCGCAGGACGTGACGCCGGAAATCGCCGATTCGTTCGGGCTGAAAGAGAAGTCGGGCGCGATCGTCGCGGGCGTGCTTCAGGGAGGCCCCGCCGACAAGGCCGGCATCAAGCCGGGCGACGTCCTGACTTCGGTGAACGGCGAAGCCATCACCGACACCACGCGCCTATTGAACGTAATCGCGCAGATCAAGCCGGGCACCGACGCGACAATACACCTCGTGCGCAAGAACAAGGACATGGATCTCAGCGTGCTGATCGGCAAGCGCCCGCCACCGCCGAAGCAGCCAGCGCAGGAAGACGGCGAAGGCGACGACGGAGGTTGACGAGCCGGCGGGCGGGATTGCCGCCCGCAAGTTCGCACCGGAAAGCAAAAGGCCGCGAACCTGGGTTCGCGGCCTTTTGCTTTCCTGCTCCCGCCAGCGCTTCAGCTGGGTGCCTGACTCTCGTCCGCGGCCTTCTTCTCCCCCGTGCCCACGAAGATGCGCGCCGCGATGATGCCCGCCTCGTAGAGCACGATGAGCGGCAGCGCGAGGATGAGCTGCGAGAACACGTCGGGCGGCGTCACGACGGCCGCGACGATGAACGCGCCGACGATCACGTAAGGCCGGATCTCCTTGAGCTTCTTCACCGTCAGCACGCCCATGCGCACGAGCAGCACCACGACGATCGGCACCTCGAAAGTCACGCCGAACGCGATAAACATGGTGAGCACGAAACTCAGGTAGTTGTCGATGTCGGTCGTCATCTCCGCGCCGAGCGGCGCGTTGTAGTGCGCCATCACGCGGAAGATCGTCGGGAACACCACGAAATACGCGAATGCCATGCCGCACAGAAAGAGCGCGTAGCTGCTCGCCACGAGCGGCACGACCAGCTTCTTCTCGTGCTGATAGAGCCCAGGCGCAACAAATGCCCAGATCTGGTAGAGCACGAACGGCAGCGCGATCACGAAGGCCACGAGCATCGTGACCTTCATCGGTACGAAGAACGAGCCGGTCACGTCGGTGACGATCATCTTGCCGTCGCGCGGCAGGTTCTGCATGAGCGGGCGCGCGAGCAGACGGAAGATGTCGGGCGCCCAGTACACGAGCCCGACGAACACGACGATCACGGAAATGCCCGCGCGGATGATGCGGTCGCGCAGTTCGACGAGATGGGAGATGAAGGTCTCTTCGGAGCCTTCTTCCTGCTTTTGCTGGGCGTCGCTCACACCGGCCCTCGGTTGAAAATGTACGTGCTCAAGGTGCTTGACGTGCACCAATGCGGACCCACGCGAAAGCGTCGCACGGCGTTAGAAGAAGCGTGTGGGCCGGCGCAGGCTGGCCGGCGTGTGCTGCGCGACGCGTGCCGCGCCCGATTGCACGCGTGTGCGGCGCAACGTGGCGCGCTTGTACCAGACGGGCGCCGCGCTCTGCTTCACGCGCCAGTTCTTGCGCTTCTGTGCGCCAGCGTTGCCGGAGCGCCAGCCGGACTGCACCGAAGCCTCGCCTGTCTGATCCGCGGCCATGCCTTCCAGGCTAGCCGGATCGGCTCCGCCCGCGATACTCGGCGAAACCGAAGTGCCCGCGTTCCAGGCGTCGTTCAGCTCGGTTTCGTGCTTGCGCAGGTTGTCGTGAACCGTCTTCTCGACGTTCTGCGCAGCCGACTCGAACTCGGTCTTCATGCGGCGCAGCTCGTCGAGCTCGATCTCGCGCGTGACTTCCGCCTTGACGTCGTTGATATAGCGCTGCGCGCGGCCGAACAGCGCGCCCGCGGTACGCGCGACGCGCGGCAGTCGCTCCGGCCCGAGAACGACCAGTGCGACGACGCCGATCAGCGCCATCTTGGTTAGACCGAGATCGAGCATGAATGGAGTTTTCCGTCAGCCTTGGCTGCCTTGTGGCGGGAATTACGGCTACGCGCGCATTAGCGGTAGTCGTTCGAGCGAGGCGTCTTGTCCTTCGCTTCGACGTCGACCGTTCCGCCGTCGGACGGCAATTCGCGCTTTTGCGTGTCGGCGCCGGCTTCGCCGTCGCGCATGCCTTCCTTGAAACCCTTCACCGCGCCGCCCAGATCGCTACCGATATTGCGAAGCTTCTTCGTGCCGAAGACGAGCGCCACGATCAACAACACGATCAGCCAGTGCCAGATGCTCAACGAACCCATGATTGCCTCTCTCCTTAACCCCGACGCCGCGCGCGCTGCGCAGCGAGAAAAATTGTGCCTGTATGATGCTGCACCGACCTGCCATGCGCGCCCTTGGCGCCTCGAGCGCCGCCGGCTCTCAACCCATGCGGTGCCACGGGCGCGGCCCGGCCAGCAAATGCGCGTGCAGGTGGTAGACCTCCTGACCGCCGCCGGGCCCCGTGTTCACGACCGTGCGAAAGCCGGTCTCGCCACCCGTGTACGAGACGCCCAGCTCTTTCGCGAGCCGCGCGACCAGCACGAACATTCTACCAAGCAGTGGTGCGTCGTTTTCGCCGCAATCGGCAAGGGTGGAAATATGCTGGCGCGGAATCACGAGCACGTGCGTTTCGGCTGCGGGACGGATGTCGCGAAAGGCCACGAATTCATCGTCCTCGTACACCCGTGAGCTGGGGATTTCGCCATCGGCGATCTTGCAGAATAAACAGGTGCTGCGGTCGTGACTCATGGTGCTCCTGGTGGTGCTCCTGGTGAGCGACAGGACGTGCGAGGTAGGCAAGTCGCGGCGAATGCGCGCCGTTCAGAACCAGGCGCGCGGGTCGAGCAGCGGCTTGTTGTCGTACAAATACAGCCAACCCTTGATGATACGGTACAACGTCCAGATTGCGACAGCCCACAAAATTGGAATGCCGATCAGCACGAAGATGAGCGCGCCGCCGATCAGATGCCCGGCGAGTCCGAGCCAGAACGTGCGAATCTGCCAGGTGAAGTGCTGCTCGTAGGGCGTGCCCAAGGCTTCGTCGCGCTTCAGGTAATTGAGGATGATCGCAACGAGCACCGAGACGCCACCGGTGAGCCAG
>NZ_DATJWR010000410.1:0-9467 GCF_035501035.1 Paraburkholderia sp.
CGCCGCGCCGGCAGAGCCTGTGGCGCCTGCAGTAGCGGCGCCCGCGCTGCCACCGCCGCCGTTGCTCGCGCTCGATGCGCTGGAACCGCCCCGGCCGCCACCGTTGCCCCGGAAGCAGCTGCTGCCGGTACGGCTGACACAATCGTTCGGCGCGAACACCATCGAAACGTCGTTCTCGATACTATTTGAGTCGGAGTCCGAAGTATTTTGCGCGGACGATTCCACGGCTGGCGATCCATCGACAGACGACCCCGCAACCGGTGTGCCGAACGCGTCCGCGCCTTCTGCCGCGCTCGCGGGCAAGGGGGCGTCGGCAAGGAGGATCACGGGCCTGATGACATCGTCGTTATCCGCAGCGTGCACGGTGTGCGCGGCGATCGCGGGAAGCAGGAATCCCGCGCTTACCACGCACATTGCCACACTCCGCGCTACCCCGTAGCAGTACTGATGAATGTTCGTATTTTTCATATTGTTCTCCCCGTGAGGCGGCAGCGTCATGCGCGTTCGACTCTCACGCCCCGTACCGGGCGGCACGCCTTGTGTGCGTGCGCCAACCCCGTCAGCTCACCCACGCTTCTCGCCGGCACGCGCGGCCGGTACGGCGGCGTGCAAGGGTCAAACCGGCTGAAGCGATACAAAAGGTACCCGGTCGAACATGCTTCGGATAGCCGGCTTAGGCAGGACTGCTTGTGGATTGCCGGAAGCCTTTGGAGTGGGCGGCAGATCACGAGCGCGTCGAGCGTGCGGCCATCCGTCCGCCCGGCGCGACCCGCGATATCACGCTGGATTGCGGCGGCCGGATGCCTGGTGCCGATGTAGCCAGTTTTGTGCCATCGGCCGGGAAGTGGCTTGCGGGGCGGACTTGACAATTCATCTGGCGTCCGTATGACTGAAAATTCGCTGAAAATGTTTCGGCGATGAAACGCGTTGAATGAACAACGCGATCCGCGTTGCAAAAGCGGACGACGCAACGAAAATGGCTCGAGCACGGAGCCGCCGTGCGCAATGTGCGCGGCAACGCACGGTCAGTTCGCCGATCGTGCGTCCTTCGCAGCGCTCTGCAGCGTGCGCAGTTCGTCGACGGCAATGTGGCAGAGAATGCGATGACCGCCGCCTGCGTCGGCAAGCGGCGGGGGCGTCTCATCGCAGATCGCGCCGAGCTTGCGCGGGCAGCGCGCACTGAAAATGCAGCCTTGCGGCGCGGCCTGTGTGGCGTTTGCCGACGGTTCGCCCAACGCGCGCGCGGCAAGCAGCGTTTCCGTATACGGATGCCATGGGCCGTCGAACACCGCCGCTGCCGGACCGCTTTCCACGACGCGGCCCGCATAGAGCACGACGACGCGATCGGCGAGATAGCGCACCACATCGAGATCGTGCGAGATGAACAGATAGCTCACGCCGCGTTCGCGCTGCAGGCGCGCAAGCAGGTTGAGGATGGCGGCCTGCACGGAGACGTCGAGCGCGGAAGTGGGCTCGTCGCAGATCACGATGCGCGGCTCGCCCGCGAACGCCTGGGCGATCGCCACACGCTGCTTGAGGCCGCCCGAGAGCTGACGCGCGCGCGCCGCGAGATAGCGCACAGGCACGCGCACGGCTTCGAGGAGCCCGGCGATGCGCGATTCGTCGGACGCGTCGTGCCCCGCCGGAACCCCGTCGCGCGCATCACGGGAACGGGCAAGCGCGCGCGCGATGAGCCGCTTCACGGGCAGCGCGCGATTGATCGAGGCATCGGGATGCTGGAACACGACGCGCAGTGCCGCGCGCTCTTCGGCGCGACGCCGCGCGACGTGTGCGTGCATCCGCTTGCCGTCGAGCTCGACGGCGCCGCCCGCATCCGGCGCCTGCAGGCCGAGCAGCAACCGCGCGAGCGTGGTCTTGCCGCTGCCCGACTCGCCAACGAGCCCGAGCGTCTCTCCCGCATGCAGTTCGATCGACACGCTGTCGAGCGCGCGCACCGCATGCGCTCCGTGGCCGAACGTGCGCGAGACGTCGAGCGCGCGCAGCACCACGCGCGGTTCGGCTTCGCGTTGCGAGGGCGTATCGTGCGGCGTCTGCGGCGAACCGGAACCGGACGCCGCATCGGCGAGAGGCAACTCGATCGCGCGCTCGTGATAGTGGCAGCGCGACATCCGCTCGCCATGCGGCGCCGCCATGCGATGCGGCGGTGGCGCCTGCTCGCGGCAGCGTGCGTCGGCGAGTCGGCAGCGCGCCGCGTAGATGCAGCCGGGCGTGCTCGCACCAGGCGCCGGAAGCTCGCCGGGTATCGTGTCGAGCGCACCGGTGTGCTTGTCGCGCCCATGCGCCGGCAGGCAGCGCAGCAGGCCGACCGTGTACGGATGACGCGCGCGCTCGAACACCTCGCGCGTGGCGCCTTCCTCCACGAGCCGTCCGGCGTAGAGCACGCCCACGCGCTCGCACATGCGCCCGATCACCGCGAGGTCGTGGCTGATGAGCAGCACCGCCATGCCGAGTTCCGCACGCAGGTTCGCGATGAGGTCGAGCACCTCGGCTTCCACGGTGGCGTCGAGGCCCGTGGTTGGTTCGTCGAGGATCAGGAGCGCCGGGTTCGAAGCGAGCGCCATGGCGATCACCACGCGCTGCTGCATGCCGCCCGAGAGCTGATGCGGATAGCTCGCCAGCACGCGGCCTGGATCGGCGATGCGCACGCGTTCGAGCATCGCGTGTGAGCGCGAGCGCGCAACGCTCGCATCGGCGCCGGCCGCTTCGAACGCTTCGGTCAACTGGCGCGCGATGGTGAGCGTGGGGTTGAGCGCGCTCGCGGGATCCTGGTAGACCATCGAAACGGTGTTGGCGCGCAGCATGCGCAGGCCGTCGGCGTCGAGCGCGAGCACATCCTCGCCGGCGATCGCGATGCGCCCCGCCTTCACCCGACCGTTGCGCGCGAGATAGCGCAGCGCGGCGAGCGCGACCGTCGACTTGCCGCAGCCTGATTCGCCCACAAGCCCGTAGGCCTCGCCGCGCCGGATGCGCAGCGAGACATCGGTGAGCACGTCGCGCTCGCGTCCGCGCATGCGGTAGGCGACCGTGAGGCCGACGAGCGCGAGCGCGTCGTCTTCGCGCGGCGCGCCGAACGTGGCGAGAGCTGCGGGCGTGGGACGAGCCGAGGCGGGGCGGTTCACGATACGAGCACCTCGCGCAGGCTGTCGGCGATGAGGTTCACCGCTACCACGAGCGAGGCGATGGCGAGCGCGTCGAACGCCACCGTCCACCATGCGCCGCCCGCGAGCAGCGTGTACGACTCGGCGAGCGCGAGCCCCCAGTCGGCGGAGGGCGGCTGGATGCCAAAGCCGAGGAACGAGAGCGTCGCCACCGCGAAGATCGCATAGCCGAGGCGCACCGTCGCCTCGACGACGACGGGCGGCCACACGTTCGGCAGGATTTCCATGAACATCACGGCGAGCGCATTCGCGCCGCGCAGGCGCGCTGCGGCCACATAGTCGAGATGGCGCTCCGCGAGCACGGCCGCGCGCACCGTGCGCGCGACGAGCGGCGCGAACGTGATGCCGATCACGAGCACCACCGCGAGATTCGAAGCGCCCACTGCCGCGAGCACGAGCAGCGCGACGATCACGAGCGGCAGCGCGAGCACGGCGTCGAGCGAGCGTGCGACGAGCGTGCCGAATGCGCCCTCGAAATAGCCGGTGACGAGCCCGAGCGCCGTGCCCGCGAGCGTGCCCACGAGCGTGGCGAGCGGCGCAATCGAGAGGATGTCGCGCGCGCCGACGATCACGCGCGAGCAGATGTCGCGTCCGAGCTGATCCGTGCCGCACCAGTGCGTGTGGTCGGGCGGCAGCAGCGAGCCGATCGGGTCGGACGCATAGGCGTCGTGCGGCGCGAACCACGGGCCTGCGAGCGCGCAGACGATCCACCAGACGAGGATCAGCGCGCCCGCGACGAACGAGGGCGAACGCAGCAGCAGATGCAGCGTGTCGCGCAAACGTGTGTCGGCGAGCGCTTCGTCGGGGTTCTGGCCTGGCGTGTTTGCGTGCGGATCGCCACCAGGAGAAATTGATTCGGATGCCATATCGTTTATGTGCCTCCTCCCGCGCGCAGCCGCGGGTCGAGGAGTGCGTGCAGCGCGTCGGCGGCGAGATTGGCGAGCGTGTAGACGGCGCCCACGGCGAGCACGCCGGCTTCGAGCAGCGGAAAGTCCTTCGCCTTCGCGGCGTTGTAGATAAGCGAGCCGACGCCCGGGTAGCGGAACAGCGATTCGACCACCACGAGCCCGCCGATCAGGTAGCCGAGCTGGGTGGCCGCCACCGTCACGCTCGGCAGGAGCGCGTTGCGCAGAACGTGGCGGACGATCACGACGCGCCCCGGCAACCCCTTGAGGATCGCGGTGCGCGTGTAATCCGCGTCGAGCGCCGTGATCGTGCCCGAGCGTGCGATGCGCGCGAGATAGCCGAAAAACACGAACACGAGCGGCAGCACCGGCAGCACGAGATGGCGCAACTGATCGAGCACGCCCGCGCCGGCGGGTGCGGTGGCTTCGATGGGCAGCCACCGCAGCCACACGCCGAAGACGAGTATCAGCACGATCGAGGAGACGAACTCAGGCACGGCGCTCGCGCACAGGCCTCCCGTGCTGATCGCGCGATCGATGAGGCGCCCTTCGTGCAGCGCCGCCCATACGCCGCCCGCAATGCCGAGCGGCACCACCACCACGAACGCGAGCAGGCCGAGCTTCGCCGACTGCGCGAGCGCGTCGCCCACAAAGGGGGCCACGGGCTGCCTGTAGCTCCATGAGGTGCCGAAGTCGCCGCGCAAGGCATGCGTGATCCACGTGAGGTACTGCTCGACGAGCGGCCGGTCCGCACCCAGCTCATGATTGAGGGCGGCGACTGCGCGTGCGTCGGCGAGCGGGCCGAGCACGGCGCGGCCGATGTCGCCGGGCAGCAACTGGCCGCCCGCGAACACGAGCACCGAAAGCAGCCACAGCGTGAAGATCGCCCACGCGGCCCGCCGTCCCAGAAAGCGCGCGACACCCGCGCGCGGCGCAAGCGCGCGCGCGCCCGCTGCGCCGGCGGGACCGGTTGGGTGTGGCGCTCGCGGGAGCGGAGTAGCCATCGGACCTCCGTATCGTGCGTGTGGATGCGTGTGCAGTGCGTTTGAGTGCGCGTGTGGGTGCTTGCCCTGCGTGCCGGGTTCAGCTGGCGAGCGTCGCGCGATCGAAATAGAGCTGGGCGAGCGCCGTGAAGCGCATGCCCGAGAGCACTGCGCGCTGCGCGATCAACTGGTCGTAGAAGTACGGGATGATCACCGGCGTCTCATCGAGCAGGAGCGTCTGGATCTGCGCGGCCACCTGCTTCTGGGCGGCCACGTCCAGCGTCGCGGCGAACTGCGCGACCAGCTTGTCGTACTGCGGGTTGCGAAAATGCGCAGCATTCCACGTGCCGCCCGAAGTGAGCGGCGCGTTGAGGAACACGTTCGGCACGCCCCGGTGGCCGTAGTCGGTGATGCCGAGCGGCGAGTCGAGCCAGTCCGATTTGCCGAACGTGCCCGCGCCGTAGTACTGCGACTGGCTCTCCACCTTCAGCGCAATGCGCACGCCGATCGCCTTCGCCGCGTTCTGCACGACCACGGCGAGATCGGGTATCTCCATGTACTTTTCGGTGGTGAGCGTGACGTCGAAACCGTTGGCCACGCCGGCCTGCGCGAGCAACTGGCGAGCCTTCGCGAGATCGATCTGGCGCTGCGGCACGTTCGTGGCCGTCGAAGGGAAGATGGGCGCGAACGGGCTGTCGTTGCCGACCACCGCGCGGCCCTTGAAGAGGCCGCGTACCATCACGTCGCGATCGAGCGCGAGCGCGAGCGCCTGGCGCACGCGCTTGTCCTTGAACGTGGGCGAGTCGTTGCGCATGTGGATCTGGCGGTGCGCGCTCGAGCGCACGCCTATCACCTTGAAATCGGGATTGTTCAGAATGCCGATGCCGCCCTGCACGGTGAAGGTGCCCATCACATCGGCCTGATGGCCTTGCAGCGCGAGCAATTGCGCCTGCTCGTCGGCGTAGAACGCGAACTGCACGCGAGCGGGCAGCGCCTTGTCGCCCCAATAGTCGGGATTGCGCACGAAGCTCGCGCCGCGCCGCGCTTCGTAACGCTCGAGCTTGAACGGTCCGGTGCCGATGAAGGTCTTTTCGTAATTGCCCGCATAGTTAGCGGGCAGCATCACGGCATTGTAGTTGTCCGAAGAAACGTAGTAGGCGAAGTTGCCGTTGGGGGCATCGAGGTGAAACTCGACCGTGTGATCGTCGATGGCTTTCGTGCCGCCTTTCGACAGCACGCCCTTGAGCACCGAGAGCGCAGCCGAGCCGCTCGCGGGATCGGCGAGCCGGTCGAAGGTCGCCACCACGTCTTTTGCGCCGAACGGCTGGCCGTCGTGGAATTTCACGTTCGGGCGCAGCTTGAACGTCCAGACGTCTGCTTTGGCGTTCGCCTGCCATGAGAGCGCGAGGGCGGGCTGCAGGTGGCCTTGCGCGTCGTCGTTGGCGAGGAATTCGCCGGTCTGGTTCAGCAGGCACAGCGCGCCCGCGTCGGTCACGGTGAGCGGATCGACAGCGCCCGCGGGCATCAGGTGCGCCACGCGGATCGTCTGGTCGCCGGGCTTCGCCACGCCCTGCGCCTGTGCGCTTCGCGGCAGGCCGAGCCCGGCGAGCCCCGCGAACGCAGGCAGGGCGGTGAGCCCTATCGCGCTCGCATAACGCAGCAGCTCGCGGCGCGTGAGGCGGCCGGCAAGGAACTCGTCGAGCGCATGGTTGCCGTGGTCGCCGGCCTCGCGGCGCAGCGCTTCGAGGCGGGACGGGCTGGGAAGGCGGCGGGACAGCGTGGACTGCGGTCGTTTCATCGGTGCGGATTTCCGTGCGGTTCCGTTCGGGGGGGCGCGCGCGGCCTGAGGGCGTACGCGACGGCGGCATGCGGTACGGCAGACGACGAATGGGTGCAGCGAAGTGGGGTGATGGGGGCCTAGTTTACGCGCTTTCCGCGGCGCAGGCGAAGGGTAGGGTTTCGATGGGTTGCGCGCGCTCACCGCGTTGTGCGGGAGGCCGCGAGCGCGTGGCGAAAACGCACGCTTCGTCGGGCTCGGCGAGCCACGGCGGGCCGGCGCCAGCGATGGAGCGGCACGGGGCCGTCCGGCATGCGATGAACGCCGCGACGATGCCCCAGCACCCGCTCGCCGAAGCGCTCGTTCAGGCCGACGACGAGCGGCCGCGTTCACGCACCGGGATCGGCGGCGATGAGCGCGCGTAGAGCGGAATCAGGTAGGCGAGCGGCGTTCTCGGTGGCTGGGTGGTACGAGCGGCCGCGCGCTCAATGGTCGTGTGGATGGCGGTGGATCGGATCGACCCAGTACACGGTCTGCGGCTCTTCCACGGCGTCGATGTTCAGGTTCACGACGACCGCCTCGTTGTCGCTGCGCACGAGCACGCATTCGAGCGGATCGTCGGTGCTCGCGTTGATCTCCTGGTGCGGCACGTAGGGCGGCACGAAGATGAAGTCGCCGGGGCCGGCTTCGGCCGTGAATTCCAGATGCTCGCCCCAGCGCATGCGTGCGTGACCGCGCACGACGTAGATCACGCTTTCCAGCGCGCCGTGATGATGCGCGCCCGTCTTCGCGTTCGGATGGATCGTGACAGTGCCCGCCCAGATCTTCTGCGCACCCACGCGCGCCGCGTTGATGGCGGCAGCGCGATTCATGCCGGGCGTTTGCGCGGTGTTCGTGTCGAGCTGATCGCCGCGAATTACCTTCACGCCGTGCTCGCGCCAGTCCGGCGTGGCGGACGGGGCGCCGTGTTCGTGCTCGTGATCGTGGCTCATCGTCGTGTCTCCTTCGGGTGGGCCGTCGTGAATCAGCGCGGGTCTGCCGGCGGATTCATCGGGCCATTGTGGCATGGTCGAAAATGGGGCCGCGCTCGCGGCTCCATTGGGTGGACATCGTTTCGCGCCCGGTCTCGGGCAGAAAAAAGCCCGTCGTCGCGGCGCTTCGCGGGGACGGGCTCATCGGGTCGGGCGCCGGGGCCACTGCCTGGCAACAGCCTCGCGACTGCCTCGCAATAGCCTGGCAACTGCTGCCGGGCTCGCGCCCGGCAAGATGCTCAACTCTTCTTCGCGTTGATGACGGCTTCTGCCACGTTCTGTGGCGTTTCGGCGTAATGCTTGAACTCCATCGTGTAAGTGGCGCGGCCCTGCGAGAGCGAGCGCAGCGACGTGGAGTAGCCGAACATTTCGGAAAGCGGCACTTCGGCGCGCACGAGCTTGCCGCCCCCGCCTGCAATGTCCTCCATGCCCTGCACGATGCCGCGGCGGCTCGAAAGATCGCCCATCACGTTGCCCATGAACTCCTCGGGCGTTTCCACCTCGACGGCCATCATCGGTTCGAGCAGCACCGGCTTGGCGCGCCGCATCGCCTCCTTGAAGGCCATCGAGCCGGCCATGCGGAAGGCGTTTTCGTTGGAGTCCACGTCGTGATACGAACCGAACGTGAGCGTGACTTTCGTGTCGACCACTGGGTAGCCCGCGAGCACGCCGGCCTTCAGCGTTTCCTGGATACCCTTGTCGACGGCCGGAATGAACTCGCGTGGAATCACGCCGCCCTTGATCGCGTCGACGAATTCGTAGCCCTTGCCCTGCGGCTGCGGTTCGAGCGAGATGACTGCATGGCCGTACTGGCCGCGACCGCCCGACTGCTTGACGAACTTGCCTTCGACATCCTCGACCTTGTTGCGCACGGTTTCGCGATACGCCACCTGCGGCTTGCCGACGGTGGCCTCCACGCCGAACTCGCGCTTCATGCGATCGACGAGAATTTCGAGGTGCAGCTCGCCCATGCCCGAAATGATGGTCTGGCCCGACTCCTCGTCGGTCTGCACGCGGAACGACGGGTCTTCCTGGGCGAGACGGTTCAGCGCAATGCCCATCTTTTCCTGATCGGCCTTGGTCTTCGGCTCGACGGCCTGCGAGATCACGGGCTCGGGGAAGATCATCTTCTCGAGCACGATGGCGTGGGCCGGATCGCAGAGCGTGTCGCCTGTCGTGGCTTCCTTCAGGCCGACCGCCGCGGCGATGTCGCCTGCGCGCACTTCCTTGATTTCCTTGCGTTCGTTCGCGTGCATCTGCAGGATGCGGCCGAGGCGCTCCTTCTTGTCCTTGGTCGCGTTGAGCACAGTGTCGCCCGACTCCACGACGCCCGAATACACGCGAAAGAAGATCAGCTGCCCGACGAACGGGTCGGTCATGATCTTGAACGCGAGCGCGGAGAACGGCTCGTCGTCGCTCGGGTGACGCTCGATTTCCTTGTCGTGAAGGTCGTGGCCGAGAATCGCGGGCACGTCGACGGGCGAGGGCAGGTAGTCGATCACGGCGTCGAGCATGGCTTGCACGCCCTTGTTCTTGAACGCGCTGCCGCACAGCATCGGCACGATCTCATTGGCGATCGTGCGCTTGCGCAG
>NZ_DATJWR010000411.1:0-9629 GCF_035501035.1 Paraburkholderia sp.
CCCACTTCGGTGAACTTGGTCGCTTCGATCTTGATGAACGGCGCGTCCGCGAGCTTCGCAAGACGCCGTGCGATTTCGGTCTTGCCGACGCCCGTCGGCCCGATCATGAGGATGTTTTTCGGCGTGATTTCCTGGCGCAGCGGCTCGGCCACCTGCTGGCGGCGCCACCGGTTGCGCAGCGCGACAGCCACGGCCTTTTTCGCTTTTGCCTGGCCAATGATGTGCTTGTCGAGTTCCGAGACGATCTCGGCGGGGGTCATGGTGCTCATCCTGATTCCTTCTCGTCGGTACGCGCGTCTTGGTACGCAGCGCGGCGGGTTACTCGATGGTTTCGATCACGCGGTTGTGATTCGTATAGATGCACATGTCGCCCGCGATCTCGAGCGACTTTTCGACGATCTCGCGCGGCGAGAGCTCGGTGTTCTGCACGAGCGCGCGCGCCGCAGCCTGCGCGTACGCGCCGCCCGAGCCGATTGCGCAAATCCCGCCTTCGGGGTCGAGCACGTCGCCATTGCCGGTGATGACGAGCGTGGTTTGCGCGTCGGCGGCGATCAGCATGGCTTCGAGGCGGCGCAGCATGCGGTCGGTGCGCCAGTCCTTGGCGAGCTCGACGGCCGCGCGTGTGAGGTTGCCCTGGTGTTTTTCGAGCTTGGCTTCGAAGCGATCGAGCAGCGAGAATGCGTCGGCGGTGCCGCCGGCAAAGCCGACCATGACCTTGCCGCCGTAGATGCGCCGGACCTTCTTCGCGCCACCCTTCATGACGATATTGCCGAGGGTGACCTGGCCGTCGCCGCCAAGCGCGACCTGGTCGCCGCGCCGCACGGATACGATCGTCGTGCCGTGAAATTGCTCCATGTGCGTTCCTTTTTTACCGTGGATGCCGGGTTGGATGCGGGGTGGAATGCCTGCCGCTGCCAGGCGGGCGCGGCGGCATTCGACGCATCGGGCGCCGCCGCCCTGAATCCGGGTGCGTTGCGCGCGCCTGAAAACGCCCTCGCGGGGCCGTCGTGAGGCGCGCGGCGAGCGCACGTCGCTTCAAGTTTAGGGCGTCGCCGGGCATATCAAGGGCCGCGGGCGCAGAAAACGGCCACCGGGGCACGGCGGGCGGCGGCGCTCGCGCGCCATGAAGAGGGGAGGCGAAAAAAGAGCGCGCGCAAAAGAAAAAGCGCACGGAACACCGTGCGCTTCGACAGGGAAGGCATATCGCTAGCCGCGGAATCAAACTTCGCGGCCGGAAAAAAGCTCAGTCGCCGAACAGCTTCTGGCGCAGTTCGCGGCGCTCCTGCGCCTCGAGCGAGAGCGTGGCGGTCGGACGCGCGAGCAGACGCGGGATGCCGATCGGCTCGCCCGTTTCCTCGCACCAGCCGTATTCGCCGGACTCGATGCGCGCGAGCGACTGCTGCACCTTCTTGAGCAGCTTGCGCTCGCGGTCACGCGTGCGCAGCTCGAGCGCGTGCTCTTCTTCGATCGTCGCGCGGTCTGCCGGATCGGGAACGATCACGGTTTCGCGCAGATTTTCGGTTGTCTGGCCCGCATTGCGGAGAATTTCCGCCTGCAGCTGTTCAAGCCGGTTCTTGAAGAAGGCGAGCTGATCCTCGTTCATGTAATCCTTGTCGCTCATCTTCAGGATTTCGGCTTCGGTCAAGAGTCGTTTCGTCGTCATCTGGCTTGCTTCTTCAATGAGTGAGGCAAAACTGGCACGTCTTGCCTGCACTTTTGTGTTGCCCGCAGTGGCCTTTACCACGTTGCCAGGCGCACTTACCGCGCCGTTGTGCGCGCTGGCGGGCACCGACGATGAGCTGTCGTGACGCCGAAGCGCCGCTGCGGGGCCGAACTCCTCTGGAAACCGGTCTTCAGATGCTCCTGAGGCATATATCGTACCGGCAGCGCGCTGCGACGCGATGCGCTGCCGGCGGGGCGAACCTCGGCTTGATTCCGGGACGCCTCTCTTCCAGTGGGGCCGTATTGTAACCGAACCGCAAACTCGAGCCGCAAGCGGGAAAATCCCTGCGGCGGGCCGCCCTTTATCAACCCGTCTGCGAACCGGACGATATCCAGAAAATATAACGCGCCAATCGTGAAAAAGCGATGGTCGGGTACGTTATTTGAAGCGGCAGCCGGGAAGCGGGCGGTGCGCGGCGCATAAAGAAGGCGCCGGGGGCGTGGTTGCAGCGCAAAAGAAAACGGACGGGAACGCCCGGTTACGGGCCGGGCGTCGCCGAACAACCGGCGTCAGGCGAGGCAGGCGTCGAGCCCGTCGGTGATGAGATCCTGCGGCAGTTCAATGCCGATGAACACCATCTTGCTGCCCTTCTTTTCGATCGGCAGCCACTTGGCGGCAAGATCGCTGCCCATCATCTGGTGCACGCCCTGGAACACCACCTTGCGGTCCACGCCCTTCATGTAGAGCACGCCCTTGTAGCGCAGGAGCCGCTCGCCATAGATCTGCAGAATGCCGCCGAGGAAGTCCTCGAGGCGGTTCGGATCGAACGGGCGGTCGCTGCGGTACACGAACGACTTGATCTTGTCGTCGTGGTGCGCGTGATGGTGGTGGTGATGGTCGTGGCCTTCGTGATTGCACTGCCCGTGATCGTGGTCGCAGTCGGCGTGATCCTGTCCATGCGCGTGATCATGATCGTGATGCGCGTGGGCGTGGTCGTCTTCGGCGAGGAATTCCGGGTCGATCTCGAGCTTCGCGTTCAGATTGAAGCCGCGCAGGTCGAACACTTCCTTGATGTCGGCCACACCGAAATTCACCTGCCTGATCTGCGCCTTCGGGTTCATGTGCAGCACGCGGTGGCGCAGGTCCGCGAGTTCGCTCTCGTCGACGAGGTCGGCCTTCGTGATGAACAGGCGATCGGCGAAACCCACCTGGCGCTGCGCCACTTCGTGTTCGTCGAGCTGATGGTTGCCGTGCTTCGCATCCACGAGCGTGATGATGGCGTCGAGCAGGAATTCGTCGGCGATCTCGTTATCCATGAAGAACGTCTGCGCGACCGGGCCCGGATTCGCAAGGCCCGTGGTCTCGATCACGACGCGCTCGAAGTTCAGCTTGCCGTCGCGCTTTTGCTGGGCGAGGTCGCCGAGCACGCGCGCGAGGTCGCCGCGAATCGTGCAGCAGATGCAGCCGTTGCTCATCTGGATGATCTGCTCGTTGCTGTCCTGCACGAGGATTTCGTTGTCGATGTTCTCTTCGCCGAACTCGTTCTCGATCACGGCGATCTTCATGCCGTGGTTTTCGTTCAGGACGCGCTTGAGCAGCGTGGTTTTGCCGCTGCCGAGAAAGCCGGTCAGGATGGTGACGGGAATCATGCTGGTTGCCATGCTGTCTGCCTGGTAGATGTGCGTTCGTGTACGTTCGGGCGCGCCTCGCTTCTGGCGCGCCGGTTTGTGTTCGGGCCGGGCGGCCGCGGGGCGCGCAGCCGTCGAGTGTTACAACATAACTTCCTATTGAAACATATCTGCGCCGCGCCCGCATGCGACGGCCGGTGCGCAACGGATGCGGGGCCTGAACGCCCGGCCCGCATTGCGTCCCGGCGATTGCCTGGCGGCAGCCCGGCAACGTCCTAGCGGCGGCCCCCAGCGGTGGCTCCCAGCGACGCCCCCAAGCGGTGGCCCCCAGCGGTAGCCCGGTAGCGCGGGCCGAAACCGCTCACATAAGGCCGCCTCAGGCGATTTGCAACAGCAGGCCCTTCAGATACTCGCCTTCCGGGAACGCGGTAAGCAGCGGGTGATCGACGCCCGCACCGAGGCGCTTGAGGATGCGCGCGTCGACCTTGGCGTCGGCGGCGGCGCCGGCCACGATCTTCTGGAACAGCGCCGAATCGATCGCGCCCGAGCACGAATACGTGAACAGCAGGCCGCCCGGACGCAGCAGCTTGAAGCCCGTGAGGTTGATGTCCTTGTAAGCGCGCGCGGCGCGGTCCACGTGCTCGCGCGAGGCCGCGAACTTGGGCGGATCGAGCACCACGAGATCGAAGCGCTCGCCTTCGTCGTAGAGGCGGCGCAGCGTCTTGAAGGCATCGGCGTCGAGCCAGGTGGCGCGGGCCGCGTCGAAACCGTTGGCCTCGACGTTCTTCTGCGCCGTGGCGAGCGCCTCGCCCGACGAATCGATCGACACCACGCGCGTGGCGCCACCCTTGAGCGCCGCGAGCGAGAAGCCGCCCGTGTAGCAGAAGCAGTTGAGCACTTCGCGATCGCGCGCGTAGGTCTGCACGAGCGCGCGGTTGTCGCGCTGGTCGACGTAGAAGCCGGTCTTGTGGCCGTTGCGCACGTCCACGTGGTAGCGCACGCCATTCTCGCTGGTGATGAGCGTTGCGGGCGGTTCGTCGCCGGCGAGCAGGCCGGTGACCTGTTCGAGCCCTTCCTTTTCGCGAATCGACACGTCCGATCTCTCGTACACGTTCGGGCAGCCCGTAGCCGACGTGAGCGCCGCGACGATGGCCTCCTTCCACGCCTCGACGCCCGCCGCCATGAACTGGCACACGAGCTGGCCGCGGCCATCTGTACTGTCTTCGGTGTACTGATCGACGATCAGGCCCGGCAGGCCGTCGGCCTCGCCGAAGATCAGGCGCACCGCGCCCGTGCCGCTCACCATTGCGCGACGGTCCGCCACGGCGCGCTGCACGCGGCGCTTGAAGAACGCGTGGTCGATCGGCTCGCTTTCGTCGAAGCTCCACACGCGTGCGCGGATCTGCGAGTGCGGGCTGTATGCGGCGCGCGCGAGAAAGCGGCCCTCGTGCGAGCGCACGATGACGGTCGCGCCGGCCGCGGGCTTGCCTTCGACGCGGTCGATCGCGTTTGCGTAGACCCACGGATGGCGGCGCAGCAGGGATTTTTCTTTCGACGGTTTGAGGGTGACGATATTCATGATGCCTTCAATACTGGGTGGCGCAGCGCGCAAGGCGGGCGTTCACATGGGACCGGACGAGGTACTGCGCATGAGCCCGGAACAAGTGCTGAAGCACTAATTCCGGCCAACAGCTAAAGCGCAAGCTCCGATCGACATGCTTCAGTCGCGCTTCTTGGCGCGCGGATGCGCGATGTCATAGACCTTCGCGAGATGCTGAAAGTCCAGCGACGTATAGACCTGGGTGGCCGAGATGCTCGCGTGGCCGAGCAGTTCCTGCACGGCGCGCAGATCGCCGCTCGACTGCAGCAGGTGGGTGGCGAACGAGTGCCGCAGCACGTGCGGGTGCACGTTCGCCGGAATGCCCGCAGCGATGGCCGCGTGCTTCACGCGCTCGCGTACCACGCCCGGCGCCATGCGGTTGCCGCGCACGGAGAGAAAGAGCGGCGCGTCGTCGTGCTTCACGAACGCGCTGCGCGCGTCGATCCAGGCATCGAGCGCATCGAGCGCCTTGCGTCCGACCGGCACGACGCGGTGACGATTGCCCTTGCCGTGCACCTCGACTTCGGCCGCGTCGCGCTTGAACCAACCCGCCGATTCGTAGCCGTCGCGTTTCACGTAGCGCACGTCCAGACCCACGAGCTCTGCGAGGCGCAACCCCGACGAGTAGAACAATTCGAGCATCGCGCGATCGCGCAGCGCCTCGGGGCTGGTTTCATCGGCGCCTGCGCTTGCCGGGCCGTTCATGAGCTGCGCGGTGTCGTCCACGGAAAG
Organism: Paraburkholderia sp.; assembly: GCF_035501035.1. Classification (GTDB taxonomy): domain Bacteria; phylum Pseudomonadota; class Gammaproteobacteria; order Burkholderiales; family Burkholderiaceae; genus Paraburkholderia. Next base: position 5,624 of record NZ_DATJWR010000411.1, read on the forward strand.
CGCCTTCGGCAGCGTTTTCGCGCGCTTGGGGGCGCGCACGGCGGCGACCGGGTTCGCATCGAGTTCGATGCGGCCCGCGAGCCAGCGGTAGAAGGCCCGCCACGCCGAAAGCCGGTGCGCGATCGAGCGCGCCGAGAGGCCGCCCGCATGCGCGCGCGCCACTGCGCCGCGCACTTCCGAAGCGGTGACTCGCTCCAGCGGCTTGCCGTTGGCGAGCTTCTTCAGCTCGTCGAGTTCATGTGTGTAGCCGCGCAACGTGTGCGCCGAGAGCCGCCGCTCGTGTTCGAGCATCGCGAGGTAGTCGGCGATCGGGTCGGTGGGGTTCACGGTGGCGGCTCGCGGTGGGCTTTTTTCGGAATGGCAGCCGGCGCGTCAATGCGGCAGCAGGCGCGTGAGCGCCGCGCTCGCGAGCGCGCCGATCTGCGTGAGGAAGTCGGTGCCCATGCCTTCATGGAAGCGCCGCGGGTCGGGCGAGCCCATGACGAGCAGGCCGAAGGCGTTGCCCGGTGCTGCGTCGTCCGGCGCAAGCGCCGGCGCGCGCAGCGCGATGATCGCGACCGACTGCGCGACGCCTTCGGCGGCATCGAGCCATTGCGCGGCCTCGAAGCCACTATTCGCGCCGCAATAGGGCGTGTCGAGGCTGTTCGCGAAGATGCGCACTTCTCCGCCCGTGTGGCGAGCGAAGTCGGCCTGGGCGTAGGCTTCGGCGATGTCCCACACGCGCAGCGCGGCCTGCGGCACGTCGAACACGTCGCGCAGGTTGTGCGCGATCGTGCGCGGCAGCGCGTAAGGGTCGCGCTCGGCGATCACGCGCGTGGTCCAGCGGCCGAACTTCGAGGCAATCGAATCGTTCTCGTGCCCGTAGCGCAACAGCTCGGACAGACGCCGCTCGAGATGCTTGTTCTTCTCGCGCAGCATCTCCATCTGGCGCTCCTGCAGCGACACGGCAGCCTTGCCGTGCGGATTGCCCAGCTTGACGGCCGCGAGCAGTTCGGCGTGCTCAACGAAAAAATCGGGGTGGGCGAGCAGATAGTCGGCAACTTCGCGATCGTTCATGTTGTGGACGCGTTGTAGTTGTGAGGCGCGCGGCGGCGCGCTGTCTGTCATGCGATTGAATATCCGTGCGGCGCGACGCCCTTTGCATTGAGTGCGCCGGGCTCGCCTGCCAAAGCGCCCCCGGCCGCAACGCCGCGGGCTGCCAGTCATTGCTCGCGCGTGTGGCGCCCGTCAGTCGGCCAGTTCGATCTCGCCTTCGAACACGGTCGCGGCCGGCCCCGCCATCGTGAGCGCGGCGGACTCGTCGCGCGCGCCGTCCCAGGCGATCGTCAGCAGGCCGCCGTGCGTATGCACCTTCACGGGCGAATCGAGCAGCCCGCGGCGAATGCCTGCCGCCACGGCCGCGCAGGCACCCGTGCCGCAGGCGAGCGTCTCGCCCGCGCCGCGCTCGAATACGCGCAGCTTCACCTCGTTGCGCGAGACGATCTGCATGAAGCCCGCGTTCACCTTGTTGGGGAAGCGCGCGTGCGTTTCGATTGCCGCGCCTTCGGCCTTCACCGGGTACGCTTCGACGTCGTCCACCACCTGCACCGCATGCGGGTTGCCCATCGAGACGACCGAAATCCAGCGCGTCGCGTTGCCCGCTTCGTTGCCCATTTCGCCGCCGAGGTCGAGCGGCCAGAGCGTGTCGTTGCCTTCGTGTCGACCTTCGAGGCCGTTTGCATCGAACGGCACGCGCGCCGGCTCGAAGTCGGGGCGGTCCATATCGACGACGACTTCGCCGTTTTCCTGGACGACGAGCGTGATCGTGCCCTTTTGCACCTGCACGCGCACGCGATTAGAGTCGGTCAGCTTGCGGTCGCGCACGAATTTCACGAAGCAGCGCGCACCGTTGCCGCAGTGCTCGACCTCGCCACCGTCGCAATTGAAGATGCGATAGCGGAAGTCGACGCCTTCCACGGTCGGCTTCTCGACCAGCAGCAACTGGTCCGCGCCAATGCCGAAGTGGCGGTCGGCGAGCACGCGCACGCGCTCGGGCGTGAGCGCGAGGGGCTCGCTGTAGCCGTCGAGCACGACGAAGTCGTTGCCCGCGCCGTGCATCTTGGTGAATTTGAGTTTCATGCCGTCATTGTAAGCGAGGCGCGGACGAAAACCCGGGCCTCGACCGTGCTCTGCGCCTCGTCTATCGATACACGCTCGGCTCGCCGGGCGGCCGGGTCTTGAAGCGCTTGTGGACCCAGTAGTACTGCTCGGGAATGAGCGGAATCTGCTCTTCGAGGAATGCGTTCATGCGGCGCGCGTCGAGGTCGTCGTCGCCGGTGGGGTAGTTGTCCCAGGGCTTGAACACCTTCAGCCGATACCCCTTGTAATTGGGCAGCACTTCGCCGATGAACGGCACCACCTGCGCGCGACCCACCTTCGCGAGACGCCCGACGGCCGTGAGCGTGCACGCCGGCACGCCGAAGAAGGGCACGAACGTGGAGTTGCGCATGCCGTAGTCCATGTCGGCGCCGAGCATCACGGGCTTGCGGTCGCGAAGCCAGCGCAGCACGACGCGCGCGCTGTCCGCGCGACTCACCATCTCCGCGCCGAAGCGGCTGCGGCCCGCCTTGGCCGCGGCTTCGAACTCGGGGTTCGAGAACGGCTGATAAAGCGAGCCGCAAGGCCGGTGCAGCGAATAGTTGAGGAACATGGAGCCCGCCTCGATGCCGACGAAATGCAGGCCGAGAAACAAGGTGGGCGGGAGGTTCGGATCGGTGAGATCGATCTCGCTGTCGAGTTCGACGATCTTTTCGAGCTTCTTCGCGGAGCCGAACCACTGCACGCTGCGCTCCATATAGCTGCGGATGGCGTGGCGGAAGTGCTGGCCCGCGACTTCCTCGCGCTTTTCGTCGCTCCACTCGGGAAAGCACAGGCGCAGGTTGGTGTGGACGACGCGCTTGCGGCTGCTCGGGATCTTGTAGAGCAGCCAGCCGAGGCCGTCGCCCAGACGCGCGACGAAACCATAGGGCAGGATCGCGAACAGCTTGAGCAAGCCGATGGCGAAGCGGGAGCCGAGCTTGCCTAGCATGCGGAGGCTCCTCGGCAAGACAGGGGAATGGTGAGTAGGACGACGGACGGCACGCGGACCCTGCGACAATTTAAGGAAGCCGCTATAATACGGGCTTCGCCGAGTTAATAGACAACTTGCGGGGCGAAGCCGGGTAGCCAGACATCATGCCAATGCAGCGATGTTGGGCAGCCGGACAGGAAATCCGCTAAAGCGTCGCCGCTTCAAAGCTCCCGAAGCTGGCTACGTGAACTCAACCGTTACCAGCTACAGGAGCCTGACACGTGGCAAACGACTACTTCTTTACCTCCGAATCCGTCTCCGAAGGCCATCCGGACAAGGTCGCAGACCAGATCTCGGACGCGATTCTCGATGCCATCCTGGCGCAGGACAAATACTCGCGCGTTGCCGCTGAAACGCTGTGCAACACGGGTCTCGTCGTGCTCGCCGGCGAAATCACCACGACCGCGAACGTCGACTACATCCAGGTCGCGCGCGACACCATCAAGCGCATCGGCTACGACAACACCGACTACGGCATCGACTACCGCGGCTGCGCGGTGCTCGTCGCCTACGACAAGCAGTCGCCGGACATCGCCCAGGGCGTCGACCGCGCGCACGACAACAACCTCGATCAAGGCGCGGGCGACCAGGGCCTGATGTTCGGTTACGCGTGCGAGGAAACGCCGGAACTGATGCCGCTGCCGATCCACCTGTCGCACCGTCTCGTCGAGCGTCAGGCGAATCTGCGCCGCGACGGCCGTCTGCCCTGGCTGCGTCCGGATGCGAAGTCGCAGGTCACGATCCGCTACGTCGACGGCAAGCCGCATTCGATCGACACCATCGTGCTGTCCACGCAGCACGCACCGGAAATCGAACTGGCGCAACTGCGCGAAGCCGTGATCGAAGAGATCATCAAGCCGACGCTGCCGGCTGATCTGATCAAGGGTGACATCAAGT
>NZ_DATJWR010000412.1:0-25079 GCF_035501035.1 Paraburkholderia sp.
TAAGTTAAACCTGCAAAAAAATACGGAGTTTGCTATGAGCAACAAAGGGCAATTGTTACAAGACCCGTTTCTGAACGCGCTGCGCAAGGAGCACGTGCCTGTTTCGATCTATCTGGTCAACGGCATCAAGCTTCAAGGGAACATCGAATCGTTCGACCAGTACGTCGTGTTGCTCCGTAATACGGTTACGCAGATGGTTTATAAGCACGCCATTTCGACGGTGGTTCCGGCCCGTCCGGTGAACTTCCACCCGGATGCGGAAGCGTCCTGACCCATGTTGCGGCTGGCCCGGGGCGCCTCGCAGGCGATCCCGGTCCGGCCGCTTCCATTTTGATATCCGCTAATTTGATCAACGCCGCGCTCGTCGGCATCGACTTCGGCAAGACCGACTTCGAAGCCAGTCTCGAAGAACTCAGCCTGCTCGCCAAAAGTGCGGGCGCCAATCCTGCTGTCACGCTCACCGGCCGACGCTCGAGCCCTGATGCCGCCATGTTCATCGGCAGCGGCAAGGCCGAGGAATTGCGTCTCGCCTGCGAGGCGAACGACGTCGAAATCGTCATCTTCAATCACGCACTTTCGCCCGCCCAGCAACGCAATCTGGAACGTGCGCTGAATCGTCGCGTGGTCGACCGTACAAGCCTCATTCTCGACATCTTCGCGCAGCGCGCGCGCAGCCATGAAGGCAAGTTGCAGGTCGAACTCGCGCAACTGCAGTATCTCGCCACGCGTCTCGTGCGCGCCTGGACTCACCTCGAGCGCCAGAAGGGCGGTATCGGCCTGCGCGGCCCGGGTGAAACGCAGCTCGAAACCGACCGCCGGCTCATCGGCGAGCGCATCAAGATGCTGCAGGGCAAGCTTGCGAAGCTGCGTCGCCAGCACGGCACGCAGCGGCGAGCGCGCGAGCGCAATCGCACGATGTCGGTCTCGCTCGTGGGCTATACGAACGCGGGCAAATCCACGCTCTTCAACGCGCTCACGAAGGCTCAGGCCTACGCGGCCGACCAGTTGTTCGCGACGCTCGACACGACCTCGCGGCGCGTCTGGCTCGGGGACGGCGTGGGGCAGATCGTGCTGTCCGATACGGTGGGGTTCATTCGCGAACTGCCTCACCAGCTTGTCGCGGCGTTTCGCGCGACGCTGCAGGAAACGGTTCAGGCCGACCTGCTGCTGCACGTGGTGGATGCGTCGAGCGCCGTGCGCCTCGACCAGATCGATCAGGTGAACGAGGTGCTGCACGATATCGGCGCGGATGCGATCCGCCAGGTGCTCGTCTTCAACAAGATCGACGCCGTGCCTGAGCTGGCGGCCCGTGGCGGAACGGTCGAGCGGGACGAATATGGTAATATTTCGCGCGTCTTTTTGAGTGCACGCACGGGCGTCGGACTGGATGCGCTGCGCTCCGCCATCGCCGAAATCGCGACTGCCGAGCCACTGGCCGAGGCATCGCAGCCCTTGGCCGCCGACTGGAACGCGGTGCAGCAAGAACCTCGCTGGGAACCCGAGCACGAGCGCTGAAGCGCGCCCGGCGTTGCGTTGAAGCGAGGCCGGCCCGGCGGATCCGATGGAATCCGCACGCAATTGACCCGCTGTCTACTCTGGTGAACGAACACAGGTGAACGATTACAACAAGCGGACTGGCTGGCAGCGCACGCGTGCCATTTTCTCGTTGAACGACCCGCGTTGGGGGCGAGGCGACGGCAATGGCCAGCAATCTGACGATGCGCGTCGCCCTTCAGGCAATAACGGCAACAAGGGCGGCAACGGGGACAAGGGCGACGGTCCCCCGGATCTCGACGAAATGTGGCGCGACTTCAACCGCCGGGTGTCTGCTTTCTTCGGCCGCAAGGGCAAGGGTCCAGGCGGCTTCGGGTCGCGCCCGGACAACGGTCATGGCGCGCGCATCGGCGTGGGTATCGTGCTCGGCGTGCTTATCGCGATCTATGTGGGCAGCGGCGTGTTCGTCGTCCAGGAAGGGCAGGCCGGCGTCGTGCTGCAACTCGGGCAATACCGCCACACGGTCGGGCAGGGCGTGCACTGGCGCTTGCCGTATCCGTTCCAGACTCACGAAATCGTCAATGTCGGCCAGATCCGCGCCGTCGAGATCGGCCGCAGCAACCTCGTGCGCCCGGCGAACGTGAAGGACGCCGCAGTCCTCACGCACGACGGCGACATTCTCGATGTGCGCTTCACGGTGCAGTACCAGGTGAAGCAGCCCACTGACTATCTCTTCCGCAGCGTCGACCCCGACCTCACCGTGAGCCAGGCCGCGCAGGCCGCGGTGCGCACGGTGGTAGGCGCACGCAGCACGAGCGACATGCTTTACGCAGACCGCGAGCCGATTCGCGCACAACTCGCCGACACGATCCAGCACGCGCTCGACGAGTACAAGACGGGTCTCGGCGTAACGGGGGTGGCGATCCAGAGCGTGTCGGCGCCCGATCGGGTGCAGGCCGCGTTCGACGACGAGGCCAAGGCGCGCCAGGACCGCGACCGCGCGAAGCGCGACGCACAGGCCTACGCCGACCAGTTGCTGCCGCGAGCACAGGCCGACTCGGCGCGTCTCATCGACGACGCCAAGGCGTACAGCGACCGCGTGGTTGCGCAGGCGCAGGGCGACGCGCAGCGCTTCACGCGGGTCTACGAGCAATACGCGAAGGCGCCGGCGGTGATTCGCGAGCGCATGTATCTCGACACCATGCAGCACATCTATTCGAATGCGACGAAGGTGTTCGTCGACAGCAAGTCAGGCAACAACGTGATCTATCTGCCGCTCGACAAGCTCGTCGACGCGACGCGGCTGCGCGCCGCGGCTGCGGCGGCAGGGGCATCCGGCGCGCCCGCTGCTGCGGGTGTCGCCGGGGTGGGCGCTGGCGCGGCTTCGGACGCCAACGCGGCTTCCGCTCCTGCGGCCGGCAGCGACACGCAACAGCAAGGCGCCCAGCAGCAAGGCGCGGCGCCCGCGCCCACGGCCAGCGACGCAGCGGCCGCCGCGAGCGACGCCTTCCGCTCGCGCGATGCGTTCCGCTCGCGTGGCCGCGAAGAAGACGTCCAATAACGGGAGCGCCAATATGAACAAGATCATTGCGCTCGTCGTTGCAGTCGTGGTTGTCGTGCTGGTCGCCTCGTCGGCGGTATTCATGGTCGATCCGCGCCACGTGGGCATCGTCTCGTCTTCGGGCGGCGCCAACGCCACACTCGCCGGTCCGGGGCTGCATGTGAAGCTGCCTCCGCCGTTCCAGACCGTCACGTGGATCGACACGCGTATCCAGGCGTTCGATGCTCCCGATGCCGACCGCTTCACGACCTCGGACAAGACCGAACTGCTCGTGAACCCGGTCGTGCGCTATCGCATCGCCGACCCGCTCAAGCTCTTCGCCGCAACGAAGGGCGACGCGCAGACGCTCTCCGACCGCCTCGCTGGGCTTTCGCGCGACGCGCTTGGCGATGCCATCTCGAAGGTCACGCTGAGCGAGGTGCTCTCGCAGCAGGAGGCCATCGCCAACAGCGCGCGCGACGCGCTGCGCGAGGCCGCGGCGCCGCTCGGTATCGACGTGATCGCGATCGAGCTCACGCGCGTCGATTACCCGCCGGAGTTGGCCGAGGAGGTGTTCAAGCGCATGAGCACCGCGCGCGAGCAGGCGGCGGCCGATATCCGAGCAAAGGGCGCGGCCGAGGCGCAGCAGATCAAGGACGACGCGGAGCGCAAGCAGCAGGGCGTGATGGCCGACGCCTACGCGCAGGCTCAGGCGATCAAGGGCGAGGGCGACGGCAAGGCTGCTGCGATCGCCGCCGAAGCCTTCGGGCGCGACCCGGACTTTTACCGCTTCTATCAGAGCATGCTGGCGTACCGTGAGAGCTTCAGGCCCGGCGACGTGATCGTGGTCGATTCATCGAGCGACTTCTTCCGCTTCATGCGCGGTCCGAACGGTGGGGCGAACGGCGGTGATACGTCGCCGGCTCCCGCTGCGTCGCGTAGACACTAAACAAAATGAGACACAGGCGCCGCGCGACGCGCGGCGCATTTTTTTCGCATGGACATAGCTGGCTCCCTCTTGCTCGCGATCGCGCTGATGCTGATTATCGAGGGCATGTTCCCGTTCGTCTTTCCGACGGCGTGGCGCGACACATTCCGTAAAATTGCGGAACGGCCGCCGCATCACATCCGGATCGGCGGGCTCATCGTGATGGGGCTTGGCCTCGTGCTGCTGATGCTGGCGACCTGACGGCTTGCGGGCCGTCGCCAAATTATTGCCGGATTCCGGATTTTCGGCCCGCGTGGCATCATGCCGCGCGCGCCCCTCATTGTGGTAGGACTCAACCGATGTCGACCTGGTTACTTCCCGAGAATATTGCGGACGTGCTGCCTTCCGAGGCGCGCAAGATCGAAGAGCTGCGCCGCCGCCTGCTGGACCGCTTCCGTGCCTATGGCTACGAAATGGTCATGCCGCCGCTGCTCGAATATCTCGAATCGCTGCTCGTGGGCAGCGGCCGCGACCTGAACCTGCGCACGTTCAAGCTCGTCGATCAGCTCTCGGGCCGCACGCTCGGCCTGCGCGCCGACATCACGCCACAGGTCGCGCGGATCGACGCTCACCTCCTGAACCGTCAGGGCGTGACGCGCCTGTGCTACGCGGGCAACGTGCTGCACACGCGCCCGCGCGGACTGCACGCCACGCGCGAGCAGATCCAGATCGGCGCCGAAATCTACGGCCATGCGGGTCTCGAAGCAGACCTCGAGATCCAGCAGCTATTGCTCGACGCGCTGCGCCTCGCGGGTCTCACGAAGGTGCGTCTCGACCTCTCGCATGCGGGTGTGCTCGCCGCGATTTTCGAGGCCGATCCGCAGGCTGCCGCGCTCGGCGACGCCGTGTATGAAGCGCTGGCTGGCAAGGACGTGCCGCGTCTCGCGGAGCTCACGCAGAATCTCGAACCCGTCTCGCGCGACGCGCTGCGCGCGCTGCCGTCGCTTTACGGCGACGCGAGCGTGATCGACGAGGCGCGCAAGCGCCTGCCGGCGCTGCCCGGCATTGCGCGCGCGCTCGACGACCTGGCGTTCCTCGTGCGCGGCATCGAGGGCGCGGAGCTGATGATCGACCTCGCGGACCTCGCCGGCTACGCCTATCACAGCGGCGTAATGTTCTCGGCGTATGTGGATGGCGTGCCGAACGCCGTCGCGCGTGGCGGCCGCTACGACAAGGTCGGCGAGGCGTACGGGCGCGCGCGAGCGGCAACGGGTTTCTCGCTCGATCTGCGTGAAGTGGCGCGTATTTCGCCCGTCGAGGCGCGCAGCAGCGCGATTCTCGCGCCGTGGCGCCACGACGAGGCGCTGCGCGCCGCCATCTCGGCGCTGCGCGATGCGGGCGAGGTCGTGATCCAGGCGCTGCCGGGCCACGAGCACGATATGGACGAGTTCGCGTGCGACCGCGTACTGGTCGAGCGCGACGGTGTCTGGGTCGTCGAGCAACATGTCTGAGAAGCGCATCTGAGAACGCACTCGGGCGGCCATTTGCGCCGCCCGTAAATCGGTGCCGCAAGCGTCCCCGAGGGCGCTTCGCCACGCGCATGCCGTTGAGTGCAAAAGGAAATTCCGCGAATTTGGGGAAAAAAAGGCGGCCTTGCCGCCGAACCCAGGTAAAATACGTTTTTAACCAGCTAACGAAACACCATGTCTGCCAGCGCAGTGAATGTAACCCCGGGGCGCAATGTCGTCGTCGTGGGCACCCAATGGGGCGATGAGGGCAAGGGCAAGATCGTCGACTGGCTGACGGACCACGCGCAAGGCGTGGTGCGTTTCCAGGGCGGTCACAACGCCGGCCATACGCTCATCATCGGCGGCAAGAAGACCATTCTCCGACTGATCCCGTCGGGCATCATGCGCGCCGGCACCGCCTGCTACATCGGCAACGGCGTGGTGCTCTCGCCCGAGGCCCTGTTCAAAGAAATCGGCGAACTCGAAGAAGCGGGCATCGACGTCCAGAAGCGCCTCTTCATCTCCGAAGCCACCACCCTGATCCTGCCGTATCACATCGCCATCGACCAGGCGCGCGAAGCGAAGCGCGGCGCGGCCAAGATCGGCACGACAGGCCGCGGCATCGGTCCCGCATACGAGGACAAGGTCGCGCGCCGCGGTCTGCGCGTGCAGGACCTGTTCGAGCCGGAAGCCTTCGCCGAGCGCCTGCGCGATAACCTCGACTATCACAACTTCGTGCTCACGCAATACCTGGGCGCTGCCTCGGTGGACTTCCAGCAAACGCTCGACACGATGCTCTCGTACGCCGATCGTCTGAAGCCGATGGTAACGGACGTTTCGCGTCGTCTTTATGACGTGAACCGCCAGGGCGGCAACCTGCTGTTCGAAGGCGCGCAAGGCACGCTGCTCGACATCGACCACGGCACCTATCCGTTCGTCACGTCGAGCAACTGCGTGGCGGGTGCGGCCGCAGCGGGCGCGGGCGTCGGTCCGCAGCAACTCAACTACATCCTCGGCATCACCAAGGCTTACTGCACGCGCGTCGGCTCGGGTCCGTTCCCGAGCGAGCTCTACGACGCCGACAACGCCGAGCGCCAGGAAGAAGTGGGCCTCACGCTCGCGAAGGTGGGCAAGGAATTCGGTTCGGTCACGGGCCGTCCGCGCCGCACCGGCTGGCTCGACGCAGCCGCGCTGCGCCGTTCGATCCAGATCAACGGCGTGACGGGCCTGTGCATCACCAAGCTCGACGTGCTCGACGGTCTCGACGAAGTGAAGCTCTGCGTGGGCTACAAGGTCGATGGCAAGGACGTGGACATTCTGCCGCGCGGCGCGTCGCAAGTGGCGGCGTGCGAGCCGGTCTACGAGACCTTCGAAGGCTGGAAGGAAAGCACCATCGGCATCACGCAGTGGGACGCGCTGCCGAAGAGCGCGCAGGCCTACCTCACGCGCGTGCAGGAAGTCGCCGGCGTGCCGATTGACATGGTGTCGACTGGCCCGGATCGCGACGAAACGATCCTGCTGCGTCATCCGTTCAAGGTGTGAAAGAAGAAGTAGAAAAGAGGTAGAAGCTCAATGATTCAAATGACGGATCCGCGCAACGATGAGAAAAACCTGTGGGTCGGCTGGGATGAGTATCACCGGCTGATCGAGGTGCTCGCACTACAGGTACACGAGTCGCGCTGGAAATTCGATCAGATCCTGTGTCTCGCGCGCGGCGGGCTGCGCGTGGGCGACCAGCTCTCGCGCATCTACGACCTGCCGCTCGCGATTCTCGCGACGAGTTCGTACCGCGAGGCCGCCGGCACGCAGCAAGGCGATCTCGACATCGCGCAATACATCACGATGACGCGTGGCGAGCTCTCGGGCAATGTGCTGCTCGTCGATGATCTCGTCGATTCGGGCGTGACGCTCGCTCGCGTGCAGGAGCACCTCAAGGAGCGCTATCCGGCCGTGACTGGCGTGCGCTCAGCGGTGCTCTGGTACAAGGGCTGCTCGAAGGTGAAGCCGGACTATTTCGTCCAGCATCTGCCCACGAATCCGTGGATCCACCAGCCGTTCGAGGAGTGGGACACGGTGCGCCCGCATAATCTCGGCGCGTGGATCAAGCGTGGTCTGCAGCAGCGGCAGCAAGACGCGCAGAAGTAAGGCGCGATTTGCCTCACCGGGGCTCTTGGGCCATGCGGTGATCAGATCTACGAACGGAGCCTTCATGGCTCCGTTTTTTTTCACGGTCGCGCGCTGCCGCACTGCCGGCCGGTTACGCGGCGCGGCGCTCGCCGCCGGCGCGAGCGGACGCACACGGGCAGACGGCGTCAAGGGCCAATGCTAAACTGCGCGGGGCGAGGTATGTCGCAGTGCCGCGACGAGGGCTCGGTTTCTGCCGCGGCCCGGTTTAGAATAGCGCTCGTTTTTTCCGCCTCGAAACGGATTACCGCGTATATGACAACTAGCACACACGTGGCCAAGCAGCCGCTACCTTCTCTCGCCGTAGCGGCCATCGGCGTGGTGTTCGGCGACATCGGCACGAGTCCGCTGTATTCGCTGAAAGAGGCGTTCAGCCCTTCGCACGGCATACCGCTCAACGACACCTCCATTCTCGGCGTCATTTCGCTCCTCTTCTGGGCGATCGTGATTGTGGTGAGCGTCAAATATGTCCTCTTTGTGATGCGCGCCGACAATAACGGCGAGGGCGGCGTGCTCGCGCTGATGGCGCTCGCGATGCGCTCGTTCAACCGCAAGAGCAAGGGTGCCGCCGTGCTCACGGCGCTCGGCATCTTTGGCGCGTGCATGTTCTATGGCGACGCGGTCATCACGCCGGCCATCTCGGTGATTTCGGCAGTGGAAGGCCTCGAGATCGCCGCGCCCAAGCTTTCGGAGCTCGTGCTGCCGCTCACGATGGTGATCCTGATCGCGCTGTTCTGGATCCAGCGGCACGGCACCGCGCTCGTCGGGCGGCTGTTCGGGCCGATCATGGTGCTGTGGTTCGTGACCATCGGCGTGCTTGGCGTATCGCGGATCGTGCAGGTCCCCGGCGTCCTCGCGGCGTTCAATCCGTACTACGCTGTCGCTTTCATGGGTGCGCACCTGCTGCAGGCTTACGTGGTGCTCGGCTCGGTGGTGCTCGTGCTGACCGGCGCGGAAGCGCTGTACGCTGACATGGGCCACTTCGGCGCGCAGCCGATTCGCTACGCCTGGTACACGCTCGTGATGCCCTCGCTCGTGCTCAATTACTTCGGGCAGGGCGCGCTGCTGATGCAGGACCATCGCGCGATCGAGAACCCGTTCTTCCTGCTCGCGCCGGAGTGGGCGCTGCTGCCGCTCGTCGTGCTCTCTACCGTGGCCACCGTCATCGCCTCGCAGGCCGTGATTTCGGGCGCGTACTCGCTCACGAGTCAGGCCATCCTGCTCGGCTACGTGCCGCGCATGAAGGTGCTGCACACTTCGGACCTCGCCATCGGTCAGATCTACGTGCCAGTCGTGAACTGGATGCTGCTCTTCATCATTCTGTGCATCGTGGTCGGCTTCAAGAGCTCGGACAACCTGGCCGCGGCCTACGGCATTGCCGTGACGGCGACCATGGTCATCACCACCGTGCTCGCGAGCGTCGTGATGGTGAATGTATGGAAGTGGAACAGGGCGCTCGTCGCGCTCATCATCGGCGGCTTCATGACCGTCGATCTCGGCTTCTTCGGTGCGAACCTGCTGAAGGTCGAAGAGGGCGGCTGGCTGCCGCTCGGCATTGGCGCGCTGCTCTTCTTCCTGCTGATGACCTGGTTCAAGGGCCGCATGATCGTGAAGGAGCGCACGGCCGCGGATGGTATTCCGCTCATGCCCTTCCTGCAGGGCCTGCTTGCGCACCCACCGCACCGCGTGTCAGGCACGGCGATCTATCTCACGGGCAGCGAAACGCTCGTGCCGGTTAGCCTGCTGCACAATCTCAAGCACAACAAGGTGTTGCACGAGCGCACGATCTTCCTGACGTTCGTGATTCGCGACATCCCTTACGTGGCCGAGGCAGACCGCGTGACGTGGAAGGACATCGGCGGAGGGCTCTATCTCGCGAAGGCGGACTACGGCTTCAACGAGACACCCGACGTGCAGGCGGTGCTCGAAGGCATCGGCCGCGCGCACAACATGACGTTCGAGATGATGGATACGTCGTTCTTCATCGCCCGCGAGACGGTCGTGCCAACGCAACTGCCCGGCATGTCGATCCTGCGCGAGCGCGTATTCGCCTGGATGCATCAGAACGCCGCAAAGCCCACCGACTTCTTCAGCATTCCTGCGAATCGCGTGGTCGAGCTCGGCACGAAGATCGAGATCTGACTGGCACAGTCGGTAACGTTTCGACCAACAAAAAAGGCGCCGCGGCGCCTTTTTTGTTGCTTGCGCAACGTGAGCTTGGTTGAGCTCACGTTGCGCCATGCGCGCATCAGCGTTGCTTGAGCTTCGCGAATGCCGCTGCCATGGCGCCCGCCGGTTCGGCGTCGCGCGAACGCTGGCCGCCGCGGCTTTCACCGCGGTTGTCACGATAGCCGCCGCCGCGATTGTCGCCGCGGTTGCCTGCCTGAACGCCGCTGCCACTGCTGCCGCCGCGCGATGCGCCGGCGCCCGCCGGATCATCGTCGAGACGCATCGTGAGCGCGATGCGCTGACGTTTCACGTCGACGTCGAGCACCTTCACCTTAACGACCTGACCGGCCTTCACGACTTCGTGCGGGTCCTTGATGAATTTCGTCGACATGGCCGAAACGTGCACGAGGCCGTCCTGATGCACGCCAACGTCGATGAACGCGCCGAATGCGGCCACGTTCGTCACGACGCCTTCGAGCAGCATGCCCGGCACGAGATCGGACACCTTCTCGACGCCGTCGCGGAACGTCGCGGTCTTGAACTCGGGGCGCGGATCGCGGCCCGGCTTTTCCAGTTCGCTAAGGATGTCGCGAACCGTCGGCAGACCGAAGCGTTCGTCGACGAACTCGGTGGGCGCGAGGCCGGAAAGCGCTTCGCGATTGCCGAGCACGTCGCTGATCGTGCGCTTGATTTTCGCGAGCATGCGCTCGACCACCGGATACGCTTCCGGGTGCACCGAAGAACGATCGAGCGGATTGTCGCCGCCGTTGATGCGCAAAAAGCCCGCGGCCTGCTCGAAGGTCTTGTCGCCGAGGCGCGGCACCTTCTTCAGATGCTCACGTGAAGGGAAGGGGCCGTTGGCGTCGCGATAGTCGACGATATTGCGGGCAAGCGTGGCGTTCAGGCCCGACACGCGCGCAAGCAGGGCGACCGATGCCGTGTTCGCGTCGACGCCCACGGCGTTCACGCAGTCCTCGACGACGGCATCGAGCGAGCGTGCGAGTTCGCGCTGGTTCACGTCGTGCTGGTACTGGCCTACGCCGATCGCTTTCGGCTCGATCTTCACGAGTTCGGCGAGCGGGTCCTGCAGCCGGCGTGCGATCGAAACCGCGCCGCGCAGCGAAACATCGAGATCGGGGAATTCCTTGGCCGCCAGTTCGGACGCGGAATAAACCGACGCGCCCGCTTCGGAGACGACGATCTTCTGCAGCTTGAGATCCGGGTGCTTCGAGATGAGTTCGCTCGCAAGCCTGTCGGTTTCGCGCGAAGCCGTGCCATTGCCGATACTGACGAGTTGCGCCTCGGTCTGCGCGGCAAGGCGCGCGAGCTTCGCGATCGAGCCGTCCCAGTCGCGGCGCGGTTCGTGCGGGTAGATCGTGTCGGTGGCGAGCAGCTTGCCGGTGCGGTCGACCACGGCCACCTTTACGCCTGTGCGCAAGCCGGGATCCAGGCCGATCACGGCCTTCGGGCCCGCCGGTGCGGCCAGCAGCAGGTCCTTGAGGTTGCGTGCGAATACGCGGATCGCTTCAGTCTCGGCCAGTTCGCGCAAATTCGTGAGCAGCTCGTTTTCGAGGTGCGGCTGCACCTTCACGCGCCAGCACCAGCGACACACGTCGGAGAGCCACTTGTCTGCGGGACGGTTCTGGTTCGCGATACCGAAGTGGCGCGCGATCATCGCTTCGCCCGGGTGTGGCACCTGTGCATCGAGTTCGCCGCCAAGGCCGAGCTTGACCATTAGCACGCCGGCGTTGCGGCCGCGGAAGAGCGCGAGCGCGCGGTGCGACGGCACCGTCTTGATAGTCTCGGAGTAGTCGTAGTAGTCGCGGAACTTCTCGCCTTCCTCGTTTTCCTTGCCCTCGACCACGCTCGAGCTCACCACGCCCTGGTTGTGCAGCCATTCGCGCAGCTTGCCGAGCAGCTCGGCAGTTTCGCCGAACTGTTCGGAGAGGATGTCGCGCGCGCCGTCGAGCGCGGCCTTCACATCGGCGACGCCCTTGTCGGCATTCACGTATTGCGCGGCTTCCGTTTGCGGATCGAGCAGCGGGTTCGCGAGCAGCGCATCGGCGAGCGGCTGCAGGCCGGCTTCGCGCGCGATCTGCGCGCGCGTGCGGCGCTTGGGCTTGTAGGGCAGATAGAGATCTTCGAGCACCTGCTTGCTGTCGGCGGCCTCGATGGCTTTGCGCAATTCGTCGGTGAGCTTGCCTTGCTCGTCGATGCTCACGAGGATGGTGGCGCGGCGCTCTTCGAGCTCGCGCAGATAGAGCAGGCGCTCTTCGAGCGTGCGCAGTTGCGTATCGTCGAGGTTGTCCGTGACTTCCTTGCGATAACGGGCGATGAACGGAACGGTCGCTCCTTCGTCGAGGAGCTGGACGGCGGCCGCGACCTGGCGCGGCTGCACGGCCAGCTCGGTGGCGATACGCTGGACGATCTTGAGTGCTACGTTTTCCGTCATAGGGTCTGGATACTCCTGCGAGGATCGGTTTTCGGTCCGGCGGCCGGGGCACACTGGAGCGCCCGGGATTGCCCCAAGGTCCCGCAGGCTCTTTGCCGGGCATGCGCGCCGGTCGGTGGAGCGGGGCATTTTGCCATAAATGGAGGAGCGCTCAACTCGGGGGGTGTTAGAATTTCAGCCATGTTCCGCTGCCCACAGAAGACGTTGACGACCTCCCGCTTTTCCCCTGAATCGCCCCTTGCCCGGTTTCGCGCGTTGTTTGGCGTTGGATGGCGCCTCGCCGCCCTCGGGGCAGTTTGCGCTGTCGCGCTGAGCGCGGGGATGAGCGTTCCGGCCCTCGCGCAAGCCGTGACGGTGTCCGGTTCGGAGCAGGCGCAGGGTGCGCTCGCGGCGCCGTCCACTATGTCGTCCGGTGCATCGGACAATGCGCCGCTCGCTGCGTCTGGAGCGGCAGTGGGCACGGCGGCGACGCAGAGCGATTTTGACGCGCGGCAAATGGTGCTGGATCGTCGGACCGCGGAGAACAACTATCGCTATGCAGTGGCACAGCACGACTGCTATAGCACGTTCTTCGTGAATCATTGCCTCGGTAAGGCGCGTGACCAGATGCGCGTGGTTCAGGCGGACATACGGCGCGAGCAATTGGCTCTCGACGGCGAGAAGCGTGCCGCGCATGCGCAGCAGCGCGACCAGCAGGCCGCCTTGAAGCGCGCGCAGGACGAGGCGAACGCACCGCAGCGCGCCGCCAACGAGGCGGCGAGTGCGCAGGCGTACGAGCAGAAACAGCAGCAGCATGCGCTAGATCAAGCGCAGCGCGAGGCGGAAGCGCCGCAGCGCGCGGCGAACGAGCAGGCGTATCAAGAGAAGCAGCGGCAGCATGCACTGGCGCAGGCGCAACGCGAAGGCGAGCAATCGCAGCGCGATGCGAACCAGGCGGCATACGAGCAGAAGCAGGCGAATTTCCAGAATCAACTGGATGAAGCGCGTCGCCAGGGCGAGCAGAAGGGGCAGGAGCGCTCCCAGAAGGCCCAGCGCTACCAGCAGAAGCAGGAAGACGCGGCGAAGCACAAGGCTGACGTGGAAGAGCGTCAGAAGCAGGCGGCCGAGAAGGCGCAGCAAAAGCAGCAACAAGAACAGCAGCAGCAACAACAAAAGCAGCAGCAAGAGCAGCAAGACCAGTAGCACGAGTAGCACGCTTTTTCAGCCGGACAGCAACCTCAGGCGCGTCGTCCTTCGCAAGCGCGCGCCGCATATGTCGAGGAGGCGAGCATGCGCGAGCATCGTGAAGTCAAGGTCGAGGTCCTTCGTGACCGCATTCTGCAACTGGAATCCGAGCACGGCGATCTGGACCGCCTGATAGACAGGATGTGCGGCACCCCGGACTACGACGATCTCGAACTGCAGAAGCTGAAAAAGCGCAAGCTCAAGGTCAAGGACAACATCCTCCTGCTGCAACTGCAGCTGGACCCCGATTCAACGAAGACTTCGGACGGGCACGCCTGATCCCGGGTCCTGGCAGGCGCCGGGGCGCGGCAATCGGCGGGCCGCGCCCTTTTGGACCGAGCAGGAACCGCTTGCCTTGAATTCAACGACCGTGTCCCGTTCCCGGCCCGCGCGCGAAAGCGGCGCGCCGGCGGCTGACGTGCGCGCCACCGGATCGTCCCCGGCGGCTTCGGCGCCCGCATTGAGCGCGCGCCGCGCCTCCGAGCTCGACGAACTCTTCGCCGCCAACGGCCTGCTCGCGCGCGAGATCGACGGCTATCGCCCGCGTGCTGCGCAGATCGAAATGGCGCGCGCCGTTGCGGCCGCGATGGAAGCCGCGGCGCAGGCGTTGCCGGAGCCCGCCATGTTCGAAGCGCAGTCGCGTCCCGCCCGGCGGCTCGAGCGCGGGGCGCCGGTTGCGCTCCAGCCGGGCGCCGAGGAAGCGGCGCGTGCCGCCAGCGAAGCGGGCGACAACACGCTCATCGTCGAAGCGGGTACGGGCACCGGCAAAACTTATGCGTACCTCGTGCCGGCCATGCTGTGGGGCGGCAAGGTGATCGTCTCGACGGGCACCAAACATTTGCAGGACCAGCTTTTCGCGCGCGACATTCCCACCGTGCGCGATGCGCTCGCCGTGCCTGTGAGCGTCGCGATGCTCAAGGGCCGCGCGAACTACCTGTGCCACTACTATCTGCAACGCACGGCGGACAATGGTCGACTGCCGTCGCGCCAGGAAACCGCGTATTTGCAGGAGATCGTGCGTTTCGCGAAGATCACGCGCTCGGGCGACAAGGCTGAGCTGGCGAGTGTGCCCGAGACGGCGGCGGTGTGGTCGATGGTGACCTCGACGCGCGACAACTGTCTCGGCCAGGAGTGCCCACATTACAAGGACTGCTTCGTAATGCAGGCGCGCCGCGAGGCGCAGCAGGCCGATATCGTGGTGGTGAATCACCATCTGTTCTTCGCCGACATTATGTTGCGCGACACGGGCATGGCGGAGCTGCTGCCGAGCGCGAACACGATCATCTTCGACGAGGCGCATCAGCTACCCGAAACGGCGACGCTCTTCTTCGGCGAAACGCTCTCGACGGCGCAGTTCCTCGAGCTCGCGCGCGACTGTGTCGCCGAAGGCTTGAGCCATGCGCGCGACGCAGTGGAGTGGGTCAAGCTAGGCGCGGCGCTGGAGCGCGCGGCGCGCGACGTGCGGCTTGCGTTCAAGGAAGACTCGCTGCGGATCTCGATCACGCAGATGCCTGCCGATCACCCGCTCTTCGACGCACTGGACGCGCTGCAAACCGAACTGGGCGCACTTGCCACGGCGCTCGCCGGTCAGGCCGAGCGTGCGGAGTCGCTCGGCACATGTCTGCGGCGCGCTCGCGAGCTGCAGGGCATCCTGGCGGGCTGGACCGTGCCGGCGGACGCCGCAGCGACGGCCCGCGCGCAAGAGCGCGAGGAAGACACTCACGCGGCCGACGACCCCGACGAAAAAGTCCGCTGGGTCGAAGTGTTTTCGCACACGGTGCAACTGCACGAAACGCCGCTCTCGGTGGCACCGATCTTCGCGAAGCAGCGCGCCGGGGTGCCGCGCACGTGGATTTTCACGTCGGCCACGCTATCGGTGCGCGGCGACTTCACGCACTACGCGGCGCAGATGGGGTTGAGCTCGCGCCGCTCGATGACGCTGCCAAGCCCGTTCGACTATCCTTCGCAAGGGCTGCTCTACGTGCCGCGCAATATGCCGCAGCCGTCCTCCCCGCAGTTCACCGATGCCGTGTTCGAGGCGGCGCTGCCGGCGATCGAGGCGTCGGGCGGCGGCGTCTTCATGCTATGCACGACATTGCGCGCCGTCGACCGCATTGCCGCGAAGCTGCGCGACACGATCGAGGCACGTGGCTGGAGCACGCCGCTGCTCGTACAGGGCGATGCGAGCCGCACTGAACTGCTCGAGCGTTTTCGTGCGTATGGCAATGCGATTCTCGTGGGTAGCCAGAGCTTCTGGGAAGGCGTGGACGTGCGCGGCGACGCGCTCTCGCTCGTGGTGATCGACAAGCTGCCATTCGCGCCGCCGGACGATCCGGTGCTGGCGGCGCGCCTCGATGCGCTGACAAAGAAAGGTCTGAGCCCGTTCGCGGTCCACCAGCTGCCGCAGGCCGTAATCACGCTCAAGCAGGGTGCAGGGCGGCTGATTCGCGCGGAAACCGATCGCGGCGTGCTGATGATCTGCGATACGCGTCTCGTCGATAAGCCTTACGGGCGACGCATCTGGCAAAGCTTGCCACCGTTCAAGCGAACCCGCGAAATCGAGGTGGTGAGGGCGTTCTTCGAGGGTGAAGGCGGGGGGGAAGAGGGGGAGCCGCGCGCTGAGCGCTAGCGCGATGTTTGCCTGCACTGCATAGCAAAAAAGCCACGAACGAGAGTTCGTGGCTTTTTTGCTTGCCCGTCGTACGTATGACGCTGGCGCCAGACTGTGCGACGGTTCGCTTCGACGCCCGCTTAGGACCGAGATCCCATGCGAGCCTCGTGCGAACGCAGCTTACTGGCTTGCGCCCGAAGCAGCGCCAGCGGCCGAAGCAGCAGCGCCAGCGTCCGAAGCGGCAGCGCCGGCGTCCGAAGCAGCGGCGGTAGCCGAAGCAGCAGCGTCGCTCGCAGCAGCTGCAGCGCCCGAGGCAGCAGCAGCAGCGTCCGAAGCGGCGGCAGCCGGTGCCGAAGCAGCGGTCGCATCGCTAGCCGGCGCAGCAGCTTGGTCGCTGCTCTTGTTGCACGCAGCCAGTGCAACAGCTGCCAGCAGGGATGCTACGAGGAGGGATTTCTTCATGATCACGTCCTTTTATGGTTAAAGGTAAGCAACAGCGCAAAATAATACCGGTAAATGTGCCCCAACACCGACCTGAGCCGCTGGTGGAGACGCACTGCAAGAGCGTGAATCTTCCCTACGGCCTGGCCGGAAATTATAGGCACTTTCGTATCGACCGTCGACAAATCCGGGGACAATACGTTGTCTTTCTCATACAAGTACTATTTTAGTACGGTATAACAGTCCGAAGTGCTTAGGCAAGCACCCCAATCCGTATCCAGCCCGCACGATACCACTCGTGCAGCAACGATGTCATACACGAATCGTGTGAGAGTGTTACAAAGCGTTTCCCGTCCATAAAGCGATTGTCGGCCAATGCCGGCAGCCACTTTCTCGCCTCTCTGAGCAAGTATTGTTCCCCGTTCAGGTAATACGATCGGGCATCGTAAAGCAGGATCGTCCGGCGGTCGAGTGTTATCCCGCTTTTTGCCGCTCTCGCAGCGAAGCGTGCTTCGTCGAGCGGCTTTTCGGGGGCGTCGAACACGACGTTCGGCTTCGGCTCGGACAGCCACGAACCCACGAACGAGGAAACATCGGCGTCGGCCCAGCGTACTTTAGCAAGCACGCCGGCAACGCGCTCCACGAGTGCCGGGGGGAGCTGCGCCGGGTGCGCCACGGCGGGCTGATCCGGATCCCGGTAGAGGGAGGGTTTGCCGTTGTCGTCGTCTGAGCGGCGCTCGGCCAGCCAGTACAGGAACTGGCTCGTCAGCTCGTTCGTGGAAGGCGAACGAAAGCCGATCGAACAGGTCATGCATTCGCCCTCGGCAACGCCGTCGTGCGCGATGTGCGGCGGCAGGTACAGCATGTCGCCCGGCTCCAGCACCCATTCTTCCTCGGGCTCGAAGTTCGCGAGAATCTTCAGCGGCAGGCCTTCCTCCAGCGACAGGTCGCGCTGCGCACCAATGCGCCAGCGGCGCCTGCCGTGCACCTGCAACAGAAAGACATCGTACGAATCGAAGTGCGGGCCGACGCCGCCGCCGTCCGTCGCGTACGAGATCATGAGATCGTCGAGGCGCGCATCCGGCGCGAAGCGAAAGCGCTCGAGCAGGGCGCGGGCGCGGTCGTCATGCAGATCGACTCCCTGCACGAGCAGGGTCCACTGGCGGGTCTTGGGCGTGGGCAGCTCGTCCGCGGAGAACGGACCATGCTCGAGCGCCCAACGACGGCGGAAATGCGTGATGAGGCGCGACTCGACATCGTCGCTGTCGGCGAGCGCAAAGAGTTCGTCGCGCGAGAGCGGAGCCTCGATGTCGGGGATCGCCTTGCGGATCAAGAGCGGCTTTTTCTGCCAGTATTTGCGCATGAATTGCGCCGGAGTCAGGCCGCCCAGAAGCGGCGTGGCGACATCGGGCGCGGGACATGCCAGGGGGAGGGGGGCGCGCCGCTTGCGCGCGTCCACCGGGTGGTCTGGGGACCGCTTCGGCATCGTATAATGTCGTCTGTATTCTGGAGGATCGAATGAAAATCGCAAAGGACACCGTCGTGTCGGTCGCTTACAAGCTATCGGATGCGCAGGGCAATCTGATCGAGGAGAGCGACGAGCCGATGGTCTATCTGCACGGCGGCTATGATGGCACGTTCCCCAAGATCGAGGAAGTGCTGGACGGCAAGGAGCCGGGCTTCGAGACCCAGATCCAGCTTGAGCCGCAGGACGCGTTCGGGGAGTACGATCCCGATCTCGTCAAGATTGAGCCGCGCAACCGCTTTCCCGAGCCGCTCGAAGTCGGCATGCAGTTCGAAGGCACGCCCGAAGAGGGCGACGAAGATCTCGACACGCTGATCTATACGGTCACGGACGTTGCGGAAGACAAAGTCGTGCTCGACGGCAATCATCCGCTCGCTGGCATGGCGCTGCGTTTTGCACTGACCGTCAAGGAAGTGCGCGAAGCCACCGAAGATGAAATTGAACATGAGCACGCCCACGGCGCGGATGGCCTCGAAATCATCGACGAAGACGAAGAAGACGACGGTGACGAAGCCGCTTCGAAACCCACCCTGCACTGATCCGGCTTGATCAGTGCGCAAAGCCGCCCGACGCCGGTGCGCCGGGTGGCAGCGGCTGGCCTGTGCCACCGCTTTCGCTATTCACACCATTCCCACTATTTCCGCCATTCGGGCCGGCCTGGCCGTTTGGACCGCTTAGGCCATGCAGATCACTGTGGCTGCCCTGCGCGGGCCACGCTGGCATCAGCACGCCATTGCCAGCAGGCTGTCCGCCGGAGGGCAACGCGGGTCCCGGTGTGCCGGGTGTCGCGGGT
Source organism: Paraburkholderia sp. (assembly GCF_035501035.1). Taxonomy (GTDB): domain Bacteria; phylum Pseudomonadota; class Gammaproteobacteria; order Burkholderiales; family Burkholderiaceae; genus Paraburkholderia. The sequence continues at coordinate 18,870 of NZ_DATJWR010000412.1, forward strand.
GCTACATCGGGCGATTGCGGCATCCCGGGAATTTCGGTCACATCCGGCATTGACGACACCTCAGGCATCTCTGGCATCGAGGGCGATTGCCCGGCGCCCGGCATGCCGGGCGCCGGCTGCATGGGCAGTGGCGGCAGATGTTTGGGTACGTCGCGCACGCTCACGTGTAGCGGCGTGCCGCGCGCCATGTCGACGTCCACCTGCAGCCATTGCGTGAGCGGGTCGTGCAGCGCGAACGCGATGCGCGTGACGTTTTCTATCCTCACTCCCTTTTCGTTGCGCAGCGGCTGATCGATCGTGAAGCCGCGCGCGAGCTTCGAGTCGTCGGCATTCACGATGATCACCGGGCCGCGGAACGTCTGTGCGAGCTTCACGAGGCTGCGGCGCAATTCCAGATAGCCATCGCGGGGCGGGCGGTGAAGGCGCAGCCACGCGAAGCGGTCAGGGCGCTCGTAGTGCTCGGGCAGCGCATTGCCTTGCATGAAGATGATGATCGCTCGTGCGTTGCGGCGCTTCGCATATTCAGCCGCGTGCTCGAGCCAGAAGCCGTTGGCGATCACGCGGTCTTCGAACTCGCCGTTGCGCCCACCCGCATTGAGATAGTGATTGTTGCCGTCCGGCACATTCAAGGCAATGAACACAGTATCGCCGTACTGCCAGCGCACATTTTCGCGATACGGTCTGAAGCGCGAAACTTCGCTCTCGCGTGTGAGCGTCAACGGATTCTGGCCGAGCGAATTGGAGTCGGCGAAGAAGTTCTGACGCAGGTAATCGAGTCGCTCGACGGGATCGTAGGCTCCCGAGCCATTCGTGCCGCAGGTGACCCAGTCGCGTTCGCCGGGCACGAAGATGAGTGGCGCACGCGCCGCCGCAAGCAGGTCGTGGCGGCGCTCGTACAGATGGTCGGCGCAGGCTTCGTGCGCACCCTTGAGGTTGCCGTCGTAGACGATAGAGGTGATTTGGGGATCGCGCCCGATAGCGTCGATAAGGCGCTGCGCAGCCGCTTCCTCGGATTGCGAAGTGACCACGTTCGCCACGACCGCGAAGGCATAGCGCGGCGGCTGCGCATGCGCGGCAAGCGGCGAGCCAAGTGACGACGCCAGCATCAGCGCGCCGATCACGCTGCGCATAATTATAAGATGGCGCGAGTCAAAGCAGCCGCGGCCCGCCGGCTGCGGCGGCCGCGGCTGCGTCGCGAGGCGACGCTCAGCGTTTCGCGCCCGGCGCTGTGGCCAGCTCATGCAGTTCGTACAACAGATCGAGTGCTTCGCGCGGGCGCAACTCGTTTGGATCGAGTTCGCGCAGCCGCTGTGCGACCAGCGACGCAGCGGGATCGTCCGCTACCGCGGGCGAGGCGCGATCTTCCACGATTGACGCTTCGTCGTAGGAGTCGGCGGCAGGCTGTGCGAAAAGATCGAGCTGAGGCGTGGGTTGTCCTGCCGACTGTTGCTCCAGATGCACGAGATGCTTGCGTGCGGCGCGGATCACGGGAGCCGGCACGCCTGCGAGCTGCGCGACCTGCAGGCCGTAGCTCTGGTTAGCCGGGCCTTCCTCCACCGCGTGCAGGAAGACGATGCCATGACCATGCTCGACGGCCGAGAGATGCACGTTCGCCGCCTGCGCGAATTCGGCGGGCAGTTGTGTGAGCTCGAAGTAGTGCGTCGCGAAGAGCGTGTGGCAGCCGTTGCTCGCGAGCAGGTGCCGCGCGATGGCCCACGCGAGTGCGAGACCGTCGAACGTGGAGGTGCCGCGCCCAATCTCGTCCATCAGCACGAGGCTTTGCGGCGTGGCGTCGTTGAGGATCGCCGCGGCCTCGGTCATCTCCACCATGAAGGTCGAGCGGCCGCCCGCGAGGTCGTCGGCGGCGCCGATGCGCGTGAAGATGCGGTCGATCGGCCCAAAGCGCGCGCGCTTTGCCGGCACGTAGCTGCCCACGTAGGCGAGCAGGGCGATCAGCGCGGTCTGACGCATGAAGGTCGACTTACCGCCCATGTTCGGGCCGGTGATGAGCAAGAGCTTGCGCTCGGCGCCAAGCAGGCAGTCATTGGCGATGAACTGCTCGACTTGCGCTTCGACCACAGGATGGCGGCCTTGCTCGATTTCGATGCCGGGCGCCTCCGAGAACGTGGGCGCATTCCAGTCGAGTGCGCGGGCGCGTTCGGCAAACGCAGCCAGCAGGTCCAGTTCCGCAAGCGCCGCGGCCACGCGTTGGCACTCGGGTATGAACGGCAGGAGTGCCTGCAGCAGCGCGTCGTAGAGCGCTTTCTCGCGCGCGAGCGCGCGTTCCTGCGCTGAGAGCGCCTTGTCCTCGAACGTCTTGAGTTCCGGCGTGATGTAGCGTTCGGCGTTCTTGAGCGTCTGGCGGCGGCGATAGTCGTCGGGGACCTTGTCCGTCTGGCCGCGCGTGACTTCGATGTAGAAGCCATGCACCTTGTTGTACTCGACGCGCAGATTGCCGATGCCGGTACGCGTGCGCTCGCGCGTTTCGAGCTCGAGCAGGAACTGGCCGCAGTTTTCCGAAATGTCGCGAAGTTCGTCGAGCTCCGCGTCGTAGCCGCGTGCGATCACGCCGCCGTCGCGCACCATGGCCGCGGGCTCCGGCGCGACCGCGCGTTGCAGCAGCGCCGCGCATTCCGCGGGCGGCTCGAGCGCCTCGGCGATGTGCGCGAGCGACGGCGCCGCGCCACTTGCGGCCGCGACCTGCTCTCGCAGCGCGGGCAGCGCGGCGAAGGTGTCGCGCAGGCTGGAAAGATCGCGCGGGCGCGCCGAGAGCAGCGCGAGCCGCCCTGTGATGCGCTCGACATCCGCGATCTGACGCAAGGCGCTGCGCAACGTATCGACGCTCGCGTGCGGCGGTGCTTCGAGCAGCGCGCCGATGGCCTGCTGGCGCATTTGCGCAATTGCCGCCTCGCGCGGCGGGTGATGCAGCCAGTGACGCAGCAGGCGGCTGCCCATTGCCGTGCTGCAGGTGTCGAGCAGCGAGCAGAGTGTGGGTGATTCGGTGCCGCGCAGCGTTTCCGTGAGTTCGAGGTTGCGCCGTGTGGCGGGATCGAGCCCGATGTATTCCGATTCGACTTCGACCTTCAGGCTGCGCACGTGGCGCAGTTGCTGGCCCTGAGTGGCGGCCGCATAGAGCAGCAGCGCGCCCGCCGCGCCGCATGCGCTCGTGAGCGTTTGCGCGCCGAAGCCATCGAGGCTCGCCACTTCGAGCTGGTCGCACAGGCGCTGCTCGCCCGAGCTCACGTCGAAGTGCCACGCCGGTACGCGCGTGAGCGCGCCGGTGCCGGCGGGCGGCGCCCAGGCTGCCGTTTCCGCCGGCATTTCCGCGACGAGAATTTCGGCCGGACGAATGCGCTCGAACGCGGCCGCGACCTGTTCCGGCGCGACTTCCGCGAGGCGCAGTGCACCGCTTGCGAGATTGAGCCACGCGAGGCCGACGTTGACCGTCACGCCGCGCCGGTTGTGGCCCGGGCACACCGCCATCAGGTAGACGTCGTTCTTGTCGGAGAGCAGGGCGGCGTCGGTCAGCGTGCCGGGCGTGACGACGCGCACGACCTTGCGCTCGACCGGGCCCTTCGAGGTGGCCGGGTCGCCGATCTGCTCGCAGATCGCGACCGATTCGCCGAGCTTCACGAGCTTTGCGAGGTACTGCTCGACCGCGTGATGGGGCACGCCCGCCATCTTGATCGGATTGCCTGCCGAGGCGCCCCGCTGCGTGAGCGTGAGGTCGAGCAAGCGCGCGGCCTTCTCGGCGTCTTCGAAGAAGAGCTCGTAGAAGTCGCCCATCCGGTAGAACACGAGCGTGCCCGGATGATCGGCCTTGATGCGCAGGTACTGCTGCATCATGGGGGTGTGTTGCGCGTTGTCGGCTGCGCCGGCGGTGTGTGTAGCCATCCTCGGAGTCTTGCTTGGGGGTCCAGGGCGTGAGTTTAACGCGTGCCGATTGCATGTGAAGCTAGCCGTTCGGCTAACGACGTGCCACAGGCGGGTTCGCTACTCGTCGACCAGCGCCTGCAGGTCCACTGTGCGCGCGTTTGTCGCACTGCGCCGCATGGCGAGCCAGATCATCGCGGTAACGAACAAGCCGAACACGACGATGATCCACTGCACCGGAATCTTCGCGGTGAGCAGGAGCGCGTAGGCGCCGAGCATCAGCAGCACCGCGAGATTCTGGTTGAAATTCTGCACGGCGATCGAGTGGCCCGCGGAGAGCAGCGTCGCGCCCCGATGCTGGAGCAACGCGTTCATCGGCACGATGAAAAAGCCCGCGAGCACGCCGAGCAGCACCATCAGCGGATACGCGAAGAGCAGATAGAAGGGCACGATAAAGGTGCCGAACCGAACACCCATACCGCCTGGGAAAAGGCCCTTGCTGTAGAAAGCCATGCCCATGGCAACGAGGCCGCACAGAATGCCCACGGGCAGCACGCGCAGCGAGGCTCGCAGCGATATCCACGCGGCCGCCGCGCCGGCGCCGAGTGCAATGCCGAGCCCGGTCACGCCCTGCATGACGGCTGCTTTCGAGAGTGAAAGGCCGAGGTTCACGTCGGCCCACTTAAGCACGAGCAACTGCAACGTGACGGCCGCGCCCCACATCAGGGTCGTGACCCAGAGCGCGATTTGTGCGAGCTTGTCGGCCCATAGCACGTTGAAGCAATGCATGAAATCGCCGACGAGTCGCGCGGGTTCCTTGAGCCGGTTCTCGTAACGTGCGCCCGTGTCGGGAATCCCCACGTTGATGAGCGCGGCGAGTGCGTAGGTCAGCATCACGGCGAACATCGCGAGGTCGGCGGCCGAATGAATGAGCGGCAGCGCATGGCGAGTCACGAAGCGATCGGCCCAGGTCGAGACGAGCGCGCCGCCCATCATCGTGCCGACGATGGTGGAGAGCACCGTGGCGGATTCCAGCCACGCATTGGCGGCGACGAGCTTTTCGGGTGGCAGCAATTCCGTAAGGATTCCGTACTTTGCGGGCGAGTAGGCCGCTGCGCCGAAGCCGACCACGCCATAGGCGATCATCGGATGGACGCCCGCGATCATCAGCAGGCAGCCACCGGCCTTCAGCGCATTCGAGACGAACATCACGTGGCGCTTTTGCAGGGCGTCGGCGAATGCGCCGACGAACGGCGCGAGCAGCACGTAGGAGATCGTGAAGAAGATCTGCAGGAGCGGCGTCACCCAGGCGGGCGAGGCGATGACCGTGAGCAGCGCGATCGCCGCGATGAGAAGCGCATTGTCGGCGAGCGACGACACGAACTGTGCGGCGATGATCGTAGAGAAGCCCTTTTTCATCGGATGCGTGCGTGCTCCCTTTGCAGCGCGGCGGCGCGTAAAACAAAAAAGCGGCCGAAGCCGCTCGTTGCGCGCGCGTGGCCCGGGCCGCACCGGGCGCGCCCGGCGTAGCGGCGTACGGGTGTGTGGGCCGGGCCGCGCATGGCCGCTCAGGCCGCCTTGTTGACGCGCGAGTACTTCGAGAGGATCGGCACCATCTGCGCGTAGATCTTCGGATTGCCCGCAACGACTTCGCCCACGTGCAGGAAGTCCGAGTCGCCCGTGTAGTTGCCGATGAGGCCGCCGGCTTCCGTCACGAGCAGGCCACCCGCGGCGACGTCCCACGGATTGAGGCCCTGCTCGAAGAAACCGTCCATGCGGCCCGCTGCGACGTTCGCCAGATCGAGCGCGGCCGCGCCCGGGCGCCGCAGGCCCGCGCAGGCGTTGGTCATTTCGGCGAAGAGTTCGCAGTAGCCCTCGAGGCCGGCCTTCTCGCGGAACGGAAAGCCGGTGCCGATCAGGCCATCGGCGAGACGGTCGCGGCGGCCCACGCGGATGCGGCGATCGTTCAGGAACGCGCCGCGGCCGCGCGAAGCGGTGAAGAGGTCGTTGCGCGTTGGGTCATAGACCACGGCTTGCGTGACGATGCCCTTGTGCACGAGCGCGATCGAGACGCAGTAGTACTGGAAGCCGTGAATGAAGTTGGTCGTGCCGTCGAGCGGATCGATGATCCACTGGTACTCGGATTCGTTCTCCGACTCGCCCGATTCCTCGGCGAGGATCGCGTGGTCGGGGTACGCGGTCTTGAGCGTTTCGATGATGGCGGCTTCGGCCGCCTTGTCGACTTCCGTGACGAAATCGTTGTGCTGCTTCTTCGCGACCTGCACGAGGTCGAGATCGAGCGACGCGCGGTTGATGATCTGTCCGGCGCGGCGCGCG
>NZ_DATJWR010000413.1:0-2340 GCF_035501035.1 Paraburkholderia sp.
GCCGAGCGCAAACGTGTCCTCGCGCGCGAAGAACGCCGCGAACATGTCCGCGAGCTTCGCGTTGAAGCGGATCGTCTTGGCCCAGCCTTCGCCCGCGCCCAGCACGTCGCCGTACGAGAAGCCGCCGCAGGCCACCGCGCCCGCAAAGTCGGCGAGCGTGGCGCGGCCTTCGAGCAGGTCGCTCATGTGGACGTCGTGCGCGTCGAAGCCGGCGCGGTCGAACGCGTAAGCGGTTTCGAGGTGCGAATTCACGCCCTGCTCGCGCAGGACCGCCACGCGCGGGCGCGCGCCCTTCGCCACGAACGGCGCGGCGATGTCCTCGGCCGGGTCGAACGTGAGATGCGGCTGCATGCCCGGATCGGCGGCGTCGAGCAACGCGTCGTATTCCGCGTCCGCGCACGCCGGGTTGTCGCGCAGGCGCGCGATGCGCCAGCTCACTTCGCTCCACACGCGCTGCAGTTCGGCGCGCGGCGCTTCGTAGATGCGCTTGGCGTCGCGGTAGATTTCGATCGAGTCGCGATTGTTCAGCGTGCCGATCACGTGCGAGCACACCGAAAGGCCATGCTGACGCAGCACCGCCATCACGGCGTCGCGCTGCTGCGCGCTCACCTGGATCACGGCACCCAGTTCCTCGGAGAACAGCGCGCGCAGCGTGCGGTCTTCGCGGCGGCCGCTCGTCTGCTTCGCCCAGTCTTTCGCGTCGCCGTAATCGGATTCGTGTTCGGCGTCGAGCGTGAGCATGTCGACGTTCAGCGACACGCCCGTGTGGCCCGCGAAGGCCATTTCGCAAACCGTTGCCCACAGGCCACCGTCCGAGCGGTCGTGGTACGCGAGCAGTTGCTCGTTCGCGTTCAGTTGCTGGATTGCGTTGAAGAACTGCTTGAGGTCTTCGGCGTTATCGACGTCGGGCACCGTGTCGCCCACCTGCTGCGTGACCTGCGCGAAGATGCTGCCGCCCATGCGATTCTTGCCGCGGCCCAGATCGATCGCGATCAGCACCGACTCGCCTGCTTCGTCCACACGGCGCAGTTGCGGCGTGAGGTGACGGCGCACGTCCTCGACCGGCGCGAACGCCGAGATGATGAGCGAAACCGGCGCGACCACTTCCTTCGCCACGCCTTCCTCGTTCCACTTCGTACGCATCGAGAGCGAATCCTTGCCCACCGGAATGCCGATGCCGAGCGCGGGGCACAACTCCATGCCGATCGCCTTCACGGTGTCGTACAGCGCGGCATCCTCGCCGGGCGCGCCGCAAGCGGCCATCCAGTTCGCGGAGAGCTTGAGCTTGTCGAGCGACGCAATGGGCGCGCTCGCGATGTTGGTGATCGCCTCGCCCACGGCCATCCGGCCCGATGCGGGCGCGTCGATCACGGCGAGCGGCGTGCGCTCGGCCATCGTCATCGCTTCGCCCTTGTAGCCCGCGTAGTCGAGCGCGGTGATCGCGCAGTCGGCCACCGGCACCTGCCACGGACCGACCATCTGGTCACGCACGGTCGTGCCGCCCACCGAGCGGTCGCCGATCGTGATGAGGAACGACTTGCTGCCGACCGTCGGGTGGCGCAATACGTTCTTCGCGACTTCGTCGAGCGCGATGCCCGTGACTTCGACCGGCGTGAGCGGCACGCTCGCGTGCTCGACGGTGCGGTGCATGCGCGGCGGCTTGCCGAGCAGGATGTCCATGGGCATGTCGACGGGCTGGTGGCCGCCGTTCGCGGCGAGCGCCGCTTCGTCGGTATCGATCAGCTTGAGTTCGCGCTCGTCGGTCGCCACGCCCACGACGGCGAACGGGCAGCGCTCGCGCTTGCAGATCGCTTCGAACTTCGGCAGATCGGCGGGCGCGATCGCGAGGACGTAACGTTCCTGCGACTCGTTCGACCAGATCTCGCGCGGCGAGAGGCCCGACTCTTCGAGCGGGACCTGGCGCAATTCGAAGCGCGCGCCCTTGTCGGCGCCGTCGACGAGTTCGGGGAACGCGTTCGACAGACCGCCCGCGCCCACGTCGTGAATGCTCAGGATCGGGTTGGCCTCACCCAGTTGCCAGCAGCCGTTGATGACTTCCTGCGCGCGACGCTCGATTTCGGGGTTGCCGCGCTGGACCGAGTCGAAGTCGAGCTCGGCGGTGTTGGTGCCCGTGGCCATCGAGCTGGCGGCGCCGCCGCCCATGCCGATGCGCATGCCGGGGCCGCCGATCTGGATCAGCAGCGTGCCCGCCGGCAGGTCCTGCTTGTGCGTGAGCGTTGCGCTGATGTTGCCGAGGCCGCCCGCGATCATGATCGGCTTGTGATAGCCGCGCACGGTGCCCGCGACGTTCTGCTCGTAGGTGCGGAAGTAGCCGCCCAG
>NZ_DATJWR010000414.1:0-9030 GCF_035501035.1 Paraburkholderia sp.
GCGAACAGCTGCTTGAAGTAGTTGTAGAGCGTCTTGTTCTTGTTGGACATGACCGCCAGCGGCGAGTCGTTGCCCATCGAGCCGACGGCCTCTTCACCCGACATCGCCATCGGCGCCATCAGGAACTTGAGGTCTTCCTGCGTGTAGCCGAACGCCTGCTGACGGTCGAGCAGCGCGGCAGCTTCGGCGCGCGCGGTCGCGACGTCTTCCGCCTTCGGCTCGATCTCGTCGAGCTTGATGCGCACGGCGTCGATCCAGCTCTTGTACGGCTTGGCGTTGGCGAGGTTGTCCTTCAGTTCCTTGTCGTCGATGATGCGGCCGTGCTCCATGTCGATCAGGAACATCTTGCCCGGCTGCAGGCGCCACTTCTTGACGATCTTCGATTCAGGGATAGGCAGCGTGCCCGCTTCCGACGCCATGATCACGAGGTCGTCGTCGGTCACGATGTAGCGCGCCGGACGCAGGCCGTTACGGTCGAGCGTCGCGCCGATCTGGCGGCCGTCGGTGAACGCGATCGCGGCGGGGCCGTCCCACGGCTCCATCATCGCGGCGTGATATTCGTAGAACGCGCGGCGGTTCTCGTCCATCAGCGTGTGCTGTTCCCACGCTTCCGGAATCATCATCATGACCGCGTGCACGAGCGGATAGCCCGCCATCACGAGCAGTTCGAGACAGTTGTCGAACGAGGCGGTATCCGACTGGCCCGGATAGATGAGCGGCCAGAGCTTGGGCAGATCGTCGCCGAGCACGTGCGAGGCGATCGCGCCTGTGCGGGCGTTCAGCCAGTTCACGTTGCCCTTCACGGTGTTGATTTCACCGTTGTGGGCGATCATGCGGTACGGGTGAGCCAGCTCCCACGCGGGGAACGTGTTCGTGGAGAAGCGCTGGTGCACGAGCGCGAGCGCCGAGACGACGCGCTCGTCCTGCAGGTCGCGGTAGTACACGCCCACCTGGCCCGCGAGCAGCAGCCCCTTGTAGACGACCGTGCGCGCCGAGCACGACGGCACGAAGTATTCCTTGCCGTGCTTGAGCTTGAGCGCCTGGATGCGGTGGCTCGCGGTCTTGCGGATGATGTATAGCTTGCGCTCGAGCGCGTCCGTCACCATCACGTCCTTGCCGCGGCCGATGAAGATCTGGCGGATCAGCGGCTCGCTCGCCTTCACCGTGGGCGAGATCGGCATGGTGTGGTCGACCGGCACGTCGCGCCAGCCAAGCACGACCTGGCCTTCGGCGCGCACCGTGCGCTCGAGTTCCTGCTCGCACGCGAGACGCGAGGCGTGTTCCTTCGGCAGGAAGATCATGCCGACGCCGTACTCGCCGAACGGCGGCAGCGTCACGCCCTGGCGGGCCATCTCTTCGCGATAGAACGCGTCCGGAATCTGGATCAGGATGCCTGCGCCGTCGCCCATGAGCGGGTCGGCACCGACGGCGCCCCGGTGGTCGAGGTTTTCGAGAATCTTCAGGCCTTGCTGAATGATTTCGTGGCTCTTCTTGCCCTTGATATGGGCGACGAAGCCGACGCCACAGGCGTCGTGTTCGTTTTGCGGGTCATACAGACCTTGCGCGGCGGGCACCGCGGCGCGCTGCTGGTGATCGTTCATGGGGACACCGTCAGAGTGAGGCCGTTGCCGGCCGTTGAATCCGTGTTCTTTGTTTCCCGCCGCTTGCGTGACCGCTGTACGGCGTTGCGCGGGGTGATACGTGCTTCCCGCGTCATGCGCCCAGGAGAGCCGAAAGGCGAATATACGCGACGAATCAAGGGGATGCAAATAAAACGTGATGATAGAGACCCAATTATCGAGTTGGTGCATTCGCACAATATTTTATTGGTTCCACATCATTTTTGTGCAAAAGAAAACGGCATCCGAAGATGCCGTCCATCTCGTAAGCCTTTGACTCAAAAGACAATCAATGCGTGCCGGTGCCGGGCTTGCGCTCCTCGTGCCCAGAGGTCGAACCGGACGGCCCGCTGCCGCCGGAACCCTGCGAGTCATCGGAATGGCCGGTCGAGCCCCCTTGATTTCCGCCGGATGTTGCAGCCGAACCACTCCCGGCATGCCCTCCGCCATGCGTCGCGGGGGAACCGCCTGGATTGGCGGCAGGCGGCGATCCAGAATAAGGGCTCGATTGACTGGCGCCGTGACCGGCCGCCGGACCGCCCGTGTGAGCGCCTGCCGGGCTCGCTCCGGCTGCCGGCGCGGGCGGCGCGCTTGCCGGGGCCGCCGCAGGCGCGCCAGGCGCCTCGCGCACCTTGCGCGGCCGCCCGCGCGGCAACGGCGACACGCGCCGGTTCGCGGTGCGCGATGCCCAGTCGCGGTAGGTATCGCTACCCAGCACCCAGCCCTTGAGCGTCGCCTGCATGAGCTGCGTGGTTTCGCGTTCATCGAGCGCCTGCTCGCAGAGCTCGCGGTACGCGCGCTGACGTTCGAACGGCGTATTGCCGAGTGCCCAGTAAAGCGGATGGTCGGTGATGAGGCTGTCGACGGTGAGGCCGATGTGATGGCGGTAGCTGGACCACCGATAGTCCTCGGGCGCCGTGACGAGGTGGCTGCGCACCGGCGCGAGCTCGACGACGCGGCTTGCCAGCAGGAAGAAGCGCTCGCCCTCGATGACGGTTGCGCGGTAACGCCCCTCCCAGAGCGTGCCGCGACGCGCGTAGCGCCGGTTGAAATGCGCCACGTAGCGCCGGCCGACCGCCTGCATTGCCTTGGGCAGGCTGGACTCGTCGGAGGGTGTGACGAGCAGTTGCACCGCGCCGGGCATCAGAACCCACGCATGAACCGCCAGATGATGATCGCGCGCCGCGGCCTTCAGGCAGTCGATGAACAGTTCGTAATCCTGGTCATCGACGAACGCGGGCTGCTGATCGAGTCCGCGCAGGATCACATGCTGCGGCTGATCGGGAACATAAAGACGTGCAAGCCGTGCCATGCTCGATTTTCCTGGTTCCGTTGGTGAATACCCGCAGACCCGCCAGGCCGCACCAGCGTTAGCTCTTGCTGGCATGCGGCTTGGGCGGAAAGCTCGCGGCGCTTAGTAAAAAAGCTCTAACGGTCGCGTATGGTTTGTTGCAAACGTTGTGTTCATAATGAGCGGGCCTTTCATGGAGGAGCATTAATATGAAATTAAAACAGGCGCTGGCGGGGGTCGCCGCGCTCGCCACTTTCACGGCAGCACACGCACAAACAGCGAATACGTTCTACGTCACGACCGGCTGGTTCCGCTTCATGCCGCAGGACTCCAGCGACCCGCTCAAGATCGACAGCGTTGGCGGCACGCCCGTCAACATGGCCATTCCGGGCACCGGCGCCAGCATCGGCTCGGCTGACACCGTGGGCCTCTCCCTCGGTTACTTCATCACCGACCATATCGCCACCGAAGCCGAACTGGGCATTCCGCCAAAGTTCGATATTTCCGGCGGCGGCACCCTGAGCACGTTCGGCACCGTCGGCTCGGCGCGCCTGTGGAGCCCGGCGCTGTTGTTCAAGTACTACTTCAACAGCCCTGAAGCCAAATTCCGTCCTTACGTCGGCCTGGGTGTCACCTATGCCTGGTTCACCGACGCGAAGATCACCAATCCCGCGTTCGAACAGGGCGTACTTGGGGGTCCGACCAGTGTTTCGACGGATCGTTCCTGGGCCCCCGTGTTTAACCTGGGCTTCAACTACAACTTCACGAAGCACGTGTTTGCCGGCTTCTCGCTTTCGTATATTCCGATCAGCGTGACCGCTACGTACAACACGACTCTCAACAATCAGTTTGGTACCGTGCGCGTCGCCGAATCCAAGATCCACCTGAACCCGCTCGTCACGTACCTGAAGGTCGGCTACATGTTCTAAGCGCCCGCACAGGCGCCCCGCCAGCCCTTTTGCCCCACCTATGCGGTGTCAGGCGAAGGGCGGCGCTTCCCCCCTGCCACACTCGGCCCGCCTCGCAGCCCATCAGGTTTTCCTGACAATCGCAGAGCCTTTTCCTGATTCTATGCCTCTGCGAAAAAGCGTGCTGTCCCCGTAATCATCTGTTTTGCCGTCGTGCAGGAACGCCGTGCCTGGCGGGCGTTTGCGCCGAATAGACTGCGCGGCTTCAAGGCCCGGGCACTGGATTTGCGCAATACTCGCACTCCGGCCCTCACCCTGGCGCGTCCTTTTCGCACGCGCAGCGGCGAGCCCTTCACCTGTGCTTTTTCAACGACGGAGCCATAAATGAGCGCCTTTCCGAACACGCGAGAAGCCCTAGGAGATTCCTGGACGCGCACGAGCCGCCGCGCGCGGCGCATCGGCCGCCGCGGCCGCAACGCCGCGGCCGATATCGCCGACGAGTTGCGTGATTTGCTCGCCGAGCTGGAAACCACGCTGGGCGAGGGAACCCAGGCGGATGCCGCCGCGCTGCGCACCGACATCCGCAAGCGCCTCGACGCCGTTCGCGAGCGCCTCGAAGTGGCACGTGCGAGCGCGCGCGAACATACCGACGCGGCCATCGCCGGCGCCGACGACTACGTGCATAGCAATCCGTGGCAGGCCGTGGCGATTGCCGGCGGCGTGGCGCTGGTGGTGGGCGCGCTGCTCGCGCGCGCCCGCTAGGCCGCGCCCGCTACGTGAAGGTTCGGGCGCCGGCCGCCCGCCTGTGCTTCAGGCGTCGAGCCCATGCGGTCCGATCAGGTCGATGCGGTCCGTGCAGACCGTATCGACGCCCCAACGCACCAGTTGGCGAGCACGATCGGGATCGTTCACCGTGTAGGCAAGCATGAAAAGTCCTGCCGACTTGATGCGCTCGACGAGCGCCTCGTCCAGATAGCGGTGGCTCGCGTGGAGCGAGACGCAGCCGAGCGCGGCGGTCTGCTCGCGCCAGTCGGCCGGCACGCGCTCGAACAAGAGGCCGCGCGGCAGGTCGGGCGCGGCCTCGCGCGCCGCCTCCAGCGCCGCGTAAGAGAACGACGAGAGCAGCGGCGGCGTACCCGCCTGGGTCTCCTGGGCCCACAGGCGCGCGGTTTCGGCGGCCACGATGCGCCCCGTCTCCATGTCGCGGCCCGTGCAGGGCTTGATCTCCACGTTCGCCGCGAGCCCTGACTCGCGGCAGCACGCGGCGGCCTGAGCGAGCGTCGGCATCGGCTCGCCGGCAAAACATGCGTCGTACCAGCTGCCCGCGTCCAGCCCGGCCAGTTCCGCATAGCGCATGCAAGCCGCTGCGCCGTGCCCGTTCGAGGTGCGCTCGACGGTGTCGTCGTGCAACAGGAACGCGATATTGTCGGCGGACAACTTGGCGTCGAACTCGACCATTGCATGGCCGAGGCGCGCGCCGGTGCGCAAGCCTGCCAGCGTGTTCTCGGGCGCGAGCGTGCCGCCCCCACGGTGCGCGGCGACGCGCGGATACGGCCAGGACTTCATTGGATGGACTCCCCCGGAATCGACGAGGCGGTTGGCGCGCTACACGTCATCGGCAACGACGAAGAGCCGGCGATACTCCTTCAGCGCATACCGGTCGGTCATCCCCGCGATGTAGTGCGAGATCAGGCGCGGCTGCAGGGCTGCGTCGGGCGTCTGGTAAGCGGGAGGCAAGAGGCGCGGGTCCTCGCTGAACGCGTCGAACAAGCCCTTCACCACACGCCGGGCCTTGTTGGCCATGCGCATCACACGGTAGTGGCGGTACAGATTGCGGTACAGGAAACGCTTGAGCGCAGCCGCCTGCGCCGCCACTCGCTCGCTATGCGCGACGAGCGGGGGCGCGGCCCGCACATCGTCGAGCGACTGCGGCGCGTATTCCGCGAGATTGCGTTGTGTCTGCCCGATCAGATCGACGATCAGCGTGTTGATGATGCGCCGCACCGTCTCGTGAATCAGCCGGCGCCCGTCGATCTGCGGGTACTCGCTGCGCGCGGCGTCATAGTGCGTAAGCCACAGCTCGACCTCGGCGAGTTGCTCGATGGTGAGCAGGCCCGAGCGCAGGCCGTCGTCCACGTCGTGGTTGTTGTAAGCGATTTCGTCGGCAATGTTGGCGATCTGCGCCTCGATGGACGGCTGCCGGCCGAGCAGGAAACGCTCTCCCAGATCGCCCAGCCGCCGCGCGTGCTCGCGCGAACAGTGCTTCAGGATGCCCTCGCGCGTCTCGAAGCACAGGTTCAGGCCGTCGAACGCGCCGTAGTGCTCTTCGAGCTCGTCCACCACCGCAAGGCTTTGCAGGTTGTGCTCGAAGCCGCCGTGCTCGCGCATGCACTCGTTGAGCGCGTCCTGGCCCGCATGGCCGAATGGCGTGTGGCCGAGATCATGCGCGAGTGAGATCGCCTCGACGAGATCCTCGTTCACGCGCAGGTTGCGGGCGACCGAGCGTGCGATCTGGGCAACTTCGAGACTGTGCGTGAGCCGCGTGCGAAAGAGGTCGCCTTCGTGGTTCACGAAGACCTGGGTCTTGTATTCGAGCCGGCGAAACGCGGTGGAATGCACGATGCGATCGCGGTCGCGCTGGAATTCGCTGCGGGCGGCGGGCTGCGGCTCGGGATAGCGCCGTCCGCGCGAACGCGAGCCGTGCGCCGCGTAGGGCGCAAGACCCGCTTCGAACGAAGCGACGAGCGTGGCGCCGGCGTCGCTGGACGCGGCCGGATCGCCTGCCGCTGCGTCGCGGCGAGCGAGACTACGGGGATCGCTACGTGTATCGCTCACCGGTTCCTCCGCAAAGGTTCAAGGCCGGCGGCGCGTCAGCCTTGCGTCGTCGCGGCGAGCGTGGCCTGCACGGCTTCGTCGGGCGCACGGCCGATGTGCGTCTCGCCGAAGCGCTTGAGCAGGATGAACTTGATCGCCCCGCCCTCCGCCTTCTTGTCGACCTGCATCAGCTCGACATAGCGCTGTGCACCGAGCGCGGGCGCGCGCGCCGGCAGTTTGGCAGCCTGCACCACGCGCACGAGCCGCGCGCGCGACGCTTCGTCCAGCATGCCGACTCGCACCGAGAGATCGGCCGCCATCACCATGCCGCATCCGACCGCCTCGCCGTGCAGCCACTCGCCGTAGCCGAGGCCGGCCTCGATCGCGTGACCGAAGGTGTGCCCAAAGTTGAGGATGGCGCGCAGGCCACCTTCGCGCTCGTCGGCGGCCACGACCGAGGCCTTGATTTCGCACGAGCGCTTGACTGCATGCGCGAGCGCTTCGGGCTCGCAGCGGTTGAGCGCTTCGACGTTGGCTTCGATCCATTCGAAGAATTCGGCGTCGGCGATCGCGCCCGTCTTGATGACTTCGGCGATGCCGGCCGCCAGCTCGCGCGGGGGCAGCGTGGAGAGCGCGCCGATGTCGGCGATCACCGCCTGCGGCTGGTAGAACGCGCCGATCATGTTCTTGCCGAGCGGATGATTGATGCCCGTCTTGCCACCCACCGACGAATCGACCTGCGAAAGCAGCGTGGTCGGCACCTGGATGAACGGCACGCCGCGCATGTAGCAGGCGGCCGCGAAGCCCGTCATGTCGCCCGTCACGCCGCCGCCCAGCGCGATGAGCGTGGTCTTGCGGTCGGCGCGCGCCGAGAGCAGCGCGTCGAAGATCTCGTTGAGCGTTTCCCAGTTCTTGTGCGCCTCGCCGTCCGGCAGCACCACGGTGTTGACGTCCTTGCCGAGCGGCGCGAGCGCGGTGCGCAGCGTGTCGCCGTAGAGCGGGTCGACGACGGTGTTCGTCACGATGGTCACCGACTTGCCGGCGATATGGGGCGCGAAGAGCGCCGTCTGGCCGATCAGGCCGGAGCCGATATGGATGGGGTAGGCGCGATCGCCCAGTTCGACGTTGACGGTAATCATGCTCTGAATCTTGAGGGTTCCTGGTGCGCCATCTTACGGGCTACGCGGCACGATTCGGGCACGGCTTGCGCCCTACTCGCGCGCCGTGGCCCGCGCGACGCCGGCCATATCGAGCTGCATCAGCACCATGTTGACGAGTCCATTGACCGAAGGCCGGCCTGTTTCGATCACGAAGTCCGCGACCTCGCGATAGAGCGGGTCGCGCACTTCGTAGAGCGCTTCGAGCCGCGCCTTCGGGTCTTCGGTTTGCAGGAGCGGACGGTTCTTGTCGCGCCGCGTGCGCAGCCACAGGTCGTGGGGGTGCGCGCGCAGGTACACGACGAAGCCGCGCGCCTTGAGCGCCGCGCGGTTCTCGGGCCGCAGCACCGCGCCGCCGCCAGTGGCAAGGACGATGCCTTCGCGAGCGGTAAGCTCCTCGATCATCTGGGCCTCGCGCTCGCGAAAGCCCGCTTCGCCTTCGAGCTCGAAGATCACCGGAATGCGCGCGCCCGTGCGCGCCTCGACCTCGTGATCGGAGTCGAAGAACGGACGCTCCAGCCGGCGCGCGACCGCCCGGCCCACGGTCGTCTTGCCGGCGCCCATGAGCCCTACGAAAAAAACATTGGCGTTTGCGTCCCGCACTTGCAGCGCTTCCTACGAAAGGTTGGTGCCGCAGCTTACTGGCAAAGCGGCGGCGTTGTCGAGCCTGCGGCCTGAGCGTTCCGGCCCCGCAGCGCGCGGATGCATGCTTGCGCGCGGTTTTCTCGATCTATAAGGGTCAATTCGATTCCACGACGCGCGGCGTAATGAAAACTACCAGTTCGCTGCGCTTGTCCCGGTGCGCGCGATGCGAAAAAAGCGCGCCCAGAATCGGTATTTTGCCCAGGAGCGGCACACGCGTCACATCATCGCGGTCATCGGTCGCGTCGATCCCGCCGATCGAGACCGTGCCGCCGTCTTCGATTTCCACGCGAGTCTGCACGTGCTTGGTGTTGATCGCCGGCCCGGCGGCGGTCTGCTCGCCCACGCTGTCCTTCGCCACGTCGAGATCGAGAATGACGCGGCCATCGGGCGTGATTTGCGGCTCGACCTCCAGTTTCAGGCTCGCGCGACGGAACTGCACGCCCGAGACGCCCTGCCCGACCTTCGCCTGGTACGGCAGCTCCGTGCCCTGCTCGACGATCGCCTTCATGCGGTCGGCCGTGACGACCCGCGGACTCGACACCACGCGCCCGCGCCCCTCTGCTTCGAGCGCGCTCAGCTGGATATCGAGCTGACGT
>NZ_DATJWR010000415.1:0-3475 GCF_035501035.1 Paraburkholderia sp.
GCAGCGCCGCGCCGCCATGGTCGCGATCGCGAGCGAGCGCGAGTGCGGTCCACTGGCCGGACAGGCGCACGGTCTTTCCGCGGATGCCGGCCGTGACTTCAAGGCCGGGCGGCATGTCTTGATTCAAGGGTGGGCACTCGAGGCAGCGGGGTGAGCGAACATTGTAGCGAACGAGCCCTGTTTCGGCGGTCCGAAAGCGCACTGTGTGCGTGTGAACGACAGCGAAGCTGTGGGTAACACTCTGGATAACTTGTGGACTGCCTGTGGGTACGCTGTGAATTGCACAAAAATTCAGCAGATTGCGCGGAAATCGACACGAAGGATGCCCGGCCGAGGCTGTGGATGAATTCGTGGACAAGCTGTGGACTTGCTGTGGGCGGGCTGTGAATTGTCTATGTTTTGGGCCTGCGCTTTGGGTCCGCGCTCTGGACCTGCATATCGGGGGAAAGCCTGCGCTGGGCGCTGCTGCCCGCGCCCCAGCCACTACAATACGAGGCATGAACTCGACGCCCCCCACCCCCGATACCCCGAGCGCCGGCGACTGGCGCATCGACCGCAACCGCGCGATCACGCTGTTCGGCCCGGCCGCAAACGACTGGCCGATCGAGATCGTCGAGGAAACCGGCTCGACCAACGCCGACCTCATGGCGCACATGAAGTCGCTGCCGCAAAAGCGCGACGCGCTCGCGCGCCCGATCGTGCGCGTGGCCTACCTGCAGACCGCGGGCCGCGGCCGACGCGGCCGCAGCTGGGTCGCGCAGCCCGGCGACGCCCTGCTGTTCTCGCTCGCCTGCGTGCTGCCGCGCCCGCTCGAAGGCCTCGCGGGCCTGAGCCTCGCCGTTGGCTCGGCACTGGTCGACGGCTTGCGCACGCTGCCCGTGGCCGCGCCCGGCCAGATCGCGCTCAAGTGGCCGAACGACGTGCTGCTCGAAGGCGACAAGCTGGTCGGCATCCTCGTGGAGACGGCCTGGAGCACCGCCGACGCCACGGCTGTGGTGATCGGCATCGGCACGAACGTTCGCGGCGCGGACGCGCTCGCGGCGAAGGTCGAGGCGCTCAACGCCGCCAGCGGGAGCGCGGCGGCCGTGCCCGGCACGGCGCCCACGGCGCCCACGGCGCTCTCGCGCGCGTGGCCGAACGCCAACCTCACCGACACGCTCGCCGCCGAACTCAACGCGCTCGAACCCGCGCTGCAGCGCTTCGGCGCGGCGGGCTTCGCGCCCTTCCAGGCGCGCTGGAACGCGTGCCACGCCTATGCGGGCCGCGAGGTCGCCATCTACGAGCAGGGCAAGGAGTTGCTGCGCGGCGTGACGGCCGGCGTCGACGAGCGCGGCCAGTTGCTCGTCGATACGCCGAACGGGCGCGAGACCGTCACGACCAGCGACGTGTCGCTGCGGCTCGCGGACGGCGGCGCATGAGCCGCGGCCCCTTCCTCCTGATCGATGCAGGCAACAGCCGGATCAAATGGGCCCTCGTCGCACCCGACGGCACGCGTTTGCATGCCGGCGCGATGGATCACGTGCGAGACGATGGCGGCAAGGCGAGCGACGACGTCAGCCCGATCGAATGGTCGACGTTGCCGAGACCCGGCAGCGCGTGGATCTCCAACGTCGCGGGCGCGGCGGTCGCCGAGCGGCTCGATGCGCTCGTCGAGGCGCGCTGGCCGGGTCTCTCGCGCACCGTCGTGCGGGCCTGCGCGCAGCAGTGCGGCGTGACGAACGGCTATGCCACGCCCGACGCGCTCGGCAGCGACCGCTGGGCCGGCATGATCGGCGCGCGCGCTGCGTATCCGGGCGAGCCGCTCCTCGTCGCGACATTCGGCACGGCCACCACGCTCGAAGCGCTGCGCGCGGACGGCACCTTCGTGGGCGGCCTGATCGCGCCGGGCTTCACGCTCATGATGCGCTCGCTGGGCGAGCACACGGCGCAACTGCCCGTGATCGGCGGCGGCATGCCCGATGCGCAGCCGCCTCTTGAAGTGTTCGCCACTGACACGCGGCGCTCGATCTCGGCGGGCTGCGCGCTCGCGCAGGCGGCGCTCGTCGAGCGCGCCTGGGCGGATTTGCAGGCTGCGTGGAACACGCCGGTGCGGCTCGTGGTGAGCGGCGGCGCGGCGGCGGAAGTGACAGCGGCGCTCAAGGTGCCGCATACTCGCCACGACGCGCTCGTGCTCGCGGGGCTCGCTCGCATTGCGGCGCAGTCCTGAGCGCGGCGCGCGTTCCTCTGAAACCACGATATCGACGGAGCTTCACACGATGCTGCGCTGGCTGATCGCCATCCTGATTCTTGCCAACCTGCTGGCCTTCGCGGCCATTGGCGGCGTGTTCGGCCCGACGCCCGCGTCGGGCACGCGCGAAACCCAGCACCTGAACCGGCAGATCCACCCGGAGCGGCTCCAGGTGCGGCCCATCCGGCCCTCCGAGTCGGCGGATGTCGCGACCGTGGGCGGCCCAGTAGCGCAACCGGCCGTGCAGGCGTCGAGCCTGTCGCAGTAAGAGCAGCGCATTGCGCACGCTCATGCGGCATTAGTTAGCCACAAACGCAACCGGCCGGAGCCTGGCTCGCCCTCTTCAGGGGCGGCGCGGGCTCCGGCCGGTTTTCACTTGTCTGTCCGCACGCGGCGGACTCGACTCAAAGACTTACTTCGAACCTTCCTGCGCGCGCACCTTCTGCAGGAGCCGCGTGGTGGAGCGGTCGTGCTCGAAAGGAATCGCCAGCGCGCGGCCACCCCAGCCCCGCACCAGCGCCGACTCGGGCAGTACGTCCATGTCGTAGTCGCCGCCCTTCACGAGAATGTCCGGATGCACGGCCTCGATCAGTTCGACCGGCGTGCGCTCGGTGAACTGCACCACCCAGTCCACGCTCTCCAGCGCCGCCAGCAGCGCCATGCGGTCGTTCTCGTTGTTGATGGGGCGGTCGTCGCCCTTGCCTAGCATCTTCACCGAAGCGTCGCTGTTCACACCGACGATCAGCGTGGCGCCCAGCGCCTTCGCATCGGCGAGATAGGTGACGTGCCCGCGATGCAGGATGTCGAAGACGCCGTTGGTGAACACCACCGGGCCGGGCAGCGAGGCGCGCAGTTGCGCGAGCGCCGCGCGGGTCGTGATCTTGCGTTCGAAGGAAGCGGGCATGGGAGGAGACTCGGATCAAAAAGCGGGCGTTGACCGAAGGACGGAAGCCGGCCAACGAAAACGGCCCGTCACGCGAGAAGCGCTTCGGGCCGTCCAGATCGCGGCGCGCCACGGCGGGCGCGCACGCGTGAAGCCGTGCCGGCGCGTCAGGCCGGCTGCTGCGTGCCCTGCTCGGCCTGCAGACGCTGCACCACTTCCTTGCGATAGCGGTTCAGTTCCTGCGCCGTGCTGAACGTGCGCTCGAACAGGATCGAGAGGTTGTGCAGGATACGCTCGATCACCTTCTTTTCCCAGCCGTCGTCGAAGCGAATCTGCTCGTCGAGCCAGCGCTCGAGCCATTCCGG
>NZ_DATJWR010000416.1:0-19477 GCF_035501035.1 Paraburkholderia sp.
CTCGCTGTCGCCGCACGACATCAAGACGGGCCAGCCGATCGGGGGATCGAAGATGCTGACGAGCAGCGTGGAGTTGAAGGCGCCCGTGCCGTTGCCGGGAGGCGGCAGCAAGCTGAGCGCGTTCACTTTCCTCGACGGCGGCAATGCGTGGGGCGCCCAGGGCGCGAGCATTGGATCGAACGGCATGCGCTACAGCTACGGCATGGGTTTCGCGTGGAGCTCGCCGGTCGGCGCACTCAAGGGTAGCGCCGGATTCCCGATTGGCCGGCACGCGCTCGACTGGTACCAGCCATTGCAGATGCAGTTCGAAACGGTGTTTTAGGTGTGCTTCTGTTTCCTTTCGGCAGTCACGAATGCAAGGGGCCGCCGCCGATCGAAGCGGCGATTCTCGCGTCGTGCCATGAGCCGTTTGGGCTCGTGGGCGTGGAATCGGTGATGTTGGGCGCGCCTGTGATTCTCGCGCCCAACATCCTGACGAGCCAATACCGTGCCCCGAGGCCGCGTGCACAATGTCCTTCGAACAGAAGCACATCGCCTACTGCACAGTAATGGTCGCCTTCATATACGGATGGATGCCGCAGAACACCTTGTACACGCCCGGCTTGTCGAACGTGTACTGATACGTGTCGTTCTGGTCGAGCGCGGCGGAGTGGAATATGCCGGCATCGTTGACGACCGTATGCGGTTCGCCGTCCATGTTTTTCCAGGTCACCGTCGTGCCGGCCTTCACCGTGATGGCCATGGGCGAGAACATGAAATCCTTGATCACGATCTGATTGGGCTCCTGGGCTTGTGCGGCAGGCAAGCCGGCGGCCAATGCCGCGAGGAGCATCCCGCTCCCGCAGGAGACGATGAACGCGCGACGAAAGTCAGTGAATAGCATGGTCTGGATCCTTGTTGAACGGGCGCGATGGGACATCAGGCGAGGGTCGTGTCGGAAAGCGTCGCCGCGAGCGGATGGCGCGAGATCTTGATGCTGGTTACGCCAAGCATCTTCGGCAACTGGTCGCTTGCCACCGTCAGCGGCCCGGGTCCTGGGCCATTGCCGGCCGTCGGCTGCGGATAGGCGGTGGAGCGCGCCGTGTGGAACGTGATATTGCCTTCCACCTTGGAAACGATCTGATGAATATGTCCGTTCAGGACAGTGACCGAGCCGAACCGCTTCAGATAGTCCATCGCCTGGCCTGCATCGCCGGTGCCCCAACCCCAGGGTTCGTAAATCGTCCACATCGGCATGTGCGTAAAGACCACGACCGGCGTGCTGGACGTTCGCCCCTTGAGATCGTTTTCCAGCCACGCTAGCTGGTCCTCGCCCAGATTTCCCAGCCCGTTCGGCTTGAAATGCATGACGTTGACGAGCCCGACGAAGTGCACGCCATTGTGGTCGAAGCTGTAATAGCCCCGGTTGTCGGACGCCTGGCCGAAGCGCTTGAAGTATTCGCCTTGTGGCCCGTCGGTCACGTCGTGCTCGCCGGGCACGGTGTGCAACTCGGTGATGCTCAGCCCGGACAGCAATTGAGCTGCGAGATCGAACTCTTCCGGTTTGGAAAGGTGCGTGATATCGCCCGTGTGAATCGCCAGCGCCGGCTTGACCGGCATGGCGTTGACGTAATCAATCGTCTGCTTGAGCGTGCCCGCTACATCGGGATTCGCTTCCTTGTTGAATCCGATATGCGAGTCGCTGATCTGCAGGAAGAGCGGCACGCCGGAAGCCGCCGACTTCTCCTGGCTACCCGCGGCAAGGGCAAGCTCCATCGGCGTGAGGACGCCGCCGGCCAGCACGAACAGGGTGCCTGCGCCACCATAGGCGAGGCATTTCAAGGCGCTGCGGCGCGACGGTTGGGAAGGAAGGTCTGACGACATGATGTCCTCTCGGCTGGGTTCGGGAAGCCGGTGGCCGGTTCGATCCGGAGCGCTTCCGGGGCGGGTTTCACGTGCAATACCGCGGAGGGTCCAGTTTTATTCCCGCTCGTGCATCGCATTTCATTCGTCTTTCGCGTGTCTCGCCGGGTCTGGGAATAACCGGCGCGCGCTCGAGGTATGGCAGGCATGGCACACGAATTGGGTGATCGACATGGACATCATCGACATGGCCCGCGCGTCGGGATTGACCGTGATCCTCGACGGCAGGATTGGCCGCCAGGAATACCAGAGCGTTTGCGGCTCGATATCGGCGTTGCAACGATTCGCAGATTCGCTGCGCCAGAGCGCGGCGAATCGGAATGACTACGTCGCGTATCGGTCGTCGGCGGGCGGCGCGTTTGGTCGCTTACGCCGGCGCATCGGCAAACTTGCGAGGATGACGGGCGCCTTGGCGGCGCCTGCCCGGCACATGTCGCGCGTCAGTCATCGGAGTTCGAAGTGAGAGGCTTCGGTGGGACATCCGCCGCAGAGGCGAAGTGAGAAATACGGTGCAAACGGTTCTGCGCCGTTTTCAGCTCGTGTCGGGCGTAGTGATGCTGACGTATCTCTTTCTGCATCTGATCAATCACGCGCTGGGGATCTGGTCGCTCGACCTCGCGGGGCACGGTCTCGTGCTCGCGTTGCGGCTTTGGCGCAGCGCGCCTGGCACCGTCGCGCTGTATGGCGCCGCGTCTGTGCATTTTGGGTTGGCGCTGCACACGATCTACGCGCGGCGCCACTGGGCGCTGCCTGCCGCCGAATGGCTGCGCCTCTGGGCGGGGCTCAGCTTGCCGATGCTGCTCATCCGCCATGCGGTGTCGACGCGGCTTGCGTCTTCGCTCTACGGCTTCCAGCCCGACTACGAGCGCGTCATCGTCGTGCTGCTCACGAGCGGCACGCAGGGGCTGCAACTTGCGCTGCTGGCGCCCGGCTGGATACACGGATGCCTTGGACTATGGTTCCGGTTGCGCCACTATGCGTGGGCGCGCCGAATGAAGCACGCGTTGCTGGCGCTCGTCGTACTATTGCCGCTGCTGTCCGCCGTGGGTTTCCTGCGAATGATGCGGGCCGTGGAGGGGAAGAGTCGCACGCTTGCGCCGGTCGATCCAACGCTCGTGGCCCATCAGCTGGCCCTCGATGCCTGGCGTCATCATCTCGTCACCCTGTATCTGGCCCTGGTCGCCAGTGCGTGGATTCTGGGCCAGTTGCGCAACAGCGTTGAACGTCGAAGGCTGAGGAGAAACCTGTTGAGTTCGTGACACGCCGCGAGCGCTCAGGCGGCTCGCGGCCCACGTCGATTATCGAATCGCAGTCCTGATGAAATGGCGATGTGGGCGACGCTGTCACCGTGTGCGGGAAGGTTCCGCCGTTACCCGGGCCGCTTCACTTCGTGAAGCGTCGGCGGATCAACTGGCGCAGCGACAGTGCGTGCACCAGGATCGAACTCGGCACCACGAAAGCAGGGGTCAGCACGTAAGGATAAGTGCCGGCGCCAATGCTCTGGACATTCGGAACGATCAACTGGAACCGGCCGGGCGCGGTGATCATCCCCAACGTGACCGCGATAGCGAAATCGGCGAGGCCCAGGATGTTCCACACGAGTGCCGCCTTTCGCCCCTGAACTGTCCCGCTCGCCACGGCGAGCGCCGCCGGCACGGCGAACAGGCCCGTCAGCACGTCGCCAATTCCCGCCGGCAACGCGAAGACGCCGGGCAAAGCGCCATGCAGCCAGGCCGCGAGCGCCCAACTGCCGAATACCCGGTAAAACTGAAGCGCGACGAGCCAGCTCGCGGGCATCGCGTCGAGCACCTGTCCCACCCGGCTCGACAACAGCAGCATCGGCGCGCCGACTAGCACCGGCAGGAAGATCGCCAATGGCAGCATCGGCGCCGGCGGAGGCGGGTCGCTCAGGCGAAAGACGCCGTGGATCGCCGCGCTCCAGACGATTGCGAACCAAAGTGTGTAGGGGATCATGATCGCAAGCCAGGTCGCGCGCCGTTGGAGCGGCGTCAGCTCCGTGCCTGCAAGGCCGAGCCACAAACCGACCGCGATGAATCCGTGGGCAATCAGCTGGTGCGCCGTGGTCTGGAAGCCGCTATCCGGAATGACCGGCAGCCAGTAGATCAATGCAATCCAAAGAAATGTTGGCGGGACGACCCAAAGCAGGCTGCGCCAGGGGGTGCGCGGCGGAACGAGACCGGTGGAGACAGCGGCGGTAGTCATGATCGGTTCTCCATATTGAATCCGGGGCACGATGGACAAAGCCTCGAATATCGCAGTGGGGGCACCGGGTCTTCGAGGTGCCGCCTCGTCTGCAGGCGTAGGTGTACCATGGCCTCTCGCGAGCGACTATTCATCGCAATGTGGACAGGCTATGAAGCAGAACTTCACAGTCAGACAGGGCGCGCTCGATGGCGTGGAGGCGTTCCTGAGCGTGGCCGAGCATCGCAGTTTTCGCCGGGCGGCTGTGGAACTCGGGGTGACGCCGTCGGCCGTGAGTCAGGCGGTGCGTGTGCTGGAGGCGCGCATTGGTGCCGCGCTCTTCTTGCGCACCACGCGTAGTGTCGGTTTGACGGAAGCCGGCGAGCGGTTTCTTTCGCGCGCAAAGCCAGCGTTCGACGAGCTAGTTGCCGCGAGCGAGGTCGCGCGCGGACTCGGCCAGCGGCCCGCCGGACTATTGCGCCTTTCAGTGCCGCGCGCAGTGGTGCCCATCCTGCTGGAACCGTTGATTGCTTCCTTCTGCAAGGCCTGGCCTGAAGTCGAAGTGGAAATCTCGACAAGCAAGGAACTGGTCGATCTCGCCGCCGAAGGGTTCGACGCCGGCATCCGGCTGGGGCAGTTCATCGCCCCGGACATGGTTGCGGTGCCGTTGACGCCACCGTTTCGTCTCGTCGTCGTGGGTAGTCCTGAGTATTTCTCTAGCCGCGGCGCTCCCATGGCATTGGACGATCTGCGCCAGCACGCGTGTTTGCGATGGCGGTTGTCCAGCGGGGCGATCGCGCCGTGGTCATTCGACGACGACGGCCGCGCGATCGAGATCGTCGTCTCGGGTCCTTTCATCGCCCATGATTTTCCCACCCTGCTGGGTGCGGCAGCCGAAGGTATCGGCCTTGCCCAGCTACCCGAGCCGCTGGCCGCGCAAGGGCTGAGAGCGGAAAAGCTGGTGCACGTGCTGGAGCCCTTCGCGCCGGTGATGCCGGGCGTGTTTCTCTTCTATCCGGACCGTCGGCAGGTCTTGCCGAAGCTGCGTGCGTTCATCGACCATGTGAAGGAGCATTCGCCGGGTCGCGGCGCTATGCGCGTGCAACCTGATCGCAGGCTTGCAGGGCGGGGGAAAAAAAGTTGATGGTCGCTTGCGTGCGGCCTTCATCGACCGCATGTTGATGCGTTTTTTACTTGCCATTTTACGCACGAGGCCAATACAATGCGCCCCGTCACAGTGAAAGGAGTCCTCCGTGGACGCATGTTCTGGTAGTGGAAGTTCGATGCCGGCCAGCGCCGGCAGCAAGTCCGCGAGATAGCCGCCACAGGTTCACTCCTTCGCCGCTAACTCGCACACGCCGGGTTAGCGCGCTTCGTTACTGACGGGTTCTCCTCGTCAGTCTCCCCGTAGCACGCTCCCTCTTTTTGAATACCACTTGCAAGCTTGCTTGCAGGAATGGTCGCGCTTTCGCAACTCGTCCGCGTTCCAGGCGGGCAACGCGGAGGGATGATGTTCGTCTGCCTTTTTTCTCGCTTCACGCCGCGCATGGCGCGGCATACCTGCGTGCACGCACGGGTGATGCTTGCCGCCGCAGGCCTTTGCTGCCTTCATGTCCTGGCTCTTGCATTCGCCGTGCGCGCACCGGTTGCGCCGCGGGCGTGCAACGCGGCACGCGCCGGCGCTGCAAGCGGGGCGCTGTACTTCGTTCGTCGCGCGGCGCGCGTGGCCGTACGCTGCGCCTGGCGCACCGTGCACGCCAGCCATCCTCTCACGCCAACCGGTTACGGCTTGCTCGCCGCAACCTCGGCGGCGGCTGTTGCGCTCACGCTGGTTTGCGCGCTCTCTGCACGCGACCCGGAGCGTCCTTTACGGCCGCACCTCCGGTTTGCATGAAGCACGACGCCGGACACAGTTTCATCAAGTTACGCAGGCACGCTCTGCGATAAATGGCGGATACTTCCGTTCCTTACTAGAGCCATACAAACTATGGAAAATATCCTCACCAGCAAACTGCTCGGTTCCGGTGGCCCCATTGCGCTGAGCGCGGCGCTTGCACTTGGCATCACGCCTGCCGCGTTTGCACAAAGTAGCGGCGACGCCGAGCCCGCGGCACCGGCGCCGCAAACCGGCGCCCCGGCGGCGGATGCGGGCACGCAGGCGCCCAGGGGCTTCTGGGAGCGCTCGAACCTGCTTGGCGAAATGGGTGGCGTGCGGCCCTGGCTCGGGCAGTATGGTGTGACGTTCGGCCTGCAGGAAACGAGCGAGTACATGGGCAATGTGTCGGGCGGCACGCGTACCGGTGGCGCTTATCAGGGCGTCACGCAGTTTGGCCTCGGCATGGACACGCAAAAGGCGTTCGGTTTGCCGGGCGGCACCTTCAACGTGTCCGGCTTCCAGATTCACGGCACGAGCCTGACCGCCCGGAACCTGCAAACGTTGCAAGCGGCAAGCGGCATCGAAGCCGATGCATCGACCCGGCTGTGGGAGTTGTGGTACCAGCAGGCATTCTTTGGCGGCAAGGCCGACGTGAAAATCGGTCAACAGAGCCTCGACCAGGAGTTCATGGTCAGCCAGTACGCAGGCGCATTCATGAATGCGACGTTCGGCTGGTCGGTCTTGCCGTCGGTCGATCTGCCCGCGGGCGGCCCTGCGTATCCGCTTTCGTCGCTCGGCGTGCGCGTGCGCGCCACACCCACGGATGCGATCACCGTGCTCGGTGGCGTATTCGACGGGAATCCCGCGCCGGGCGAGGGCGATCCGCAGAAGCTCAACGCGAGCGGCACGAATTTCGCGCTGGGCAATGGCACGATGATCATCGGCGAAATCCAGTACGCCATCAATCAGGTGTCGGGAAATGATTCGGCATCCAAACCAAGTGGGCTGCCGGGGACCTACAAGCTCGGCTTCTGGTACAACAGCAACCGCTTCGCCGACCCGGCGGCGGGCATCCCCGGCGCGAATGTCCCGTCGACGCATCAGGGCAACTACAGCATCTACGCTGTGGCCGATCAAATGGTGTGGCGGCCGAGCGCCGATAGCCCGCAGTCGGTGGGCGTGTTCGCGCGCGTGATGGGTGCGCCCGGCGACCGCAACGTGGTCGACCTCGGAGTCAACGCGGGCGTGACGCTCAAGGCGCCATTCAAGGGGCGCGACAACGACGTGGTGGGTCTCGCGGTTGGCTACGCGCACATCGGTTCGCACGCGCAAGACTTCGCGAGCGCGCAGGCGGCCTCCACGGCGGGCTATCCGTCGCGCAGCGCCGAGACCGTTCTCGAAGCAACGTACCAGTACCAGGTCGCGCCGTGGTGGCAGTTGCAGGCCGACTTCCAGTACTTCTTCAGGCCCGCCGGCGGCATTCCGGACCCGCAGAATCCATCGCAACGCATTGGCGACGAGGCTGTGCTGGGCTTGCGCACGACGATCGAGTTCTAACGTCAGGCTATTCTGTTACACGGCGGCGTAATTGCACTCTTGACGATGACGTTCAGGCGTCGCCGATGCCCGGCTAACACATGAACCTTATGTCTGCCTTATCGGGCAGGCAAGAATAGAAATATGAATTGCCGGAAGCACATGTTTTGGAGACCTATCCATTTCATGCGCCCCGGTCCTACCGCCTGGTGCGGGTTCATCGGCACGTCTGACGTCATGTATCCGCTCGACTACTGCCGCCTCGATCTTTGCCGCGCGCTTTTGCCAGGCCGAGATTTCAGCCCACCGATTGCGCCGATTCCGAATTTTCGGCGCAGCCTATTGGGGTGTGATGGATCAATGGCGACAAAATTGCATATAAATCAAACGGTTATTGGTTTCTCCGCACTGCGGGCGCGTGCTGGCACGGCTGCTGCTTTATAGACACGCGCGACGGCCTTCAGGCTGTCGCCCTTTTAGAACAGGCCCCCGGCGACAGTCCGGCCGCGAAAACGAAGGAGACATCCCGTGCAGAACAGTGCATCCTCAACCACCACCGTCCCCTCACCGGCGCTACTCGAGCCGAACTCCACCACGCGCAACCGCTTCTGGCCCGAGGGCTGGTGGAAGCTGATGGAAATTCGCATCGGCATTATTCCGCTGCCGATCTATGTGATCCTCTTCGCGCTGATCGTCGGCTTCGCGGTTAGTGGCAAGGTGCCCGGCGAGATCTCGATGGCGATCGCCGTGCTCGCGTTCTTCGGCTTCACGTGCGCCGAGCTCGGCAAGCGTCTGCCGCTTCTGCGCAACATCGGCGCGGCTGCGATCCTCGCGACCTTCGTGCCTTCGGCGCTCACGTACTACCACGTGCTGCCAAAGCCTATCCTGCACCTCACGGTCGAGTTCACGAAGCAGACGAACTTCCTCTATCTGTTCATCGCGTCGATCATCGTCGGCAGCATTCTCAGCATGGACCGGCGCGTGCTGATCCAGGGCTTCCTGAAGATCTTCATCCCGCTCGCGGCCGGCACCGTCGCCGCGACGATCGTCGGCACCGCGGTGGGCGCCGCGCTCGGCCTCGGCGTGCAACATACGCTGCTCTATATCGTCGTGCCGATCATGGCGGGCGGCGTGGGCGAAGGCGCGATTCCGCTGTCCGTCGGCTACTCCGAAATCATGCACGTCGCGCAGGGCGACCTGTTCGCGCAGGTGTTGCCGCCCGTCATGCTCGGCAGCCTGATGGCGATCATCCTCTCAGGCATGCTCGACATGCTCGGCAAACGCTACCCGCATCTGACCGGCAACGGCCGCCTGCAAGCCGGCGAGACTGACGAAAGCGACGCAACCGGCGAAAGCGGCGAAAGCGGCAAAGCGGCAGCGTCGAACGAGGTAATTCGCGGGCAAGTCGACGTTGGCCACATCGCCGCAGCCGGCATTACCGCGATCACGCTGTACCTGATCGGCCTGATGGCGAACAAGCTGTTCGGCTTGCCCGCGCCTGTCGCCATGCTGTTCCTCGCCGTGCTCGTGAAGCTTGCGCGCGCGGTGTCGCCGCCGCTGCAGGAAGGCGCGTTCGTCGTCTATCGGTTCTTCTCGACCGCGGTCACCTATCCGCTGCTGTTCGCGATCGGCGTCGCGATGACGCCGTGGGACAAGCTCATGGCCGCGTTCACGCTCGTCAACGTCGTGACGATCGCCGCGACCGTGATGACGCTGATGGGCACCGGCTTCGTGGTTGGCCGCCTGATGAAGATGTACCCTATCGACACCGCAATCGTGAACGCGTGCCACAGCGGCCAGGGCGGCACCGGCGACGTCGCAATCCTGAGCGCCGCGAACCGCATGCAGCTGATGCCGTTCGCGCAGATCGCCACGCGCATCGGCGGCGCGATCGTCGTCACCCTGACGCTGATCCTGCTCGCGCATTTCGGCGCATGAGGCGTGCTTGCACGCGTTCTCTCGATGGCGGCGCCGGGGCATCCGGCGCGGGGTACGCGGGCATCGCATCGCCCGCTGGTGATCCATCGAAGAGGGCAAACGTGCACAAGCGCTACAAGGGAATCGCGTGGTGGGGATGGGCGGCCGCGGCCGCGCTGTATGTCGGGGCCAGCACCGCCGCGATCGAGTTCGCATGGGACCGCGCGATCGGTGCGCTCGCCGATGTCGGCGCTCACCGGCTCGACCTCTACGCCTCCAGCCTGACCAGCGAACTCGGGCGCTTCGAGATGGTGCCGGCGCTCGTCGCGAGGCAGGACAGCGTGCGCGCGTTGCTCAAAGCGTCGCCTGACGAAGCGCCCGGTTTGACGCGCGCGGTCAATCGCTATCTCGAGGCCGTCAACCTTGACGTCGGCAGCGGCGCCGTCGACGTGATCGATGCGCACGGCTCGGTGATAGCCGCGAGCAACTGGAACCAGCAGGTCAGCTTCGTCGGCACCAACGTGTCGTACCGCCCGTACTTCCAGGACGCGCTCGCGCAGGGCAGGGGCCGCTTCTTCGGAATCGGCACGAACACCGGCGTTCCCGGACTGTACTTTGCGAACGCGGTGCATGAGGGCGGCACGGCCGACGACAAGGCCGACGACAAGGCGATCGGCGCGGTGGCCGTCAAGGTCAGCGTCGACGCGCTGGAAACCGCGTGGCGCACGCCCGGCGAGGCGGCGATCGTCGTCGACAGCAACGGTGTGATCGTGATCTCGACGGTGCCCGAATGGAAATTCAACGCCATGCGTGCGATGACCGCGCAGCAGCAGAGCGCCATCCAGGCGTCGCGGCAGTACGCGGGCCGCACCGTCGAGGCGCTGCACTTTCGACGAGTCGGCGAATGGAATGACGCCGCGTGGCTGGGCACCTTCCCCGACCCGCGCCGCGCCGGCCGCACCACCCGCTATCTCGTGATGTCGCGCCCAGCGCCACAGGGCCACGACACGATCATGGTGCTGCTCGATACGACCGGCGCACGGCGGCAGCAGCGCCTTGCGTTCGCGTTCGTGACGGGTGTCTTCCTGATTGCCGTGCTGTATGCGCTGTACGCGCTCCAGCGCCGCCGCACGATCGCGGAGAAGCTCAACGCGCAGGAGGCGCTGCGCCGTGCGAACGACCAGCTCGAAACGACCGTCGCGCAGCGCACCGCCGCGTTGACCGACGCGAACGACCGCATGCAGCGCGAGATCGCCGAGCGCGAGCGCACCGAGCAGCGCTTGCGCGCGACGCAGCAGGAAGTCGTGCACGCAGGCAAGCTCGCGGTGATCGGCCAGATGGCGGCCGGCCTCACGCATGAGATCAACCAGCCACTCGTGGCGATCCGCACGCTTTGCGACAATGCGCGCACGTTCTTCGAGCGCAACCAGCCCGCGCAGGCGCTGGCGAATCTCGAACGCGTGGGTCGCCTCGTCGACAGCATGGCTGTGCTGACCGGCGAGTTGAAGGCGTTCGCGCGCAAGCCGGAGGTGGAGCGTGTTGCGGTTTCGCTTGGCGAGGCCGTTGCGCACGCGCGGTTCATCTACGAATCGCGTATTCGCGACGAAGCGGTGCGGCTCGACGTGCGGATTCCGCCCGGCACCACCGTCTATGCGGAATCGAGCCAGTTGCAGCAGGTGATCGTCAACCTGCTTGGCAACGCGCTGGACGCCGTTCGGGACGCAGGCACGCGCGCCGTCACGATCGAGGCGGATGCGCCCGATGCGCACGATCGCGTGCGCTTCACGATCGCGGACAGCGGCCCGGGGATCGCGCCGGAGGTGCTCGCACATCTGTTCGAGCCGTTCGTCACGACGAAGCCGCGTGGACAAGGCCTGGGGCTGGGGCTCGCGATCACGTCGCGCATCGTGGAAGGATTTGGCGCGCGGATTGCCGCGGTCAACGGCGACGAGGGCGGGGCTCGCTTCACGATCGAATTCATGGCGGCAGCGCCACAAAGGACAGAGCATGGAAGATGAAGTTCGGGTGCTGGTTGTTGAGGATGACGAAAATGTCCGGCTCGGCGTCGAGCAGGCTGTCGCGCTGGCCGGCTTTCCGGTGAGCGCGTACGCATCGGCGGCCGATGCGCTCGTCGAAGTCGTGCCGGGCGCGCCGATCGTGATCGTGTCGGATGTGAGGATGCCGGGTATCGACGGGCTGCAATTGCTGGACCGCGTGCTGGCGATCGATGCGCGCATTCCCGTGCTGCTCATCAGCGGCCATGCGGACATTTCGACGGCCGTCGGTGCGATGCGTGTGGGGGCCTACGATTTCATCGAGAAGCCGTTTTCGTCCGAAGTGATTGCGGGGCGCGTGGCGCGCGCGGTCGAGAAACGCCGGCTCACGCTCGAGATCGACGGTCTGCGCGCGTCGCTGCGCAACGGGCAAGGCATCGAGGCGCTGGTGCTCGGGAAGTCGCCGGCGATGGCGGAGGTGCGCAAGAAGATTCTGCGGCTCGCGGATACTTCCGTGTCGGTCCTCATCACTGGTGAAACCGGCACGGGCAAGGAGCTGATCGCACGCAGCCTGCACGACTTCAGCGGCCGGCGCGACGCGCATTTCGTTGCGCTGAACTGCGGGGGCTTGCCCGAACAGGTGTTCGAGAGCGAGCTGTTCGGCCACGAGGCGGGCGCGTTCACGGGCGCGATCAAGAAGCGCGTCGGCAAGATCGAGTGGGCAAATGGCGGCACGCTCTTTCTCGACGAGATCGAAACGATGCCGATGGCGCTGCAGATCAAGATGCTGCGCGTGTTGCAGGAGCGTGTGCTCGAGCGGCTTGGCGCGAACGAGCTGATTCCGGTCGATTGCCGGATCGTCGCCGCATCGAAAACGGACCTCGCCGAGCTGGCGGCCGACGGGCGCTTTCGCGCGGACCTGCTGTACCGCCTGAACGTCGCGCAGATCGAGCTGCCGCCGCTACGCGAGCGGCGCGAGGACGTGCCGTTGCTGTTCGAGCACTTCGTGCTCGCGGCCGCGCGCCGCTTCGGTGCGCAGCCGCCTGTCGTGACCGCCGGGCAGCTCTCCGAGCTGATGACACACGCGTGGCCCGGCAACGTGCGCGAACTGCAGAATGTCGCGGACCGCTTCGTGCTCGGGCTCACGGGGGAGAGCCTGCTTAGCGCGGGCCCAGGCATCACGAAAAACGGCACGCTAGCGGAGCAGCTTGCGTACTTCGAACGGTTGCTGATCGAGGGCGCGTTGCAGCGCCATCACGGTAACGTGGCGGACGCGAGCATCGAACTCGGGACGCCCAGGAAGACCCTCTATCACAAGCTGCGCCTGTTGAAGATCGCCGCGCGCGACTCGCAGGGCGAAGACAGGGACGTGTGAGATTCGCTGCGGAAAACGAACTGCCTGTCGACGAAAGCGCGTTGCCGCCACGGGACCCACCTAAAGTTCGCGTGGCCATTGCCGAAATACCAGACATGGCGCGCAAACAACCCCACTATCCCGACAAGCATCCCATCTGGGCGGAGGCACGTGCACTCGAGGCCAGCATTCGCGCAATCCGGAGGGCGCAGGGCAAGAAGAACCCCGAAGACTTTCCGGCCGGCAGCCCGGAGTGCACTGCCGCCATGAATGAGTTCGTGCGCGACGTCTGCCGCGTGCTGGACGTCGATCTCGACGCGCTGGACCCCGGCGCCGACGACCTTTGAAGCCGGCCATGCACGCCGGCGAACGCGCGACGGTTGATTGACCGTCGCTGCGCTGATTTTACGTTGACCTTACAACCACATTTGCGCGTTCCATTTGCGGGAATGCGCCTTGCGCGCCTCTGAACGATCGATGACGAGCCCAAGAGGTTGTGTGTGAAAGCGACGCTTACGCTTACCTTGACGTCCTGCTGCCTGGGCGCGGCGTTGCTGGCGATCGAGCCTGCACGTGCCGCCGATACGGCCCCTGACGCAGCGCCGCCGTGCGGCCGCCTCGTGGGGCCGAACGCCGGCGGCGGCACGGATGCCGGCTTCACGTTGCGTGACGGCGAAGCGGTGGATTTCGTCGCGGCAGGCCAGACGACGCACGGCAAGCTGCTAGTCTTCACCGACGGACCGCTGTTTCGCGCGTACTGGCAACCGCAGGGCAGCGAAGAAAAATACGCCCTCGCGAATGCGGGCTCAGCAAGCGTGCGCCTCGTCTCGACGCCCCCGCAAGGCACGCCTGCAGGTAACGGCAAACCGGGCATCACGACGCAGCCCTTGCAGGTGCTCTCCTGCCCGAAGCTTTGATCGCCGTAAGCGACTACCTTGTATCCCACCATGTGAACCGATCTTTCGTATCGCGCTGCGACCGACTAGTCTTTAACGATATCAAACGGACCGGCCCGTTATTGGCGCACGGGCGCCTGAACGCGAAGCCGGCTTCGAAGGAGACATGTATGGAGCTCGAAACACGCACTGTGACGCGCGTGACGGCAAGGCTCGTGCCGTTTCTGATCGTCTGCTACTTCGTGGCGTATCTCGATCGTGTGAACGTCGGCTTTGCTGCATTGCAGATGAACAAGGCGCTAGACCTTTCCGCGAGCGCGTTCGGCTTCGGCGCGGGCATCTTCTTCATTGCGTACTTCTTCTTCGAGGTGCCGTCGAACCTGCTGCTGGAGCGCTTCGGCGCGCGGCGGTGGATTGCGCGGATCATGTTCACGTGGGGCATCATCGCCGGCGCGATGGCGTTCATTCCGCACATCGCCCGCATGACCGGCATGTCGAACGCGCACGTATTCTTCACGTTACGCATTCTGCTCGGCATTGCCGAGGCCGGCTTCTTCCCCGGTATCATCTTCCTGCTCACGCTGTGGTTTCCGGCCAAATACCGCGCGCGCGTGGTGGGCTACTTCATGGCGGCCATTCCCCTTTCGACGGTGATCGGCGGGCCGATTTCCGGCGCGCTGCTCTCGCTCGACGGCAGAGGGGGGCTGGCGGGCTGGCAGTGGGTCTATCTGATCGAGGCGGCGCCCGCGCTCTTGCTCTCACTGGCCGTGCTGCTCTACCTGACCGACAAGCCCGCCGACGCAACCTGGCTCGCTGACGACGAACGCCGCTGGCTCGTCGAGCGGCAGGCGCAGGAGCGTCGGCATCGGGAAAGCGTGCGCACCTTCAGCGTGAAGGAGGCGCTCATCAATCCGCGTGTGCTGGCGGTGGCGCTGATCTATTTCGGTGCGAACGCAACCAATTACGGGTTGAGCTTCTTCCTGCCGCAGATCGTCAAGGCGTTCGGGCTCACGAATTTGCAGACCGGCTTTGTCACCGCGCTGCCATACGCGGTCGGCGTCGTTTCGATGGTGCTGTGGGGCCGGCACTCGGACCGCCGGCTCGAGCGCAAGCGCCACGTCGCCATTGCGCTCACCGTCGCGGCGGCTGGCATTGCCGCTGCGGCCGGACTCGATAATCCCGTGCTGAAGATGCTCGCGCTCTCCGTCGCGGGTTTTGGCATCTTTGGCTGCCTGCCGGTGATCTGGACGTTGCCGGCCGCGTTCCTCTCCGGCGCGGCGGCGGCTGGCGGCATTGCCGCCGTCAATTCGCTCGGCAATCTCGCGGGCTTTTTCGGCCCCTATGCGATGGGCTGGATCAAGGACAGCACGGGCGGCTTCGGCGCGGGCCTGCTCTGTCTCGCGGGGGCAGGGATAGTGGGCGCGGGTGCGGCGCTGCTTCTTCATCACGACCCGGCGCTCGAAACACTCGACGCATCCGCACATGCGGGAACGCAGGGTGAGGGCGGGGTCGTGAGGCCGTGAGCGAGCGATGGTTTCGATCGCTCTACGCGTGTTCTACGCGTTGCACGCAGGCGCGAGCGGACTGCCATCACGAAGGCGGTCTGCTCACTTCAATCGCGCCTTCAAGACCGTCGCCGCCTTTCGTTGCACTCGCTTCACTTGTGCCCATGACAGGGGCAATTCGATCAAGCGCCCGCGTGCGTTGAGCACCACGATGCGCGATTCGTGCTGGGTCTCGCGGTCCGCCCAGCGCACCTTGTAGTCGCCGTGCAGCGGCCGGAAATCGAAATCGCGTCCGTGCGCGTGTGCCCATTGCGCAATGTACTCGACCAGCAGGTTGCCGACCGAGTACACGCCGAACGCTTCGTCGTATGTCGTGATCAAATACTCGACGGCCCGCGCGCCGACGAGATTGACCGACGCCGCGACCGGTTGCCCATCGACCTGCACGCAAGCGACCAGCGGCGTGCTGGTCAGGTCGATTCGTCGCGCGAGGCCGATGAAGAAGTCGCGCACGTGGTCGTCCATCAGATAGCGCGATTCGATTCCGCGCTTCAGGGCCCATTGGCGTTTGTTTGCGAAAAGCCATGTGAGCACGCGTTCCGTTTCCGCGGCGCTGTCGCACCATCCGAAACTGACATCGCCTTCGCGACGCAGCCGCTTGATGCTCGAACGCAGGGCGGCACGCAGCGTCGAGTGCCGCGTTGCGAGGAAGTCGTCCCACGTGGGGTACGCGCGCAGTCCTATCGAGTATCCAGGCATCACGCGCCAGCGCGGCGGCAGCGATGCCTGCACCCACGACTGCCGTGCGGCGTCGAGCGCGCGCTGCAGGGCGCTGCCGTTTTCGAGCATCGGGATGTGGAGCACGTCGGCGTGAACTTGCATGATCGCCCGCAGCGCTGCTTCGTAGAGCTCGGCGCGCCGCGTGTCCGCGATGAGCGGGCCCCCGTATTCTTCGCCGCATCCACAGCCGAGCGATTGCGCGGTTCGCAATGCGCCGCTGCGTACGATCGCAACCGGCCAGAGCACCAAGGGCTCGTGCGCGTCATGCACCGTCGCGACTTCGATCCTCGCGCCACGCGCCAGCGCCGCTGCCACCGCCGCCTCGCAGTAGGCGAAGCTGATGAACGGAGCGTGCGATTCGGCCGAGGCCAAAAGCGCGCGCCATTGCGGCTCGAGGGCGCGGAACGCTTCGATGGTTTCGCAGGTTTGCCGTTCGTACCGGAAGGAAGCGGCCGGGGACGACGACTCGCACATCGCGGCCACAGTAGTCGTCACATGCGTCTCCTGAGTGGTTCGTCATCCTTACAAATTAGCCTTCGAGGGAAGCGCTGAGTAGGTCTTTTGTCGTAATACGGCGATTTCGGTCCGGGAACGCATCGGGGCGCGCCCCACGCACACTTTGCCAGATCACGACGCTCTCCTTGTCTTCCGGGCCGAAGCCGAGTTCCTCATGATCGTATGTAAACTCGCCTGCAAACCAGCGCGTCAAATAGCGGGAGTTGTCGAAGACTTCGCCGCACACCGGGTTGTCGTAGACGATGTACAGGTGCTGGATCGCACCGCTCGCCAGTTCCGCCTCGAGTTTCTCAAGCAGTGACCTCATCAGTTCGGCTCCGAACGGATTGTATAGGAACACGACAGCTTTGCCCGACGGCACCTGCAGATCGGAGACGTTGGCGTGCAGCGCGCGAATGGGCGGCCGCTGCGGAAAGTGCCGCGCCATCACGACCGCGTTCGCGTTCGCGATCCTCACGAGGTCTGCGCTGATGTCGTAGCCTAGCGCAAGGGCAAATGGATATTCGGAGGCGACGATCATCGGTCGGCCTTTTCCGCAACCGATGTCAACGAACGTATAGCCGGCGATATCGCCGAGCGTGTCGAGCGCGCGGCGGATGATGGTTGGCTGCGAGCCCATGTATGGCCTCAATTGACCAACGAGGGTTGCGTCGCGGTGCAGCGTCAAATGGTCGACGAGGCCGCTGGTATCGGTGCCGTATTGGAGGTCGATCGGGTGGCGGCGAAGGCAGCCCGAGTAGACAGCACGTAGCAGCGGCACGCGAATGCAGATGCGGCGTATTGGTGGCGTGAACATGACGCGCTGCACGCGGTCGGGCAACCTCGCGACGGCGTTCAGTAATGGTTGCTTCAGCGCACGTCTGAGCGCCATTCGCGGGCCGCCGTGTGTCGTTCGCATGGATTGGTGTGCCGTAAACGTTCCGGGGGGAAGGCTGATCCTGACACCATCATCGCGCGGCGAACTGAGGAACTGCCGCCATTCATCGGTTGTATTACGACAAAAGGGCGGGAGCGCATGGGATTGCGCTAATGTGCAGACCAATTCCTCATTTGATTTTCAATCGCTGTCAAAGTCTTTCGCTGTCTTCCCAAATGACTTTCGGATGGATTGCACTCCTCGATATTCTCCCGTATGTGCACGGCAATACTTTCGTGCCTTAATGAACGAATATCGCTTGCCTTTGCGCCTGCGATGTTTTGTGTCGCTGCATAACGTGTGGATGGACTTCTGGTCTTTGGTCTGCGCAATACCTAATTGGGAGAGTCTAGACGATGACCGCGAACGTTGACACCGAAGCGCGCCGCAAGCGCTACGCAATGCACCGTTTGAGCCTGGCAATGAAGCGGCTCATGAATGCCGAAGGCACAACGGAGAGAATGATGGCGAGGCGCTGGGTCAACGCCTGGAGCGGCGCCGTTGGCGAGCGGAGGTTTGCGCGGACTTCATATGGCAGACTCGCAGGCGCGGCAACGGTACGGCCGGAATTCTGGGGCCATGGTAGTGCGCCGTCGTAACGGATCACGACCACTAAAATGAAATAAAGCGCATATTTAATTGACCAAGGGTGGTGTGAAGCGATATTGTCTTAATTTAGACAATTCCACGCTTACCTTGGCTCTTGCAGAATACGAAACCACGCATCCCTTGAGTGTCGAACTGGATGGCGTGAACCACGCGGGTTCTTACCGCGTGATGGCGGGTAGCGTTATCGTCTACTTCGAAAACGAAATCAAGTTCGCTCCATATGGCGCGAATCGTCCCGAGATCGTCGCACGCTGGCTTCTGACCGATCTCTGCCGTAAAACCGAATCTCGCAAGCGCAAGGGCGGCAGGCGCTGAATATCTGCCGCCTTGCGTGGCGCTTTACGAGCGTTGCTTTTGGCTGGCCCTGGCGTTTTCCTGTTCTTGCCAGCCATGACCCGCCTGATTGCCAGTGCCTCGCTGTCGACGCACCTTCACGTGAGAGCGCTCGCGAACCCGACTGGCCTGCTACTGCCCGGCAATGGATTTGCGCACGACGTCATCACTTTTGTCGCCGTGCCATTGGCCCCGAATTTTCGCGAGTACCGTGGAGGGTAGCGGAATATAGTCGAGCGCCTCAATTGCTGACTCGTCGTGCGTGAGCGCCCAGTCGAAGAATTTCAGCGTTTCTTCGCTGCGCGCCGGCTTGTCCGGTGTGGCTTGCAGCAGTACATATGTCGCGCCCATCACGGGCCACGCGTCCTTGCCCGGCTGATTGGTCAGCAACTGGTAGAGCGAACTGGACCAGTCGGCATTCGCTGCCGCCGCGCTGAACGTGGGGAGGCCGGGTTCTACGACAGCGCCTGCCGCATTGGTCATGGCCGTGTAAGTCAGATGGTTCTGCTTCGTGAAGTCCCAGGCGACATAGCCGATTGCGCCGGGCAGGTAGCCGACGAATGTGGCGACGCCCTCGTTGCCCCTGCCACCAATCCCCAACGGCCAATGCACACTGGTACCTTCGCCCACCTTGCGTTTCCATTCGGGGCTGACCTGGCTCAGATAGTGCGTCCAGATCAGCGTAGTGCCCGAGCCATCCAGACGCCGCACGACGGCGATGGGGTTGTTGGGCATCTTGATCTTCGGATTCAACTTCGCAATGGCCGGGTCATCCCAGTACAGGATCTTGCCGAGGAAGATCTGGCCGAGCACCTCGCCAGTCAGCATCAACTGGCCGGCCTTGATGCCCGGGAGATTCACCACCGGCACTACGCCGCCAATGGCTGTCGGAAACTGCCGCAATTTTCCCTTGTCCAGTTGCGCATCGCTAAGAGGTGCATCGGACCCGGCGAAGTCGACCGTATGCGCCATGACCTGTTTGATGCCTTCCGAGGAGCCGATGCTTTTATAGGTCACTTTGCCACCGCCGGACTTCTGGTAGTCGACGGCCCAACGGGCGTAGAGGGGAGCAGCGAACGTGCTGCCCGCTCCGGTCACGTTTTCTGCGCGGGTCGTGATCGCGCAAACGCCGCAAATGAGA
>NZ_DATJWR010000417.1:0-16531 GCF_035501035.1 Paraburkholderia sp.
GAACAGGACCGTGAAACGACTCCACGCCGATGATAGTGCGGATTGCCCGTGTGAAAGTAGGTAATCGTCAGGCTCCTCATGCTGTAATGTCCAGAACCCCGGTTTCTCCGAAAGAGAGCCGGGGTTCTGGCGTTTGGGCGCAGAAAAATAGGCCACCCAGTGAGAAATCACTGCTTGACCCCCTCTCTCGCAAACAGCAACAGCCTCTCCCGACCAGTTCAACTGGCCGTGTAGACGCGCTCAAGCAAACAGCGCGCAAGCGGAAGTGCCTGCGCTGCGAGTTCAGTGCCTGCGGCGAACCCGGTCGAACACGTGGTGCTCGGCCAGCCAGTGATGCATCATGCCTTCGCCGTCATGCTCCTTACGGTAGGCGCGCGATTCGAAAATCGATAGCCCAAGCAGCACCACCAGACCCACACCAAGACCGATCAGACCCGCAATAGTTTCGGCATCCATGGCAGCCTCCGTCGATTGCAGCCATGTCCGTATCTTAGAACAGTGTCGCGACGGAAAAAATAGTGGGTTCAGCCGCGTCGCCACATGTTCCGGGCCACGATCGGATAACCCTTCAGAAAGGATTTCAGCTGATGTTTCGTGTTTACCTGGCCCTTGCGATGGCCGCCTTGCTTTCAGCATGCGCCGATAACACGGCAACCCACCATCACGGTACCCCGCCGCAGGACCCACCTGACTACCACGGCGTACCGACCGACGATACGCCGCCGATGATGATCGAAATTCCGCCGCCCGCCCAATGAAAGCCTGAGGCGCATGCACCTACGCGCCTAGCGCAATTGTGCCGAGGCGGTGCCGATGGCGCCGCTAACGCGCGGCAGCAAGGGGGAAAGCGTCAGACCGCGCGCCGCCATGAAGACGAGCAAGGCAATCCACAGCCCGTGATTGCCGAGCGGCCCAACCAGCGCCCACGACGCGCAAAGAAACACGGCCAGCGACACCGCCATCGCATGCATGAGTTCGCGAGTGCGCGTTGCGCCAATAAAGACGCCATCGAGCAAGAAGCCCCAGACCGAAACCAGGGGTGAAAGAGCAGCCCAAGGCAGGAATGTCTGCGCGGCAGCGCGTACCGCCTCCTGGTCGGTGAGGTGCGCGATGATCCACGGGCCACAGGCCCAATAGACGACGGAAAACCCGAAGGCGCCCAGCGCCGACCAGAACAGGTTGATCTTGACCGCCTGGCGAAATGCCGCGCGATTGCCCGCGCCGATCGCGGCGCCAACCAGCGCCTCCGCTGCATGGGCGAAGCCGTCGAGGCCGTATGCCATGAAAGTCTGAAAGTTGAGCAGGAGGGCGTTGGCGGCAAGGATGACGTCGCCCTGTTTCGCGCCGAGACGAGCGAACCAGCCGAACGAGCCGAGCAGGCAAAGCGTGCGCAGAAAGATATCGCGATTGATCGCGATGAGCCGCTTGAGCGCCGCAGGCTCGAGCACGGTGCGCAACGCGAGCGGCGCAAGCCCGCGAGGACGCAGCTTCCAGAGCACGCACGCGCCGAATGCGAAGCCGAGCGTATCGGCGGTGGCCGTCGCCGCGCCGATGCCGGCGATGCCCCATTGCAGCCCATACATATAGGCAAGCACGGCGACGACGTTCGTCAGGTTGATGAAGATCTGCGAGGCGAGCGCAATGCGTACACGTTGGGTGCCGAGCAGATAGCCGAGCACGACATAATTGCCCAATGCAAACGGCGCGGAGCCGATGCGAGCGAGGCAATAGATCCCGGCATTATGTTGCACCTCGACGCTGCCGCCGATGGCATCGAGCGTATAGAAAATCAAGGGCGACCGGATCAACAAGATGATTGCGCCGATCGCGAACGCAAGCAGCATGGCGCGCG
This sequence comes from Paraburkholderia sp., assembly GCF_035501035.1. Taxonomy (GTDB): domain Bacteria; phylum Pseudomonadota; class Gammaproteobacteria; order Burkholderiales; family Burkholderiaceae; genus Paraburkholderia. Next base: position 1,853 of record NZ_DATJWR010000417.1, read on the forward strand.
CGACGTTCGCGCGTAACGCAGGGAAGTCGCGCGCGCCGTACGACTGCGCGACGAGTCCTGTCGTTCCCATGCGCAGAAAGCCGAAGCCCCAGAACACGAAGTTGAAGAAGAGGCCGCCCAGAGCAACGCCGCCCAGGTCGGCAGCGCTTCCGAGGTGACCGGCGACAGCCGTGTCGACGGCACCGAGTATGGGCTGGGTCAGATTGGCAAGGACGATGGGAAACGCAAGCGTCAGCACGCGTCGATGCCAGCCTCGCTGTTCAGGCAGGGCCTCGGCGGTGCTCAAGCGCGTTCCTGCACGCACACCCAAGGCGAGACGACGACAGCCCACAGTTCCGGGTTGCGCGCCGCATAATCGGCCGCTGTTTCTGTCTGCATGCGTTCGACGAGGCCGGACGACAGCCATTGGGTGACGACCGCGCTGTTGTCGCTGGCGATGGCTTCCGCCACGCTGACGAGGTCGAGATCGCGCGCCACGCTGAGCAGCTTGCCTTGCGCAAAGAAGCGCTCGAGATCCTGCCAGTCGATCTTGGCGGTTTCGCCGAGCAGGCTGGCGTACAGCGAACTGGGGTTGGCGTCTTCAGTGGTCATGATGTTGGCGAATGCGTTGCGGCCGATACTATAAACGATACTCTGCCTCGCGAAGGGGCGGCTGACTGCCAAACGCCGTCTCGCATGTATTAATCATATTAATGGCCAATGCCGGGACATAAGGCGTCAAAATGCGGCCAATAACGCAGATTAAATCAGCCAAACATCTGATCTAAGCGGGCAGCGCATTGGTGTTTCAAAGTCGTATGCACAGTCGAATAAATGCGACGTTGCGTGCGTTTGCCCACTAAACTCGACGGCCTGAAAAAAGCCGAAAAAGGCACGCATTAAACAGGCGGAGCCTGTCTTGGGACGCTCGTCATGGAAGCCATTGACTTGACCTAAGAGCCTCGTCCAGCAAGCGTTTCCGCGCCACGATGCCAGGAGCGGGTACGCTATCCCGGCGCGCGCACTTATGCGCAACGGAAGTTGCTTCGGCGTCCCGATTCGCCGCTGAAAAGTGATGCGACACATAATCCGTGCGCCGTAGCACATTTTCGATCTAATTAAGTGATTGCGCAGCAGGAGGCCCATTGATAGATTGCGATTCGGCGCATGGTAAACCGGTCCTTTGCCGCAATGCGCCAAACCCCCGTTAGCCCGGCGCCATGCCGGGCTTTTTTTTTGCCTATCGATTGGCGGTTGGGCCACGATCACTCAGCGCGCTGGCAGTTGGCGTGTCGGATCGATCGAACGCCCTTGATAACGCAGCTCGAAGTGCAGCATCACACGATCATTGTCGGTGCTGCCCATTTCGGCGATTTTTTGCCCCTGCGCGACGCTCTGGCCTTCCTTCACGAATAGCGCCTGATTGTGCGCGTAGGCCGTCAGGTAATCGCCGTTGTGCTTGATGATGAGCAGGTTGCCGTAGCCGCGCAGACCATTGCCGGCGTAGACCACGGTCCCTGGCGCTGCGGCGACGACAGGCGTGCCAGCCGAGTTGGCGATGTCGATGCCCTTGGAATCACGCCCGTCGAAGTTGCGGACGACCTGGCCGCTGGTTGGCCAGACGAGCGAAATCGACGGGGCGGCGGCTGACGCCGGACCAGACGATGCATCGGCTGCTTCCGGGGTCTCGCGCGGGGCGCTCGCGCCAGTGCGGGGCGCGGTGCTGGTGCGTGCGCTTGCGGTACCGGCGGGCGGCTCCACCCGCAGGACTTGGCCAACTTCGATCGCGTCGGGGTTCGACAGATTGTTCCAGCGCACGATGTTTTGCACGGACTGTCGATTGCTGCGGGCGATCTTATAGACGGTGTCGCCGCGCTCCACGCGGTAGAAGCCGGGGCCGACCGGCGCCGAGCCGCATGCGGCGAGCAGCGCGACGAGCGCCGCACATGCGATCCGTCTGATTCCTGGTGCCAACATTGAACCTCGCATGACGCTGCCTCGCGACAGACCGGCGGCCGCCGCGCTGGCAAAACGTCCGATTCTAGCGGGTTTGCTAGCGTACCTGGCGTTTAAGCTGACAAATGCCTGACGTAAGCGGCCTGGCGAAAACAGTTGGCGCAGGCTGGCGCGGCGCCTCCGGACCCAATCAGCCAGCGAGCGCCTCGACGCCGATGCGCAGCGTAGCCGCTTCCGTATGTCCCGGTGCGAGCCAGCGCAGACCGAGGCCATTGTGAATCGCGTCGGGCAGCCCGAGCCAGGGTTCGACGCAATAAAAGTCCGAGTCGTCGGCTTCCGTCCATGTCGTGACCGCGTACCAGGGCAGCGACCCGGGACGGTTGAGATCGATCGTGATCCGCCTGCCGAGCCCGGGTGCGATGAGGCGCACGGGCACAGCAGGCGGCGTCGGCGCGAGCACGTGGAAGCGGTCGACGATCTGGGTGTCGTCGAGCCGGTACTGCGTCTCGCCGGGTTCGGGCGCGCTGATCGAACCGTCCGCGAGTTGGTAGCGGCGCTGCGTGGGCGGAAGTTCGAGCGTGGACTGCGCGCGCTGGGCATGCGGCAAAGCGAAATAGAAATGGTGGCCTGCGTACCAGGGGAGCGGATCCGAGCCGGTATTGGTTGCGGACAGCGTTACGTCGAGCGAGTGCGCGTCGACGAGGCGATAGGTCGCTTCGAACCGGAACGCGAACGGGTAGCCGGTGCGGGTGGCGTCGGAGTCGACGAGCGTCATGCGCAGGCCATGCCCGTCGTCGTCGGCCTGCGTTGAGAAGGGCAGGTCGCGCGCGAAGCCGTGCATCGGCAGATCCCGAACCACGCCCTGGGCGTCGCGCCAGCGACCGATCTGACTGTCCACGCGGTGACGGCCGAGGAAGGGGAAGAGCAGCGGATTGCCGCCGCGCACGCGCGCCGGTTGGGCCCAGTTCGCGTACTCGGGCCACTCGATGACCGGCTGGCCGTCGACGTGCCACGAGAGCAAGCGTCCGCCGGCCCACGGTGCGACGCGCAGCGTCGAGGTGCCACGGATGAAGGTGAGGATGTCCTGTTGCGGAGGTGCGTTCATGGGCAAGCCTGGTCGGTGGAAAGGGGCGGCGCGCCTGGCGCCTGGCAGGCGGATTGTGCGCCGCTTTCGCATGCGTGAAAACCCTCGTCGGGAAAGCCTGAGTTTTGTCGTAGGGAGCGAGTCGGGATAATCCGCAGAATCGTGCGCTTGCGCACAGAGATTCTTCGTAGGAGACATCCATGGACCTCGCAATGGCAATGAGCATGGCCTTGTTCAGCCTCTTTGTCGGCAGCAGCGCGTATTTCTTCTACAAGATGGCACGCTGATCGCGCGACACCCAGTCCCTCCTCACTCCTTCCTCTACCGCGCTTCACTCGCGGTCGCGACGGAAACCGTGCATCCGCGGCCAATCTTGTTGCGACGTAGTAACTTTTCCGACAAATAAGTCTCGACGCTTGGCGCTGTAATTCGGCCCAGGCATAATCGGTGCGCTTCGCCGCACCGGCTCCGCGACGGTCCGGCCCCTTAACAACCATTATGAGGATCCGCGCGTGAGTCTCTGGTTTCTATTCTTCCTGAGCGTGTTGCAAGGCGTCACCGAGCTCTTTCCCGTGAGCAGCCTCGGTCACACCCTCCTTGTGCCGGCGCTTTTCGGCATGCACATCGACAAGCACGCGCCGCAACTGCTGCCATTCCTCGTCGCGCTGCACCTGGGAACCGCCGTTGCCTTGCTCTGGTATTTCCGCGCGCGCTGGGTCGCGCTGATCGGCGGTTTCTTCGGCTCGCTGGCCGGGCGCAAGAACGACGACGGTCACATGATGTGGGCGCTCATCATCGGGACGATTCCGGCGGGTATCGTCGGTCTCGTGCTGGAAAAGCGTATCGAAGCAATCTTTCACGATCTGCGCATCGTCGCGGCCGCGTTGATGATCAACGGCGTGCTGCTCTGGTTCGGCGATCGGCTGCAGCGCTCGCGCGCGCATCGTCCGCCCGAGAAGCTCACGTTTCGCCAGGCATTTTTCGTCGGCCTCGCGCAGATCGGTGCGCTCATCCCCGGCTTTTCGCGCAGCGGTCTGACGATGATCGCCGGCAATGCGGCGGGCCTCACGGCGGAAAAGGCTGCGGAGTTCTCATTCCTGCTCGGTACGCCGATCATCTTCGCCGCCGGCATTCTCGAACTGCCGAAGCTCTTTCACGAGCGAGACCAGCTCATGACCGCGCTGGTTGGCGGCGTGCTCACCGGCATTGCGGCCTGGCTCAGCGTGAAGTTCCTGATGCGCTATTTCGAAGGGCGCGGGCGTCTCGCTTCGTTTGGCGTGTATTGCCTGATTGCAGGCGCGGTCTGCCTCGGCTGGTTCGTGCTGCACCAGCAGCCGGCCTGATTTCGGCGAAGCGGCCCGCAGAGCAGGGCGCGACCGCGCGGGACGATCGCGGTATAATCCAGCCCCGTCGTCGCGCGGCCCACATGCGGTCTCGCGCATGCCTACGCGACAGTAGCTCAGCTGGATAGAGCATCGGCCTTCTAAGCCGAGGGTCGGGGGTTCGAGCCCCTCCTGTCGCGCCAGTCAATTGCACGTGGCCCGGTTTGATAACCGGGCCTTTTGCTTTCTGCCGCTCGGCAACTCAGGTTTCTCAGGCAACGAGCCGCAACGGCACAGGTTGTTCGGCAGCCTGCGCGAGAAAGATCATGCGACGGAGCTCGATCGGATTCGAGATGCCCGGAACCCGAGCCGCTGGCATCCCCGTGGCGGTGACGACGAGCGAGCCATAGTCGAAGATCCGGCCAATCCGGCTTTGCTCGATCTGCACGCCTTCGACCTTATCGAGACGCAACTCCACGGCGACGCCGCGGCGGATCCCTCCGACCTTCGCGACCACGCGCTTGTTGGTCACGGCAAGCTCGGTTGTCGACCACGCGAACAGCGAGGCGGCGAACAGCAGCAAGCCCGTGACGAAAAACACTGCGGCTGCGGTCAGTGACGCTCCCATGGTACCGACGAGTACGCCCCAAACCATCAGCAAGAGGCTCAGTGTGATTCTGGGCCCCCATGCCCAAAAGCTAGGGTGCGCTTCGGTCACGATGCGCTCGCCAGGTAGAAGAGTCGATTTCACATATTTCACAATGACACCCGTCAATATTTGTGCGGGAAAGCTATTTGTAAGATAGTGCGTCTTCTGTCGCGAACGCCGTGGTCAATCGTCGCGGCTCAGGGGTTCGGTCGGTGCGCGGCCGCAATGCGCAAGCGGGCAACTGCGGCGCAAAAAAGGCAGCCCGAGGGCTGCCCGTCAAACCGGATGAGTGGTGTCTGGTGATCGAAGGAACAATGGCCTTTATCCCTCAAACCCAATATCGAGAACGTTGGTCAGGTCGGCCATGGTGGGGTTGTCGTTGCTCTCTGGCGCAGCTTCGCGGGTCGCGAGGCCCGGCAGGGTGGGCGAAGGGCGCACGCTGAGCGCGCTGGGGAAGGCCCCGCGTCAGATGTCCGCGATGCGCAGGCAGGCGACCGAGAGCACGACGAACGAGACGAGCAGCGTGAGCATACCGACACGCACCGTCGTGTCAGGCCAGCGCGGCATGTGCTCGGGAACGAAATCGGCCGCGAAGTTCGGGCCAGGCGCTGGTGCTTGTGGCGCGTGCCTGTAGTACGCGACGAAGGACATCAGGCCGATGCAGATGAGGGCCAGCATGACCGCGAAAACCTTGAGTGCGAAGGAGTAGGTCATGTCAGGCTGTTCCGATCGATTGTAAATGGATGAGAGGACGATCGTAGAGGACGAGCCTATCCGTCACCATCGGACGAGTCCGAAAAGAAATCGGCTGCCTGTATTCGGGGCGCGATGGTTGCGGCCTTACAGGGCAGGCGAAAAAAGGGCGCGTGTTATGCTTTTCGCCGGGAAGGATCGTCCGTCAAGGAGAATAATCGATGTCCAAGTTGCCACGACTCTTGCGCGCCCTGAGCGCGGGACTGCTTGTCACGATCGGCATGGGCAGCGTGCATGCCGCCAACCTGGGCTTTCTGCACGACACGCCCATGTCGTATATGAACCAGCAAGACTACGATTCGCTCACGCGCGCGGTGCGCGCGGCCGTGTCGACCAAGGCCGATGGCGAGAGTACGACCTGGACGAACGAAGGCTCGCGCAACGGCGTCAGGGTCGATGCGACTGTCACGCCGACCAAGACTGAAAAGGATGGCGACAAGACCTGTCGCGACACCGAGGTCATCATCAACGCGAAGGGACAGACGATGACGCTGCATCCGCGGTTCTGTCGTACGGGCGAAGGCGCATGGGCTTTCCAGAAGCGGCACTGAGCGGGCAGTGAACGGCAAGATTGTTTCATGCGGCATCGTCCTGCTCGATCCTGCGGGCCGCGTGCTGCTTGCGCACGCAACCGGTACGAATCACTGGGACATTCCAAAGGGGCAGGGCGAACCCGGCGAAACCGAAGCGCAGAGCGCGCGCCGCGAGATGGTCGAGGAGACCGGTTTCGATGTCGCGGCGTCGCGGCTCGTTGATCTCGGGCGCTACGCTTACCGGCGCGACAAGGATCTGCATCTATTTGCCGCACGCGCGTTGGACGATGAACTCGATCTGTCGCGTTGTGTCTGCGTATCGCTCTTTCCCCGCCGCGAAGACGGCGTGATGATCCCGGAAATGGATGCCTGGCGCTGGACTACGCCAGCCGAGGTGAACCATTACGCAAGCCGCAGTCTCGCACGGCTTTTCGAGACATCGCTTTCGCTCACGGAGCTGCATCGCAGGGTTTGATCCGGTCTCGGCAACTGCAACCGGAACGAAAAAAGGCCCGCACGAGGTTCGTGCGGGCCTTTTCCTTGACAGGCCTGGCAGGCATCGCAGCTCAGCTAGCCTGGTAGCCAGCTAGAGCGCGCGGCTTACTTCGCCCAGCTGTCGCGCAGGCCGACGATGCGGTTGAACACCGGCTTGCCCGGCTTCGAGTCGACACGGTCGGCCACGAAATAGCCGTGGCGCTCGAACTGGTAGCGGTCTTCCGGCGCGGCGTCGCGCGCGCCCGGTTCGAGATATGCCTGCACGACGCGCTTCGAATCCGGGTTGATCGCTTCGAGGAAGTCACGGCCGCCCGCATCGGGCTGCGGTTCGCGGAAGAGGCGGTCGTAGAGACGCACTTCCGCCGGGCACGCGTGCGCCGCGCTGACCCAGTGAATGTTGCCCTTGACCTTGTAGTTATTCGCGCCTTCCGTGCCCGACTTGCTGTCCGGGAAGTAGTTGCAGTGCACGGCGATCACGTTGCCGTTCTCGTCCTTCTCCGCACCCGTGCACTCGATCACGTAGCCATAGCGCAGACGCACCTTGTTGCCCGGGAAGAGGCGGAAATAGCCCTTCGGCGGCGTTTCGACGAAGTCCTCGCGCTCGATCCACAGCTCACGCGAGATCGGGAACGTGCGCAGGCCGCGCTCCGGGTGATGCGGATGCACGGGCGCCGTGCAGTCTTCGCTTTTGTCCTCCGGATAGTTGTCGATGATGAGCTTGAGCGGATCGAGCACGGCGGCCGTGCGCGGCGCCTTGTCGTCGAGGTCGTCGCGCAGCGCGCCTTCGAACACGCTCATGTCGATCCACGAATCGACCTTCGTCACGCCGATGCGCTCGCAGAAGAGCTGGATCGCCTCAGGCGTGAAGCCGCGGCGGCGCACGCCGACGATGGTCGGCATGCGCGGATCGTCCCAGCCGTCCACGTGGCCTTCGTTCACGAGCTGCAGCAGCTTGCGCTTGCTCGTGATCGCGTACGTGAGGTTCAGCCGCGAAAACTCGATTTGCTGCGGCAGCGGACGCGTGAACACGCCGGCGTCGGCGAGTTCGTCGAGCACCCAGTCGTAGAGCGGGCGATGGTCTTCGAACTCGAGCGTGCACAGCGAGTGCGTGATGTTTTCCAGCGCGTCAGAGATGCAGTGCGTGTAGTCGTACATCGGATACACGCACCACTTGTCGCCGGTGCGATAGTGATGGGCGAAGCGAATACGGTAGATCACCGGGTCGCGCATGTTGAAGTTCGGCGAAGCCATGTCGATCTTCGCGCGCAGCACGTGTGCGCCTTCCTCGAACTCGCCCGCCTTCATGCGGCGGAACAGGTCGAGGTTCTCCTCGACCGGGCGCTCGCGGAACGGCGAATTCTTGCCCGGCTCCGTGGCCGAGCCGCGGTTCGCGCGCATCTCTTCCGGCGACTGGCTGTCCACGTACGCCTTGCCGCGCTGGATCAGCAGTTCGGCGAACTCGTAGAGCTTGTCGTAGTAGTCGCTCGCGTAGAAGAGGTATTCCTTGCCGTCCTTCTTCCATTCGAAGCCGAGCCAGGTGACGGCGTCGATGATCGAGTTGACGTACTCGATGTCTTCCTTCTCGGGGTTCGTGTCGTCGAAGCGCAGGTGGCACACGCCGTCATAGCGTTTCGCGACGCCGAAGTTCAGGCAGATGCTCTTCGCGTGGCCGATGTGCAGATAACCATTCGGCTCCGGCGGGAAGCGCGTTTCCACGCGCTGCGCCCACTTGCCCGACTGGTTGTCGTCGTCGATGATGTTGCGGATGAAATTGGATGCCGCAGGCGCGTCCGTGCGGTCGGCGTCTTTACGTTCGGTATTCATGCGAAAAGGGAAGTCGTTCGAGGGCGCTCAGCAGAAGGCAAAAGGCACGCGGCCGGGCACCCGATGGTGCCTTCCATTCTACCTGACGCGACCCGCCGTGCCAGTCCCGGCGCCGGGTCGTCGCGCGAACCACGAAAAGCGAGGGAAAAAGTGACGACGAGTGAAACACGTGTGTTGGTGTTGCCGGGCTATATGGATTCGGGGCCGGGGCACTGGCAGACCCGCTGGGAAGCGGCTCACGCGGGCTTTACGCGGGTGCGGATGCCCGACTGGATGCATCCGGACTGCGACGCGTGGTGCGCGACGCTCGAGGCGGCTGTGGCGCGTGCGCCCGCGGGCGTGCGCGTTGCCGCTCACAGCCTTGGTTGCCTGACGGTGGCGCATTGGGCCGCACGCCACGCGAGCGCCGCGACGCGCGCGAAGGTGGCGGGCGCGCTACTGGTGGCGCTGCCCGATCCGCACGGCCCCGAATTTCCGCGCGATGCAAGGGGTTTCGATCCGGTGCCGCTCGAAGCGCTGCCGTTCGCGAGCGTCGTCGTCGCGAGCAGTGACGATCCATACGGCGGCGTGGCGTTTTCGGAGCGTTGTGCGCGGGCTTGGGGCAGCCGCTGGATCGACATCGGCGCGCGTGGGCACATCAATGCGGAAAGCGGGCTCGACGACTGGCCGCAAGGCGTCGAGTGGCTGATGTCGATGAGCGGGCGTAGCGCGGCCTGAGTGCGCCGCCCGCGTTTCAACCGGCGACGAGGATTACGACGCAGGTCGCGCATCAAATTCGCGTGAGCGTCACACCACGCCCTTGCTGCGCAACGTCGCGAGTTGCACCTCGCCATACCCGAGCACCTCGCGCAACACCGCGTCCGTATGTTCGCCGAGCGTGGGCGGATGGCTCGCCACGCGCGGCGGCGTCTCGCTCATGCGAATGGGGTTGCCCACGAGCCGCGCCGTGCCGCCCGAAGGGTGCGGCACGTCCACCTGCAGCCCGCGCGCAATTACCTGCTCGTTCTCGAATACTTCCGCGAGATTGTTGATCGGCCCGCACGGCACGCCAGCGGCTTCGAGCGCACTGATCCAGTCGGCTTTCTCGCGCGTGCGGATCAGGTCGGCCACGATCGGCACGAGCGTATCGCGATGGCGCACGCGCTCCGGGTTGGTCGCGAAGCGCTCGTCGTCGGCGAGCTCGGGCCGGCCTGCCACCTCCACGAATTTGCGGAACTGCCCGTCGTTGCCCACGGCCAGGATGATCCAGCTGTCACTGGTCTGGAACGCCTGATAGGGCACGATATTCGGATGCGCATTGCCCCAGCGCACGGGCGGCTTGCCGCTCGCGAGATAGTTCGAGTTCATGTTCGCGAGCATGGCCACCTGCACGTCGAGCAGCGCCATGTCGATGTACTGGCCAACGCCCGTACGGTCCCGATGGGCGAGCGCCGTGAGCACCGCGATGGTCGCGTACATGCCCGTCATGAGGTCGGCGATCGCGACGCCCGCCTTCTGCGGGCCGCCGCCCGGCAGCGCGTCGCGCTCGCCGGTGATGCTCATGAAGCCGCCCATGCCTTGCACGATGAAGTCGTAGCCCGCGCGCGAGGCATAAGGCCCCGTCTGGCCGAAGCCCGTGACCGAGCAGTAGACGAGGTCGGGCTTCACCTCGCGCAGCGACGCGTAGTCGAGCCCGTACTTCTTCAGTTGGCCGGCCTTGTAGTTTTCCAGCACGACGTCGCTTTGCGCCGCCAGCTCACGCACGATGCGCTGCCCCTCGGGCGTCGCGATGTCCACCGTCACCGAGCGCTTGTTGCGGTTCGCGGCGAGGTAGTAGGCGGCCTCGGCGGTGTCCGCGCCATCCGGCGTTTTCAGGTACGGAGGCCCCCAGTGGCGCGTGTCGTCGCCGGCGCCGGGGCGCTCCACCTTGATCACGTCGGCGCCGAAGTCGGCGAGGGTCTGTGCACACCACGGTCCGGCGAGGACGCGGGTGAGATCGAGTACGCGGATATGGCTGAGAGCGCCCATGCTGTGTCTTCCAATGTCGTTCTAAGGCTGAGCCTTGTGCGCGCCTCGCGCTCCGGCCGATGCTGGCAATGGTAAGCGATCCGCGCGGCGAGCGCCAATTTCCGGTACAAAGTTCCGCACTGCGGAACTCATCGCATGGCAGGCCCACTTGCGTGCACCCTGCCATGCGCTGGTGATCCGCGCCCGCCACGCCGCCGCGAGCGCGCGTCGATCCCGTATAATCGTTCGATTCAGCGTCGGGGTTTTGCCGCAGGCGTTTGCCGCAAGCAGGCCCCCGACCACGACAAGATTCAGTACAGGACGCCCCGAGAAGGACCCAACGCACGCCATGAAAGCCGCTGACATCCGCGAGAAATTCCTCAAGTTCTTCGAATCGAAGGGCCACACGATCGTGCGCTCGTCGAGCCTCGTGCCGGGCAACGACCCGACGCTGCTCTTCACCAACTCGGGCATGGTGCAGTTCAAGGACGTGTTCCTTGGCACCGACAAGCGCCCGTACTCGCGCGCCACGACCGCCCAGCGCAGCGTGCGCGCAGGCGGCAAGCACAACGACCTCGAGAACGTCGGCTACACCGCGCGTCACCACACGTTCTTCGAGATGCTCGGCAACTTCTCGTTCGGCGACTACTTCAAGCGCGACGCGATCCACTACTGCTGGGAGTTGCTGACGAAGGTCTACAACCTGCCGGCGGAAAAGCTCACGGTCACCGTCTACAAGGAAGACGACGAAGCCTACGACATCTGGGCGAAGGAAATCGGCGTGCCGGCGGAGCGCATCATCCGCATCGGCGACAACAAGGGCGCGCGCTACGCCTCCGACAACTTCTGGCAGATGGCCGACACCGGCCCCTGCGGCCCGTGCTCGGAAGTGTTCTACGACCACGGCCCGGAAATCTGGGGTGGCCCCCCGGGGTCGCCCGAGGAAGACGGCGACCGCTTCATCGAGATCTGGAATCTCGTGTTCATGCAGTTCAACCGCGACGCCCAGGGCAACATGACGCCGCTGCCCAAGCAGTGCGTCGACACGGGCATGGGCCTCGAGCGCCTGGCGGCCGTGCTGCAGCACGTGCACAGCAACTACGAGATCGACCTCTTCCAGAACCTGATCAAGGCCGCCGGGCGCGAGACGAACACGCCCGACCTCACGAACAACTCGCTGAAGGTCATCGCCGACCATATTCGCGCGTGCTCGTTCCTGATCGTCGACGGCGTGATCCCCGGCAACGAAGGCCGCGGCTACGTGCTGCGCCGCATCGTGCGCCGCGCGATCCGCCACGGCTACAAGCTCGGCCAGCGCCAGGCGTTCTTCCACAAGCTCGTGGCGGACCTCGTCGCGGAAATGGGCGCGGCCTATCCGGAACTCGCCGAAGCGCAGCACCGCGTGACCGACGTCCTGCGTCAGGAAGAAGAACGCTTCTTCGAGACCATCGAGCACGGCATGTCGATTCTCGACGCCGCGCTGGCGGATCTGGAGTCGAAGGGCGGCAAGACGCTCGACGGCGAACTCGCGTTCAAGCTGCACGACACGTACGGCTTCCCGCTCGACCTGACTGCGGACGTCTGCCGCGAGCGCAACGTGACGGTGGACGAGCCGGCCTTCGACGACGCAATGGCGCGTCAGCGCGAGCAGGCGCGCGCCGCCGGCAAGTTCAAGGTGGCGCAGGGCCTCGAATACTCGGGCGCGAAGACCACGTTCCACGGCTACGAAGAGATCGTGTTCGACGACGCGAAGATCGTCGCGCTGTACGTTGACGGCGTCTCGGTCAACGAGGTGAAGGCGGGCCAGGACGCGGTGGTCGTGCTCGACCACACGCCGTTCTATGCGGAATCGGGCGGCCAGGTGGGCGACCAGGGCGTGATCTCGAACGCGAGCGTGCACTTCACGGTCGCCGACACGCTCAAGGTCCAGGCCGACGTGGCGGGTCACCACGGCACGCTGGAGCAAGGCACGCTGAAGGTCGGCGACGTCGTGAAGGCGGAAATCGACGCCATTCGCCGCGCCCGCACCGCGCGCAACCACTCGGCCACGCACCTGATGCACAAGGCGCTGCGCGAGGTGCTCGGTTCGCACGTGCAGCAGAAGGGCTCGCTCGTCGACGCCGACAAGACGCGCTTCGACTTCGCGCACAACGCGCCGATGACGGACGATGAAATCCGCCGCGTGGAAGAAATCGTCAACGCGGAAGTGCTCGCGAACGCGCCGGGCATCGTGCGCGTGATGCCGTACGACGAAGCGGTGAAGGGCGGCGCGATGGCGCTCTTCGGCGAGAAGTACGGCGACGAAGTGCGCGTGCTCGACCTCGGCTTCTCGCGCGAACTCTGCGGCGGCACGCACGTGCATCGCAGCGGGGACATCGGTCTCTTCAAGATCGTAATGGAAGGCGGCGTGGCCGCGGGCATCCGTCGCGTGGAAGCGATCACGGGCGACAACGCCGTGCGCTACGTACAGGAACTCGACGCGCGCATCAACGCGGCGGCCGCGGCCCTGAAGGCACAACCTTCGGAACTCACGCAGCGCATCGCGCAGGTGCAGGACCAGGTGAAGTCGCTCGAGAAGGAACTGGGCGCGCTCAAGTCGAAGCTCGCGTCGAGCCAGGGCGACGAGCTCGCGGGCCAGGCCATCGAGGTGAACGGCGTGCACGTGCTTGCTGCGACGCTCGAAGGCGCCGATTCGAAGACGCTGCGCGAAACCGTCGACAAGCTCAAGGACAAGCTCAAGAGCGCGGCCATCGTGCTGGCGGCTGTGGAGGGCGGCAAGGTCAGCCTGATCGCGGGCGTGACTGCCGAGGCGAGCAAGAAGGTGAAGGCCGGCGAACTCGTGAACTTCGTTGCTCAGCAGGTGGGCGGCAAGGGCGGTGGCCGTCCGGACATGGCGCAGGCGGGCGGCACCGAGCCGGCCAACCTGCCGGCTGCGCTTGCCGGCGTGAAGGGCTGGGTCGAAGCGAAGCTGTAACGCGCCGCGCGACAAAACTGCTGCGATAGAAAGGGCTGCTCCATGAGGGCAGCCCTTTTTGTTTAGTGCGCCTGACTCTGCGTAGCTAGCCGTGCGTGTGTCAGGCCGGCGCGCGCCGGGCTCGCTCGCCGCGTGGGCTCTGCAGGGGAGCGGGCCGCGCTTCGGCTGCGCTCGGTGGCGGGAAAGCCGCGTCGCGTGCCCGTTGCGCGTGTTGCAGCAGGGCCGCTTTCAGCGCGCCGAGTGCCGGCGAAAAGTGACCGCGGCGCCACGTGAGCAGCGTGTCGATCTGACCGATCCTGCCGAGCGAATGAATCGTGACCTCGTCGAAGCTGCGCTGCAGTTCGAGCACCGAGCGGGGTGCGACGGCGACACCCGCACCCGCCGCCACGCATGCGACGATCGCGTGATAGGAGCCGAGCTCCAGCACGCGCGTAGGCCGGATGCCGTGCGTGAGATACCAGCGCTCGATGTAGCCGCGATACGCGCAGCCGCGCTCGAAGGCCACCAGCGTGGAAAGCGCGACGTCGCCAGGCTGGCGGATCGGCCGATGACCGCGCGGCGTGAGCATCACGAGCTCCTCGCGATACACCGGCACGTGCTCGAACACTTCGGGGTCCGGTGGACCGTCGAGCGGCATCGCGATCAGCGCCGCGTCGACCTCGTATTCGCGCAGGCGCTCGATCAAGGCGCCGGTCGTGCCTGTCTCCAGCTCGAGTGTGACCTCGGGCCACGCCTGGTGGTAGTGCGCAAGCAGGCTCGGCAGGCGGCTCGCCGCCGCGCTCTCCATCGTGCCCAGCCGCAGCCGTCCCGTCGGCCGACCGGCCTTCAGCGCGTGGCGTGCTTCGTCGGCGAGCGCGAGCAGGCGCTCGGCGTACGGCAATAGCGTTTCTCCGGAGGGCGTGAGCACGAGGCGGCGGCCATCGCGTGTGAAGAGCGGCGTACCGAGCTGCTCTTCGAGCTGCTTGATGCGCGTGGTCACGTTCGACTGGACGCGGTTGAGCTTGGCGGCCGCGCGCGTCACGCCGTTCTCGCGCACGGACCGCCCGGAAGATCGCCAGCGCGGCGAGATCCATAGTTCTCTCCTAGAGATTGATTCATTCATCATAATTCATTTTTTGTGAACG
>NZ_DATJWR010000418.1:0-4304 GCF_035501035.1 Paraburkholderia sp.
GTGATGCACGGCGGCGTCGATATCCTCGACCGGCGCCACGACGAGCGGGTTGTTGCCGCCCATCTCCAGCGCGAGCACGATCTCGGGCCGTCCGCCGAACTGGCGATGCAGCAGCGTGCCCGTGTCCGAGCTGCCCGTGAAGAAGAGCCCGTCGATCTGTTTATGATTCGCAAGCGCAATGCCTGTGTCGCGCTCGCCCTGCACGAGGTTCAGCACGCCGGCGGGCAGGCCCGCTTCGCGCCACAGCTCGACCGTTGCGCGCGCAACTTCCGGCGCGAGTTCGGAAGGCTTGAAGACCACGGCGTTGCCCGCGATCAGCGCGGGGACGATATGGCCGTTGGGCAGATGGCCCGGGAAGTTGTACGGACCGAACACGGCGACGACGCCATGCGGGCGATGACGCAGCACCGCCACGCCGTCGGCCATCGGCGCGCGTTTCTCGCCGGTGCGCTCGCCATAGGCAGTGATCGAAATCGCGACCTTCGCGGCCATCGACGCCGCTTCGGTGCGCGCTTCCCAGAGCGGCTTGCCGGTCTCGCGGCCAATGGCCTGGGCAAGCGTTTCCTTCTTTTCGGTGACGAGCGCGGCGAAGCGCTTCACGATCTCGCAGCGCGCTTCGAGCGGCGTTTGCGCCCACGCGGCGAACGCGCGGCGCGCGGCGTTCACGGCGCGATCGACATCTTCGGCGCTCGCGGCATTGCCGCTCCACACGGTCTCGCCCGTGCCGGGGTTGCGCGAAGCGAACGCGGGGCCCGAGGCCGCGCACCACTGTCCATCGATGTAAAGCTCGTTCATGTTTATCCCTTTTGTTGCTTCTGCGCCGGGCCGAGCACACGCACCGGCTGGCCCGCCGCGACGTTCAGCGCCGCCGCTTCCTGGGCGCTCAGCGTGAACACGCCGTCGTGCACGACGCCAGGCGCGAAACCCACGCGAAAATCGCCGAGCGAGGTATTCGACACAAGCGAGCGCACGCCCTCCCCGGCCTGTGTCTCGCCGATCTGGACCGGCACCACCACGCTGTCGCGCACCGTGCGCAAGTCGCCGATATGGCATTCGAGCACCGGGCCCGCGTCGAAGATGTCGACGTGATTCTCGTAGCGCAGCCCCTCGGCTTCGAGCATGCGGCGCGCCGGAACCGTGTCGGCGTGCGTGAGGCCCACGCACGCCTGCGCCTCCTCGGGCAACAGCTCGACGTACACCGGGTAGCGCGGCATCAGCTCGGCGAGAAACGACTTGCGGCCGTGCGAGCTCAGATAATCGGCGGCGTTGAAATCGATTTGATAGAAGTGCGAACCGACTGCGCGCCAGAACGGCGACGTGCCTTCGGCGTCGAAGTGGCCGCGCAGCTCGGCGCACAGGCGCTCCGGAAAGCGCTCGCGAAACTGCGCGATGAACATGAAGCGCGAGCGCGAGAGCAGGCCGCCCATCCCGCCCGTGCGATAGCGCGGCGAGAGAAAGAGCGAGCACACCTCAGCGTAGCCCGTGAGGTCGTGCGAGATATTGAGCGCGCGCATGCGCGTCCAGATGCCGAGTTCCTGGCTCGCGTGCACCACGGTGCTCACGCGATAGTTGTAGAACGGCTGCTCGAGCCCCACCGCCGCTTCGATGCCGCATACGCCGGCCACGTCGCCCGTGGCCGTGTCTTCCATCACGAAGAAGTAGCCGGCTTCGCGCGGCGCGGCCTCGCCTGCGAGCGTGCGCCGTGTGCGCTCGATGCGCGCCTTCAGCGCCTCCCGGTCGGGCTTGAAGGTGGTGAGGCCCGGGCCCGTTTCATGGGCGAGCGCGACGAGCGCGTCCACGTCGCCCGTTTGCACGACGCGTACCACGATCATTGTGCGTCTCCCATATAAGCGTCTTCTGTTTGCGCGGTGGCGCGATAGAGCGGCGCGCAGCGCACAGGCTCGCCGTCCTGCACGCCGAGCGCTGCACGCGCGGCGGCGTCGAGCGGCGCGACGGCGCTCTCGCCCTGCTCGTGCTGCGGCAGTGTCGCGAGCACGCAGCGGAATTCGCCCGCTCGCTGGCTCGCGACCAGATACGCCGCGCCCTGCGCATTCGCACGAGCCGCGCCGGCCGCACCAGCGGCGCTCGCGGTCTCGCGCACCGTGCGCGTCTCGTTGCCGGCCACCGAAGCCGTGCGGTCCACCTGCGCGGTCAGCACCGGGCCCGCATCGAAGATATCGACGTAGCGGTCCGGCTCGAAGCCTTCTTCCAGATGGATCTCGTAGGCGAGCAACGCGCTCGGATCGGGCTCGCCGAGCACGCGCTGCGCCGGCTCCGGCAAGAGCGGCACGTAGAGCGGATAGGCCGGCATCACCTCGGCGATGAACGTGCGGCTGCGCCCGCCCGACGCCATTTCGATGTCCTTGAAGTCGCGCCCGAAGAACTTGCGCCCCACCGCTTCCCAGAAAGGCGAGACGCCCGCGTCGTCGGTCACGCCGAGCAACAGCGAGAACACTTCGGGCGTGAAGCGGCGGCGGTTCATCGCGATATACATCATGCGTGCGCGCGACATCAGATGCGCGGCCGCGTCGCCGCGCAGCGAAGGCTCGATATAGAAGCCCGCAAGACGGCTCTTGCCCGTCAACTCGTGCGACATCGTGAGCGCGTGGATCTTGCGGTTCACGTGCAACTCGCGCGACGCGTGGATCAGCGCGTCGTTGCGAAACGCGTAGAACGGCTCGGCGTAGCCTGCCGCCGCCACGATGCTCGACGTGCCGACGAGCCGCCCCGTGGCGGCATCTTCGAGCACGAACAGATAGAACTCCTCACCAGGGAAGTCCACCTCCGCGCGAAACGAGTCCTCGGAAAGCGCGATGCGCGCCTCGAGCGCCGCGCGGTCGTGCGGCAGCGAATGCAGCACCGGCTGCGCGGTGCGCGCCATCTGGGCGATCGCATCGAGATCGGCCAGTCTGGCGGGGCGAACGAATAGCATCGTCGGTCCTGTGAGTGCGGTGGGGTTGCGCTGGGGTTGCAAATTGTCGGATGGCGCGCGGCGTTCAGCGCGCGCCGATGACGTCTTCGAAAGCCTGTTCGAGGCGCGCGAAGCCCTCGTTCAGATCGGCTTCCGGAATGATGAGCGACGGTGCGAAGCGCAGCACGTCCGGGCCCGCGATCAGCATCATCACGCCGCGATTCGCGGCCGCCGCGTTGAAGTCCTTGGCGCGGCCCGCAAAGCGCTCAGTGAGTTCGGCGCCGATCAGGAGGCCCTTGCCGCGCACTTCCCTGAACATGTCGAAACGCTCGTTGAGCTTCGCGAGCTTGCCGCGAATCGTCTCGCCGCGTGCACGCACGCCCGCCAGCACCGCCGGGTCGCTGACCAGCTCGACCACTTTGGCCGCGATCGCCGCGCCAAGCGGATTACCGCCATAGGTCGTGCCATGCACGCCCACCTTGAAATGCGCAGCGATGGCCTCGGTCGTGAGCATCGCGCCGATCGGGAAGCCGTTGCCGAGCGCCTTGGCCGTCGTGAGGATGTCGGGCGTGACGCCCGTATCTTCGTAGGCGTAGAAGTGGCCCGTGCGGCCCACACCCGTTTGCACCTCGTCGAAAATCAGCAGCGCGCCGTGCGCATCGCACGCTTCGCGCAGCGTGCGCAGGAACGCGGGATCGGCGGGAATCACGCCACCCTCGCCCTGCACCGGCTCGACGATCACGGCGCAGGTCTGCGCGCCGATGGCGCGCTTCGCCGCTTCGATATCGTTGTACAGCAGATGCGTGATGCCGCCCGGCACGGGACCGAAGCCTTCCGAATACTTGGGCTGGCCGCCCACGCTCACGGTGAAGAACGTGCGGCCATGGAACGACTGCGTGAACGAGACGATCTCGAACTTGTCGGCGCCGTGCCGATCGAACGCCACGCGGCGCGCGAGCTTGAGCGCTGCCTCATTGGCTTCCGCGCCCGAGTTCGCGAAGAACGCGCGGTCGGCGAACGTGAGCGCTTCGAGCTGGCGCGCGAGACGCAGCACCGGCTCGTTGGTGTAGCCGTTGCCGATGTGCCAGAGCTTGCTGCCCTGCTCCTGCAGCACGCGCAGCAGCTCCGGATGCGCGTGGCCGAGCGAGGTCACGGCGATGCCGCAGGCGAAGTCGATGTAGTCGCGGCCGTCGGTATCCCACACGCGCGAGCCGACACCGCGATCCGGTACGAAGGCGGCGGGGGAAAACACCGGCACCATGACTTCGTCGAAGGTCTGGCGTGTCACAGTCAGGTCGTTCATGGCAAATCCTCGTTACGGGTGAGAGGTAATACAGCTAGTGTAGGAAACCGCGCGCGATACGTCTTGCGCATACGCGACGCTTTCTATGGG
>NZ_DATJWR010000419.1:0-4702 GCF_035501035.1 Paraburkholderia sp.
TCGATCCGCGACGTGATCGCGTTCCCGAAGACGCAGCGCGCCCAGTGTCTGCTCACGCAGGCGCCGAGCGAGGTGGACGAGCGTCAACTGCGCGAACTGCATATCCGTCTGCGTCAGCCCGAGCAGAAGACGGCGCAGTAAGCCAGCGCGGCAAGCCGCATCAAGGGTCGCCGGGCGTTGCGCCCGGCGGGCTTCGCGGGCTTTGCATCGCAACGCATCGCAACAACAGAAAAGGCGCATCGTGCGCCTTTTTTGCTTTTTGCGTTAAATTACCTTCAGACGCGCCGCAAGCGCGCGCTCGCGCGTTTTCCCCACACGCTCCGTCACCATGCAGAAGCCGCCGAAGATTCCGGAATCCGTACTCGTCGTCATCCATACGCCGCAGCTGGAGGTCCTGATCATCGAGCGTGCCGACCGGCCCGGCTTCTGGCAGTCGGTCACGGGCTCCAAGGATCACCTCGACGAACCATTCGCCGAGACCGCCATCCGCGAGGTGGGCGAGGAAACCGGCATCGCAGTTGGCGCCAATGGCGTGCCGCAAGCGGCGCTGCTCGACTGGCAGCACGAGATCGAGTACGAAATCTATCCCGTCTGGCGGCATCGCTACGCGCCGGGCGTCACGCGTAACACCGAGCACTGGTTCAGCCTGGAAGTGCCCACGGGCACAGTCGTTACGCTTTCTCCGCGCGAACATACCGCTTACCTCTGGCTGCCTTACGAACTGGCGGCCGCGAAGTGTTTCTCGTGGTCGAATCGCGAGGCGATCCTGCAGCTGCCCGAGCGGCTGCGCGGAGCACGCAGGTGAGCGAGACCAGCACCGAACCCGGCATAGCATCGCAGCGCGTCGTGAGGCTGCGCGAGGCGCTGCTCGGCCGGCGCTACCGTTCGCGCTACCGCTTCACGAGCGGCAACGACGTGCGGCTCTTCGGCTCGGGCGCGGATCTCTTCGGCGCGATGATCGAGCGCATCGAGGGCGCCGCGCACGACGTCGCGCTCGAAACCTATATCTTCTGCGACGACGATGTCGGCCAGGCGCTCTCCGATGCGCTGCTGCGCGCGGTGGCGCGTGGCGTGCGCGTGCGCGTCATCACCGATGGCATCGGCTCGCCTCGCATCGCGCTCTTCGATCGCTGGCCCGGCGCGGGCATCGAGCACCGCGTCTACAACCCGCATATCTTCGGGCGCTTCGGTTTTTCGCGCACGCACCGCAAGCTCGCCGTGATCGACGACCAGTTCGCGTATTGTGGCGGCATCAACGTGGTGGACGATCTCGAACAGGATGGACGCAAGCTGCCCTATCCGCGCTGGGACTTCGCCGTCGAGCTGCACGGCCCCGTGGTCGTGGACGTGCGCCTCGCGCTTGAGCAGCAATGGCGGCGCATCCGGCTCGGCTACCGGCCGCCGCTGCCCGCGCAGCTCTCGCCGGGCGTGCCCGCGAGCGCCGGCTTCATGTCGCCGCATCCTACCGGCCACACAGTGGGCCGCCCCACGCAGATCGTCGACGAGGCACTGCGCGCGCTCGAACCCGCCGTGCGTTCGCCTCGCGCGAGGCGCTTTTTCACACGTCTGCGCGAGCGCCTGCGCGCGAGCGTGCGCGACCCGCGTGCGGCGCACGTGCCCTGCGTGGCGTTCGTCGCGCGCGACAACGTCGTGAACCGGCGCGCCATCGAAAAGGCCTATCTCGATGCCATCGGCGAAGCGCGCAAGGAAGTGTTGCTTGCCAACCCTTACTTCATGCCGGGCCGGCGTCTGCGGCGCGCGCTAGTTTCGGCAGCCGAGCGCGGCGTGGCGGTCAGGCTTCTCGTCGGACGAAAGGAATTCAAGCTGCTCGACTACGGGGTGCCTTTCCTCTATCACCAGCTTTTGAGTGCAGGCGTGCAGATCGCGGAGTACGAGAAAACGATGCTCCACGGCAAGGTGGCCGTCGTCGATTCGAGCTGGGCCACGGTGGGTTCCTCGAACCTCGACGCGCTCAGTCTCGTGCTCAACAATGAGGCGAACGTGCTGCTCGTGCAGCAACCGCAGATCGAGCAACTGCGCGACGCGATCCTTGCTGCGTTCGGCGAGTCCGCGCAGATCGACCGCGCGCGTTATGAGGCGCGGCCCTGGCACGAGCGCACCGTGAGCTGGCTCGCGTGGGCGTGCTATCGGGCGGCCATGAAAGTCATCACCGTCGGCGGCTACGACTAGAAGAATCAGCAGACAAATAGATACGAGTAGACCTACCTCGCGCGCCTTGCCTGCCACACGAATCGCTGTCGAGGCAATCGAGAGAATGTCGGCTTGTGCGCAGGCCACGAACCCCGAAAATTAGAGTGCCGGTTAGAAATCGGTTTCTAATAAAGTCCTTGTTTCGCGGACGGCTGTACTCAACAATAGTACGGCCGTTCGATTTGGTTCAGGCCCTGATGTAAGCAGTTGACGACAACATCACGGCCACATCGTTACGGTAAATAAAGCTATGCGAAAAGGCGAACAGACACGAGCCGCCATTCTGGATGCAGCACTCGACCTCGCGGGCCGCGATGGACTGGAAGGATTGACCATCGGCCTGCTCGCCGAGCGCATGCAGATGAGCAAGAGTGGCGTCTTCGCGCACTTCGGGTCTCGGGAAGATCTGCAGGTCGAGGTGGTGCGCGAGTACCACCGTCGATTCGAGGAAGAAGTCTTCTTTCCGAGCTTGCGCGAACCACGTGGGTTGCCGCGTCTGCGTGCGATGCTGTCGCGATGGTTCGAGAAGCGCATTCACGAAGTCACGACCGGCTGCATCTATATCAGCGGCGCGGTCGAGTACGACGACCGCGCGGACAGCCAGGTGCGCGAGACCCTGGTGGCGAGCGTGTCGATGTGGCGTGCGGCGCTGCTGAGGGCCATTTCGCAGGCAATCGAGGAAGGGCATTTGCGCAAGGACACCGATCCCGCGCTGATGCTCTTCGAACTGTATAGCGTGACGCTCGGCCTGCATCATGACGGCCGCTTCCTGCATCTGCCGGACGCGGTCGAGCATACGTGGGCCGCGTTCGAAAGACTGATCGTTTCGTATCAGAGCGAGACCCAGTAGCGCCAGGCCGCACCATCAACGTCGCGGCGGCGCGCACGGGACCCGAAGCTCAAATTTTGGAGAGAAGACATGGGACAGTACACCGCGCCGCTGCGCGACATGCAGTTCGTGCTGCACGAGCTGCTGAACGTGGAAGGCGAAGTGAAGCAGATGCCGAAGCACGCCGACCTCGACGCCGACACCATCAACCAGGTGCTCGAAGAAGCCGGCAAGTTCTGCTCCGAGGTGCTGTTTCCGCTCAATCAGGTCGGCGACCGCGAGGGCTGCACCTATGCCGGCGACGGCGTCGTCACCACGCCGACGGGTTTCAAGGAGGCATACAGGCAGTATGTCGAAGCCGGCTGGCCGGCGCTTGGATGCGATCCCGAATACGGCGGCCAGGGCCTGCCCGCGTTCGTGAACAACGCCCTCTACGAAATGCTGAACTCGGCGAACCAGGCGTGGACCATGTATCCGGGTCTCTCGCATGGCGCCTATGAGTGTCTGCACGCACACGGCACGCCGGAACTGCAGAAGACCTATCTGCCCAAGCTCGTGGAAGGCGTCTGGACGGGCACCATGTGCCTGACCGAGCCGCACTGCGGCACCGACCTCGGCATCCTGCGCACGAAGGCCGAGCCGAACGGCGACGGCTCGTACGCCATCACCGGCACGAAGATCTTCATCTCGAGCGGTGAGCACGACATGGCCGAGAACATTATCCACCTCGTGCTCGCGCGCCTGCCGGACGCGCCGCAAGGCACGAAGGGCATCTCGCTCTTCGTCGTGCCGAAGTTCGTGCCGACCGCGGCTGGGGAGCCGGGCGAGCGCAACGGCATCAAGTGCGGCTCGATCGAGCACAAGATGGGCATTCACGGCAACGCGACCTGCGTGATGAACCTCGACGGCGCGAAGGGCTGGCTCGTCGGCGAGGCGAACAAGGGCTTGAACGCCATGTTCGTGATGATGAACGCGGCGCGTCTGGGCGTCGGCATGCAAGGGCTCGGTCTCACGGAAATCGCCTATCAGAACTCGCTCGTGTACGCGAAGGAGCGTCTGCAGATGCGCTCGCTGACGGGCCCCAAGGCACCCGAAAAGGCCGCCGACCCGATCATCGTGCATCCGGACGTGCGCCGCATGCTGCTCACGCAGAAGGCCTGGGCCGAAGGCGCGCGCGCCTTCACGTACTGGTCCGCGCTGCAGATCGACAAGGAGCTTTCGCACGGCGACGAAGCCGAGCGCAAGGAAGCGGCGGATCTCGTTGCGCTGCTCACGCCGATCATCAAGGCCTTCCTCACCGACAACGCATTCGATAGCACCAACCTCGGCATGCAGGTGTACGGCGGCCACGGTTTCATCTCCGAATGGGGCATGGAGCAGTACGTGCGCGACGCCCGCATCAACCAGATCTACGAAGGCACCAACACGATCCAGTCGCTCGACCTGCTCGGGCGCAAGGTGCTCGGCGACATGGGCGCGAAGCTCAAGAAGTTCGGCAAGCTCGTCACGGATTTCGTCGAGGCCGAAGGCATCAAGCCGGAAATGCAGGAGTTCGTGAATCCGCTCGCCGACATCGGCGACAAGATGCAGAAGCTCACGATGGAAATCGGCATGAAGGCGATGCAGAACCCCGACGAAGTGGGCGCGGCCGCGGTGCCGTAC
>NZ_DATJWR010000420.1:0-4819 GCF_035501035.1 Paraburkholderia sp.
GCTATTCAAAAGGCCCTCAATATGTCGTTTTCACCAGGCATTACCCCAACCCCGGCTACGGAGGGCGGTACGTCCGCCCCGCGCTCGCCCGCTGCCGGTCCGCTCGCCGATTTCGAGCACGCCCTGATCGCGCCACGCGACAACGCATTCGCCGCGCTCGGCGCGCGCTTTCACACACGGCTGCCCGGCGCGCCGCTGCCCGCGCCTTATGTCATCGGCTTTTCGAAGGCCATGGCCGGGCGGCTCGGCCTCGATGCCGCCGCCGTCACCGATCCCGCGTTCGCCGAGTTCTTCTGCGGCAACTTCACGCGCGAACGCCCGCCTTCGGCGATGTCGTATGCGTCCGTCTACTCGGGGCATCAGTTCGGCGTCTGGGCGGGCCAGCTCGGCGACGGCCGCGCACTCACGCTCGGCGAAGTCGAGCACGGCGGCGAGCGCAACGAAGTGCAGCTCAAGGGCGCGGGCCGCACGCCCTACTCCCGCATGGGCGACGGCCGCGCCGTGCTGCGCTCGTCGATTCGCGAGTTCCTGTGCTCGGAGGCGATGCATCATCTCGGCATTCCGACCACGCGCGCGCTGACGGTGATCGGCTCCGATCAGCCTGTGCGGCGCGAAGAGATCGAGACGGCCGCCGTCGTCACGCGCGTTTCGCCGAGCTTCGTGCGCTTCGGCCATTTCGAGCACTTCTATTCGCATGACGACGTGGACGCACTGCGCACGCTGGCCGATCACGTGATCGCGCGTTTCTGGCCTCATCTGCGCGAAGCCGACGACCCGTATCTCGCGCTGCTCGACGAAGCCGTGCGCAGCACGGCGGCGCTAATGGTCGAGTGGCAGGCCGTGGGCTTCTGCCACGGCGTGATGAACACCGACAACATGTCGATCCTCGGTCTGACGATCGATTACGGCCCGTTCGGCTTCATGGATGGCTTCGACGCCAATCACATCTGCAATCATTCCGATTCGCAGGGCCGCTACGCCTACCGCATGCAGCCGCAGATCGCCTACTGGAATCTCTTCTGCCTCGCGCAGGCGCTCGTGCCGCTGTTCGGCGCGCACTACGACATCGCCGATGAAAAACAGCGCGGCGAGCGCGTAGTGGCCGACGCCCAGGCCGTGCTCGAACGCTTCAAGGGGCATTTCGCGCCCGCGCTCGAAGCGCGCATGCGCGCGAAGCTCGGCCTCGAGCAGGCGCGCGAAGGCGACGACCAGCTCGCCAACCGCCTCTTCGAAATCATGCATGCGAACCGGGCCGACTTCACGCTGACCTACCGGAATCTCGCGCAGGTCTCGAAGCATGGCGCGCATGGCGACACCTCGGTGCGCGACCTCTTCCTCGATCGCGCTGCCTTCGACGCCTGGGCCACCGACTATCGCGCGCGCCTTGCGCACGAGTCGCGCGACGACGCCGCGCGCGCCGCTGCGATGAACCGCGTGAATCCGAAGTACGTGCTGCGCAATCACCTCGCGCAAACGGCCATCGAGCGCGCTGCGCAAAAGGACTTCAGCGAGGTCGATCGCCTCGCCAGGGTGCTCGAGCACCCGTTCGACGAGCAGCCCGAGCACGCGGCCTACGCGGCGCTGCCCCCCGACTGGGCGGGCTCGCTCGAAGTCAGTTGCTCTTCGTGAACCCGCCCCCATCTGCGTGATCTTGCTTTCCACCCGACAGGAACCCGATATGAGCCAGGACGACCACAACTCCCCTGCCTACCCCGGCCACAAGTCCGACGAGCAATGGCGCGAGCAGCTCGACCCGACGCAATACCAGGTCACGCGCCACGCGGCCACCGAACGCGCTTTCACGGGCAAGTACTGGGACCACTTCGACCGCGGCGTCTACGACTGCGTCTGCTGCGGCAACCCGCTCTTCGAATCCGACACGAAATTCGACGCGGGCTGCGGCTGGCCCAGCTACTTCCGCCCGATCAACGGCGAGGTGATCGAAGAGAAGACCGACCGCACGCACGGCATGCTGCGCATCGAGGTGCGCTGCAAGAACTGCGGCGCGCACCTCGGCCATGTGTTCGAGGATGGCCCGGCCCCGACCGGCCTTCGGTATTGCATCAATTCGGCTGCGCTACAATTCGAGCCCAAGTGAACGCTGGCAAGCCACCCCCGCGCCCCGCGCGGGGTGCGATACGGCCTTGAAAGCGTCGTGCCCTCTTTTTGCGGCTCATCTTGTAAATTTCCAGGCCGATAATGAAATTTCTGTTTGATCTTTTCCCGATCATCCTCTTTTTCGTCGCGTTCAAGCTCTGGGGCATCTTCACGGCGACGGCCGTGGCCATCGGCGCGACGCTCGTGCAGATCGCGTGGGTGGCATTCCGTCACCGCAAGGTCGACCCCATGCTGTGGCTCTCGCTCGGCATCGTCGTCGTGTTCGGCGGCGCCACGCTGATGCTGCACGACGAAACCTTCATCAAGTGGAAGCCCACCGTGCTGTACTGGGCATTCTCGGTCGTGCTGCTCGTCTCGCAGGTGCTCTTCGGCAAGAACCTCATCGAAGCGATGATGGGCAAGCAGATCACGCTGCCGCCGCGCATCTGGACGCAGCTGAACTTCGTGTGGGCGATCTTCTTCGCGCTGCTCGGCATCCTCAATCTGTTCGTCGCGTACCACTTCTCCACCGACGCATGGGTCGATTTCAAGCTGTTCGGCGCGACCGGCATTCTCGTGGTGTTCATCGTCGGCCAGAGTCTGTGGCTTTCGCGTTACATGAAGGAAGAGGAATGAGCGACACCTTTCTCCAGGCGAGCCCGGCCGAGCGCATGGCGCTCATCGAAACGCGCCTCGCCGCGGCGCTTGCCCCCGTCGAGTCGATCGTCGTGCGCGACGACAGCGCACAGCATGCCGGGCACGCCGGCGCCGCTGCGGGCGGTCACTATCACGTCACGATCGTTGCGGCCGCATTCACGGGGAAAGCCCGCGTGGCAAGGCATCGCATGGTGTATGATGCGCTGGCCGAGGCCATGCAGCGCGGCATTCACGCTCTCGCGATCACGGCGCTCACGCCCGAAGAAGCCGCGGCGCTGCCCCGGTAACCGCACAATTTGACCGCGATCCTTGTGTTCGCCATTTTGGTTCGCCCCGTTAGGACATTCCGATGACCTTGAAGAAAACCCATCTCTGGGTGTTGCTGGCTGCATGCGCGGCGGCTCCCGCCTTTGCGCAGAATATCGCCGTCGTGAACGGCACGCCGATTCCCAAAGCGCGCGCCGATGCGCTGGTCGAGCAGCTCGTCCATCAAGGGCAGCAGGATTCGCCGCAACTGCAGATGGCCGTGCGCGAGGAACTTGTGAACCGCGAGATCCTCATGCAGGAGGCCATTCGCGAAGGCATTCCGAATAAGCCTGACGTGAAGGCGCAGATCGCCGTGGCGCAGCAAACCGTCGTGCTGCGCGCGCTGATCGAAAACTTCGTGAAGAACAACCAGCCGACCGACGCCGAAGTGAAGGCGCGCTACGACCAGCTCACGAAGGACGCGGGCGGCAACGAATACCACCTGCACCACATCCTCGTGGACAACGAGCAGCAGGCCAAGGACCTGATCGCGAAGATCAAGGCTGGCGCAAGCTTCGAAGACCTCGCGAAGCAGTACTCGAAGGACCCGGGCTCGGCCAAGAACGGCGGCGACCTCGACTGGTCGGATCCGAAGGCTTACGTGCCGGAATTCGCGGACGCGGCCACGCACCTGCAGAAAGGCCAGATGACGGATACGCCGGTGCACA
Organism: Paraburkholderia sp.; assembly: GCF_035501035.1. GTDB lineage: Bacteria > Pseudomonadota > Gammaproteobacteria > Burkholderiales > Burkholderiaceae > Paraburkholderia. Next base: position 3,729 of record NZ_DATJWR010000420.1, read on the forward strand.
CGCAGTTCGGCTGGCACATCATCCGCGTGGACGACATCCGCCCTGTCACGCCGCCGCCGCTCGAGCAGGTGCGAGCGCAAATCGTCCAGCAGATCCAGCAGGAAAAGCTGCAGGCGTTCGAAGAGAATCTGCGCAAGCAGGCGAAGATTCAGTAAAACTGCCTGGCAGTGCTGCTTCGATAGCAAACCCCGCGACCTTCAGAGGCGCGGGGTTTTTTGTTGAGACTTTCCACTTCGCTGCGCACGCACCGGTCGTGCTGCCGTTGAGCTTGCCCTCCAAGCCATCGAGCAGCCTGTTGAGCAACTTCACGCCGCATTCACCGCAGGCACAACCCAATCACCGCAAATCATGCGGAGATCAATCGCTCCATTCACCGCAAGACGGTCCAAGTGCCGCCAGAATGCACAAAAGAAAAGACCCCGACCGCGCCCAGAGTCGGGGCGTGGTCGGGGTCTCAGCTCGATGAGCGAAAAACGGCAATCGAGCGCTAAGCCTTAGCCCACCCACTTGCGCGCGTTCTGGAACGCACGCATCCACGGGCTCGCCTCGCCCCAGCCTTCGGGGTGCCAGCTCATCGTCACCGTGCGCTGCACGCGCTCGGTGTGCGGCATCAGCACCGTGAAGCGGCCGTCGGGCGTCGTGACCGAGGTGATGCCTTGCGGCGAGCCGTTCGGGTTGAACGGATAGCCCTCGGTCGCCTGACCGCGATGGTCGACGTAGCGCATCGCCACCGCCACCTTCGCGATGTCGCCCTGCTGCGAGAAGTCCGCGAAGCCTTCGCCGTGCGCGACGGCAACCGGAATGCGCGAGCCTTCCATGCCGTTGAAGAAGATCGACGGCGAGCGCTGCACTTCCACGAGCGAGAAGCGCGCTTCGAACTGCTCCGACTTGTTGCGCGTGAACTTCGGCCAGGCTTCGGCGCCCGGGATCATCGAGGCGAGGCTCGACATCATCTGGCAGCCGTTGCAGATGCCGAGCGCAAACGTGTCCTCGCGCGCGAAGAACGCCGCGAACATGTCCGCGAGCTTCGCGTTGAAGCGGATCGTCTTGGCCCAGCCTTCGCCCGCGCCCAGCACGTCGCCGTACGAGAA